>CAZWTH010000119.1:0-23615 GCA_964636715.1 uncultured Solibacteraceae bacterium | reverse complement strand
ATAGCCGACCGCCAGATCGCGCTCGATGGCATCCGCCACCGCCTCGATCGAATTGCCTTCCCGCGGGCGCTCCACAATGCTGACCTTCACCAGGTCAACCATCCGGCAAACCTTCCCCATCAGCGGCGGGAAATTCTGGATCGCATCCGGAAATCGAAGCTTGTAGAGGTGCGGCCGAAGCTCCTGGAGTTTCTCCAGACCCGCAAGAGTGCGGACGCGAACTTCCGTCGCATCCCCGGGCTCAAGAATATAAATCGCGCGCAGCGGCTGGGGCTTGTCCGTGAACTGCTCCATGACAGGCACATGGAATTTGTCCAGGCCCGGCCGGAGGTGCTGAAACTCCGCCGGATCGCAGCCGAAATGCTGGAGACTCGCGCGCCAGAGTTTGAGGCGGGGGAAGCCCGGCAGCACCAGAGGAGGAACCGCCTGTTGACTCGCCTCAACCGAGACGGCGCTGATATCGTCGGCAACCAGTTGATGACCGCGGCGCAGCATTGCCATGGTGGTGGCGGATTTGCCGGCACCGATTTTGCCGGCAAACATCGCTGCTCCGTGCTTTGTCGCGATGGTATTGCCGTGAAGGGGTACAAGGCCCCGCTGGAAGAGCAACGCGCCGGTGCAGCTTCCCAGAATGTGAAGCGAGGAGATGATATCCTTCGCTGGGTCGGCTTCTACCTGGATGGATTTGCCGTCTCGAATGAGCGCGGCGAACGGCAGAAGTTTGAACCGGATCATCCATTCCCGGCCCCGAATAAAAAAGCGCTGCCCGTAGCGAATCGCGGCATCCCCCTGCCACTCGCCTACGGGGCCGCGGCGGATCCACACGTCCGGTTCGCCGTCACTGACTGGCAGTTCCGGTAACGGAAATTCGGAGCCAATATCAAGGCCAAAAGCTCGGTAAACGCGCACTCCTCGCTCAGGCTAGCACGTCGCGTAGAGGCGACCGGCGGTTGTTATGAGTGAGTCACCGTGCCGCTGGAGTTTTCGGGGACATGGGCGAAAAGGCCATCCTGCGTCTGAATGAACTCGAGCGGCGCTAACTTCGGCGTGTGCCAGACTTTCCGGCGGCACTGCGGTGGGCTCCACTCCTTACGGGGAGGGAGCTCGGGAGCCTCACGGGGAATTTTTGACTGCATGATTTGTTCATCGGCAGCTTCCCCTTATTGCTTTAATCGCTGGATCGCGTAACAACCGATCGCTTCCTTCACCCCCTGAAGGAAACGGAGAGATCCGGCGCGCTCTGCGGCCTCGATGAACTGCCGAATTCGGCCTGGCTCGACGAAGGATTGCGCGGCCTTTGGCAGCGCCCGGCGCCGGACCAGCCATTGCACATGCGCGGCGACATGTTCTTTTTCGAGCGCCGCAAGCGTTGCGGGTTCGCCCTCGTCCGCGGTCCAGTCGATCTCATGAGGCAGCAAATCAGCCATGCTGCCGGTGAAGAGCCGCCTCTGTGGAGTTCCGGCAGGCGCGCTAAGGGCGAATTCCACCAGCCGCCGGTCGAGCAGTGGGTAGGAATAGACGATTCGCCGCTGCGCGCCGCTCACCGCCCAATCTTCCATTCGCCGCGGCAGGTAGCCGAGATCGAGCTGGCGCAGAATAGTGGCGCGGGAGTCCCGCATCCTGCGGAAGGGAGGGCCCTGAAGCTTCCCGAATGCCTGCATATGTCGCGCCGCGAATTCCGGATGAATACAGGAAGACGCGTACTTCATAAAGGGATTGCGATGGACGCGCGAATAGAGCTTATCCGGGAGCCGGCTCAGAACCCAGTCACGAGGACGGAGCCCGTGCTCCTTTTGCCACCAGTGTGTGATGCCTTCGTCCCCGCCCCAGCCGGAGAGGATCACCCGGATCCCCAGAGCTTCGGCCCTCAGCTGGACATTCTCTTCGCGAGGCAGCAGTTCCACCGGTTCAATCGTGAAATCTCGTTCCATGACCTGGAGGAGACTGGCCGCGGTCACCGGTAAGTACTCGCAATGCAGCTCCTCTTGCCGGCACACAGCGTCAATGCGACGGTATTCATTGGAGCCAGTGTCGGCCGGCGGCGACCAGGAAAATGCCGCCAGTTGCCGGCCCTGAGTATGGAGGAGGCGCGCGGCCTGCAGCGTCACAGCGGACGAATCGATGCCTCCGCTGAGATGCGCGGCAATCGGGAAGGCCGATCGAAGGCGGCACTCAACCGCCTGACGGAAGAGGTCGCGGAGCTCTCCTTCGGCTGCGCCCGATCGTTCCGGAACATTCTCGGGGGACCAATACCGATTCAGCCGGAGCGTGCCGCCTGCCAAAAGCAACGTGTGGCCCGCCGGCAGTTTCAGGATATTTTCGTAAAAGGTCAGGGCTTTCCGGGCATAATAGGCCCTCATTTGCAGATGCGCCGCGAGCAATGGCTCATTCAGGCGAGGCGATTCCACACCTGCGAGGACGCCTCTGATATCCGAAGCAAAGAAAAAAGTACGATCGCCCGGATGGTAATAGAAGGGCCGGCAGCCGAGCGGGTCGCGCGCGCAGAACAGGAGCCGTTCGCGGGCGTCCCAGATGGCGAAGGAGAAGTCGCCCAGAAGGCGTTTGACGCACTCTGCCCCCCATCGCTCGTACGCAAGCAGGATCAGGCTGCTGTCAGGGGTTCGCGCGCGGCCACGCGCTGGGACGCGGAGAGCATGAAAAAGTTCGTCGCGGTTGTCTATGCGCGCGTCGGCTGCGATAAAGAGATGGGGCGCGATGCCAAGGCTCGCCGGCATCCGTTCATGGAAAGACTCGGGCGTGGTGTGGAGACTGAGAAAGCCGAGGCCCGCCTGCTCGCCGGTCCACTGTCCATGCCCGTCCGGACCCCAGCCGGCCATCGCCGCACCTGGCGGTTCCAGCATCTCGCGTGTGACGCGCGCCCCGTCCAGCCGCACCATCCCGTAGATCCCGCTCATCTCGTTCGCTCAATCTCCTCGCCAATTGTGACATGCGCCGAAAAGTTCGCGGATGTCATACTGTGGTCAAATTGCGCGTGAAGGATTCGAATGCACTGGATAGCCTGCTGGCGATTCTGCGATCCCCGGAGCGGGCCTCGGAGTTCGTCGGCCAACCCGCGGTCTGGGAAGAGATCAAACGTCTCGCCGAGGTGCATCGCTTCATCGCACATCTTGCATGGGTGACCTCCGCCTGGTTGCCGCCATCCGAAAAGACATGGCGAGATCAGGTACTGATGACCCACCATCGGCGGCATGCGCAACGCCTCAGCGCGCTGCGACGGCTGGTCGAAGCTTTCGCCGGAGAGGGAATCCCATGTGTGTCGCTCAAAGGCCCGCTGCTGGCAGAGCGCTTTTACGACCAGCCCTTTCTGCGGCCCGCCAATGATCTGGATCTTCTGGTGCGCGAGGAGGATATCGGGCGCGCAGCGCGATTGATGATGAAGCTGGGATTCGATCTCCCTGGCTCGCGCCCATGGCGACTCCATCGGGAAATCGACAAACACCTCGATTTTCCATCGACGGCTCAGCTCCCACGCGTGGAAATTCACTATCGCCTGAAGGGCGGTGGCGCCTTCCTGCCCGCAGGCGAGTTTATCGAACGCGCTTGTAAATGGTCATCGCCAGCCGGATTCGAATCGATGGTTTTTTCCCCGGCTGACGAATTGTTCTATTGCGGCGTACACGCCGCGAATCACGCCTTCCATCGCATTCGCTGGCTTTACGACACCCTCAGGATTGCCCGCCATCTCACAGGCGCCGAACAGCAGTCGGTTCGCGAACTCGTCCTGCGGCATTCGCAAACGGGACGGTTCATCGCCCTCGCGCTCGGGGCGCAAAATTGCTTCAATGAAGCTCTGGCGCTAGATGTGGACGGCTTCGACGTTCCCTGGCTCTGGTCAAAGCTTTCCGCGCGCCACATCAGAAACATGGTGACGCGCGTGGAGGGGAACACGGCAACGCTTGCCGAGAAGTTCGGGTACAGACTGGATCTGTGCCGAATGGCGGGTACTCCGCTTGAAGCCGCAAGGCTCATGGCCGAAGGCATCGATATTGAGTTCCGAAAGCGCTGGTACAGTCTCCGGAATCGGGCGAAGCCGGGGCTGCTGGCCCGCACTCTTCCGGAGTAGCCGTTACACGTCGAGGTTTTTCACGTCGAGCGCGTTATCTTCAATGAACCGCCGGCGGTTCTCGACGTCTTCACCCATCAGCGTTGTGAAAATCTGATCGGTCGCGACCAGGTCTTCCACGCGCACCGAAAGCATGGTGCGTTTTTCCGGATCCATCGTTGTATCGGCGAGCTGCTCGGCGTTCATTTCGCCAAGACCCTTGTAGCGCTGGACCGAGGCGTCCCGCTTGCCCTCGGCTTTGACATGATCGAGCAGGCTGCGCCAGTCGGCCTGTATGTCGCGATGCTCGCCCTTCACAACGGTGAACGGCGGCTGATTCGCTTTTGCAAGCTGCTTCGCGAGATTGCGGTATTTGCGGTACTCCGGATGGTGAGAGAGCTCGGTATCCACGCGGCGAATCCCGTTCGTCGAATCGTGGAAAGTGACAAACCACGCCGAATACTCTTCGTCGGCCTCCACCTTTGCGTCCACGCCCACTTTGACCAGCGCGGCCGCGAGCGCCTCCACATTTTCCTTCACCGTGAAATCCGCTTTGGCGTCAACTTTCAAATCGATGTTCGCCAGAACCTCCACCACGCGATCTTCGCGCAGTCGGCGCTCCAGCTTGTGGAAGAACTGTTGGTATTCATCGAGATTCATCAGGAACGAGCGGAGTTCGCCGCCTTCCAGCTGGCCGGCGTTGCCATTGTGGCCGAACTGAATGGTGAGATTCTCCGTGGCGCGCCGCATGATTTCGCGGGTGAATTCCTGCTCGTTCTTGATGTACTTTTCGCTCTTGCCTCGCTTGATGCGATAAAGCGGCGGCTGCGCGATAAAGACGTTGCCCTTCTCAATCAGCTCCTTCATGTGCCGGAAGAAGAAGGTCAGCAGCAGCGTGCGGATGTGCGAACCGTCCACGTCCGCATCCGTCATGATGATGATCTTGCTGTAGCGGAGCTTGGCGGCGTCGAAATCGTCTTTGCCGATACCGGTGCCCATGGCCGTGATCAGCGCGCGAATTTCTTCGTGACCCAGCATGCGGTCATAGCGCGCCTTTTCGACGTTCAGGATTTTGCCCTTCAGAGGGAGAATTGCCTGGAAACGGCGATCGCGACCCTGCTTGGCCGTACCACCGGCCGACTCGCCCTCAACCAGAAACAGCTCACAACGTTCCGGATCGCGTTCCTGGCAATCGGCAAGCTTACCTGGCAACCCGCCCGAATCGAGCGCGCCCTTGCGACGCGTCAGATCGCGAGCCTTGCGAGCCGCTTCCCGCGCGCGCGCCGCATCGATCGCCTTCGAGACGATGCGCTTCATGATCGCCGAATTTTTTTCGAAGTACTCGCCGAGTTTATCGTTGACGAGCTGTTGCACCGAACCCGCGATATCGCTGTTGAGCTTGCCTTTGGTCTGCCCTTCAAACTGCGGCTGGGGAACTTTGACGCTCACCACCGCCGTCAGTCCTTCGCGGACGTCATCACCGGTCAGATTTTCTTTTTCATCCTTGATCAACCCGGCCTGCTTGCCGAAAAAGTTGATCGTGCGGGTCAAAGCCGTGCGGAAGCCCTGCAGGTGCGTGCCGCCATCCACCGTGTTGATGTTGTTCGCAAAGCTGAACAAGGTTTCGGCGTAACCATCGTTGTACTGAAGCGCGATTTCAATGCCAACCGTGCCGCTCGGCCCCGGGCGCTCGCCTTCCACGTAGATCGGCTGATCGTGCAGAACGGATTTTCCGCGGTTCAGGTGCTTGATGAATTCCGCGATACCGCCGTTATACAGAAACTCGCCGATCTTCTCCGGCTCCACGCGCTCGTCCGTCAGCGTGATCTTGAGGCCCTTGTTCAGAAACGCGAGTTCACGCAGACGCTGCGCCAGCGTGTCATAGCTGAAGACACTCGCTTCCATCACCGTGGGATCCGGGTGAAATGTGACCTTGGTGCCTGTACGATTACGCGGCGCCTTACCGGTTTTTTCAAGGCGCTTCTGTGGAACCCCGCGCGAATATTCCTGCTCCCAGGTAAAACCCTCGCGCCAGATTTCCAGCTCGAGCTTGTCCGAGAGGGCGTTCACGCAACTCACGCCAACGCCATGGAGACCCCCGGACACCTTATAACTATTCGAATCGAACTTGCCGCCGGCGTGCAGCTTGGTCATGACCACTTCCGCCGCCGACACGCCTTCTTCCTTGTGGATGTCGACCGGGATGCCGCGTCCGTTATCGACGACAGTAACCGAATTGTCGATATGAATGGTGACGTTGATTTCCGAACAGAAACCCGCCAAAGCTTCGTCTACCGAGTTATCGACAACCTCATAGACGAGATGATGCAAACCCGCTTCGCGCGTCGAGCCAATATACATGGCCGGGCGCTTGCGAACGGCTTCCAGACCCTCCAGAACTTTAATGGAGGATGAATCGTATTCATTTGCCATATCTAATGCGTTTTCAGGCGACGTCAGATGCGCATCGGCATCACGACGTAGCGGTATTCGTCCTGCTGTTCCGCGCCCGCGGGCTGAAGCTCACCGGCGCTTTTCTGATCTTTGAGTGAAAACGAAATCTGGTCCTGCGAAACCACGCGCAGGAAGTCGAGCAGATACTGTGCGTTAAAGCCGATTTCGAGTTCCGGGCCGGCGTAAGTGGCCGATACTGCTTCTTCCGATTCGCCGGTTTCGAGAGCGGATGCAAAAATCCGGATTTCACCGGATGCGAACTGGACGCGGATCGCGCGGGAACGTTCGTCGGCAAACTGCGCCACGCGCTCAATCGCGGATTTGGCCTCATCCCTGCTGACAGTCGCAATATTGGTGTTGTCCGCCGGGAGCACCCTGTCGTAATCCGGAAAGTTGCCCGTCAGTTTGCGAGTGATGAGCAACCGGGAGCCAAATTCGAAGAAAAGATGATTGTCGTCTCCCGCGAAGCCAGCCCTCGTGTCATCGCCCGCGCCGTCTGACAGGCGAATCATTTCGGACATCGCCTTACGCGGTACCAGGGCGCGGTAGGCGGCAGCCTGCGCTCCGGCATTGGTGTGGGTATAGGCGAGGCGGTGGCCGTCTGTCGCTACCATCGTGAGGCCTTTCTCGCTGAGCAGAAGCAGCGCGCCGTTCAGCGTAAACCGGCTCTCTTCCATCGAGATCGCGAACATGGTGCGGCTGATCATCGAGGTGAGTTGCTTCACCGGAATCTGAGCGACGGTCTCCGGCATGGCCGGGAGCTCGGGAAAACTTTCACGGCTCATGCCGGCAATGCGGGTCTTCGACCGGCCACAGGTCAGAGACGCCCAGTGATTCTCGCCAAATTTGACGCTGATGTCGGCGTCCGGGAGCAGGCGCACGTAATCGAGGAGCTTGCGAGCCGGGATTGTACCCGTCCCTTCCTTCTTCACCTTCGCCGGGCAGGAAGTTCTCATACCCAGCTCCAGATCCGTCGCGGTGAGATAAAGGCGATCTCCCCGGGCCTCCAGAAGAACGTTGGAGAGGATCGGAATCGTGGTCTTCTTTTCGACCACACCCTGCAACAGCCCTAATTCGCGCGCCAGATCGGCCTTACTGACTGTGAACTCCATTTGGGTCGCTCAACTCCTCTCTTCTTCTCTCGCCCGACACCCCACCCGCGGATTCGAATAAACGAACCCACAGGGCTCTCTACGAAAGGCTATAGATAGATCCAGAATCTATACCGTATTCGTCGAAGCGGTGGAAATGTGGAAGCCTCTCTAAATTATACAAAAAAAAAGATGTTCTGCCTAATCCGGATTGTGAAAAGGAAACGCGCCCGAGGTGTGAACCGGAGCGCGTCACTCTTTTTACACAGACTTCCAGAGGGTTTCCGTGGAGCTATCTGTGTAAATAAAAATAAGCCTATTGAAATGAATCGATTACGCTGTTGATAACCTTGTTGAGTTCCGGATTCTGCTGGCGGTCCTTCGCGATTTTATCGATCGAGTGGATGACGGTCGTGTGATGCTTGCCGCCGAAGGCGCGTCCGATCTCCGGCAGAGAGGCCTGGGTGAGCTCTTTCGCGATATACATGGCGACCTGACGAGGACCAACAATTTCCTTACGATTGCTCTTTTCCTTGAGTTGTCCGGGCTTGATCCCGTACTTCTCGGAGACGGCCTTGACGATGGAATCGATCGTGATCCGGCGATCGTTTCTTTCAAGCAGGTGCTTCAGAACCTGACGCGCCATCACAATGGAGATGGGCGTCTGGGTGAGCGAGGAATAAGCGATCAGCTTGGTCAGCGCGCCTTCGAGCTCGCGGACATTCGACTTGGTTTTGTCGGCGATGAATGTACAGACGTCCGTGGGAAGGCGAACACCGTCGAATTCCGCTTTCTTCTGCAGAATCGCCATGCGTGTCTCGAGGTCCGGCGCCTGGATGTCAGCCATCAGTCCCCATTCGAACCGGGAACGGAGACGTTCCACAAGTCCCCCTATTTCTTTCGGCGGGCAATCGCTCGAAATGACGATCTGCTTCTGCGCATCGTGCAGTTCGTTGAACGTGTGGAAAAACTCTTCCTGGGTTCGATCGCGTGAGCCGAGCGACTGGATATCGTCGATCAGTAGAACATCCGCGGTGCGATAACGCTCGCGGAGTTGCGGCATGCGTCCCAGTTTGATACCGCTGACGACTTCGTTCGTAAAGCGCTCGCTCGTGGTGTAGATAATACGCATCTTGCCGCGCGCGATGAGAGCCCGTCCGATGGCATGCATAAGGTGAGTTTTGCCCATCCCCACACCGCCGTAGAGGTAGAGCGGATTATAGCGGCGTGATGGATCGATTGCGACGGCCTGCGCGGCGGCGTGCGCGAATTGATTGGAAGCGCCGACAACGAAGGATTCGAACGTAAAGCGCGGGTTCAGCGTGACGGGCGATTCCAGATCGGAAATCCCGGGAGTGCGATCGCTCCCATTCGCGGGACGGACGCCATCGACAGTGAAGATTACGCGGTCGATGCCGAGCGCGAGACCATGGGCGAGATCCTGGATTTGCTGGCCGTATTCCTCTTCAAGGAACGAAAGCGTGCCTTCATCCGGCACGCGGACGGCAAGAACCCTGTCTTCCAGACCGGCATACTGCGTGCGCAGAATCCAGTTCCGGTAGCTATCGGGATTCAGGCGTTTCGCAAGCTGTTCCTGAATCAAATCCCAGGGTGTTCGTTGGCCGTCACTCACAAGACAAAAAATCTCCTCCTGAAGCCCCGGTTTCGGGCTTCCACGCTGAAGGCTCACGCCTCGCTCAACTATTCGTGATCCGTGCAGGATGGGGGCTGGCAATGCAGTCCCTCGAAGCTGCGAACAGGTCGTAGTCTAACACAGAACGCAATCGATTCCGCTACGTTTTAATTACGAGTTTTTCTACTACACAAGCCGCTTTAAGCGCGTGATGGCGGGCGCGGGAACGATGTGCCGTTTTTTCAATGACGTGCCATGCGCGGCCGTTTCACGCCGGGTAGCGAGCCACTTTTTCACGCCGCAACAAATGATCCAGATGATGTTGTGCGTGGAGCATGTAGTCCTCGATCAGGAAGCGCAAAGTGACCGGCTCACCGCCGCCGATAAAACATAGTGTGGTGAGCTTGTCGTCCGGTATGCGCGCGATCACACCGGCGATAAAAGTGTTGTACTGGATCCAGAACGCGACGATGGAAGACCATGGCATGTCCTGATACCCGTGGATTGAAACCCACTCGTCCTGCGCGTAGGTTGGACCGTGGAATTCCGGTTCCATGGAGGCGCGAACGAAACGCACGTGGTTGTTGCTCGCGGAATCGATCAGGTGGCCGAGTTCTTCCTTCGACGACCAGCTGGAAGGGCCGGACGGACGTTCCAGGGTTTCATTTTCCGGGAACGAGCGGAGCGCCACGGCTTCGCGCTCCACCATATCGGCGAGCGCTTTCGAAAGGTCGTATGGCATGAACCATTTTGTCATGCCGGGCAGGCAGCAAGAAGAGTGCTGTAGGATAGTCTTATACGTTCCGGTTTGACAGGCCGCCTGCGGCCTGGGAAAATGGAAGTTCCGCTGTTCAGCGGGAGTAACTCAGCTGGTAGAGTGCAACCTTGCCAAGGTTGATGTCGCGGGTTCGAATCCCGTCTCCCGCTCCATCCTTTCCTGCCGGAATCCACGGCTGTCCCGATAACATCCAGTAAGCAGGCCGTCTCCGGTTCCCATGTCAAAGGCTTCAGAGGCAAATCGGGTCATCGAATCCGCGGTGCGCGAGTTTGGCGCGAGTCTTGCGTTGCTGACCAGCTTCCAGCGCGAAGGCATGGTCATCGTCGATATGGTGCAGAAGATCGCGCCCGCCATTCCTGTTCTGACCATCGACACCGGCCGGCTCCCGCAGGCCACCCATGACATGATCCGCTCCGTGGAGCAGCGATACCGGATTTCCGTGGAGCACATTCTGCCGGACGAGAGCGAAGTGGCTTCCATGGTGGAAGCGCATGGCCGGGATCTCTTCCACGACGGCTATCCGCAACGGCTGCTCTGCTGCCAGGTGCGGAAAGTGCGGCCGCTCGAACGGCGAATGCGCGGTGTGGCGGCCTTCTTTGCCGGACTGCGGCGTTCCCAGAGCGAGTCGCGGGGCGATATTGAAGTGGTGGACCGCTCCTCCACGCCCGTGAAAATCTCGCCGCTGGCGGACTGGAGCGCGGAAGATGTTCTCCAGTACACGCGCGAACAGAAATTGCCGGAGCACCCGCTCTACGCGCAGGGTTACACGAGCATTGGCTGCGACCCCTGTACGCGCGCTGTCCAGCCAGGCGAGGACGAGCGCGCGGGGCGCTGGTGGTGGGAAACCGACGAGGCGAAAGAATGCGGCCTGCACTTTTCGCCGGACGGTCGGGTGGAACGCAAAGTCGACGTACTTCTACGTGAAATACTGGAACGTACGTCGGTTTAGATGCCGGTTTAGATCGAACAAATATGCAGCATCAGGGCTTCACGTTATGGCTGACCGGTATGTCCGGCGCCGGTAAAAGTACCATCTCCGACCAGCTGATGGCGCGATTTCGCGAGAGCGGAGCGAAGGTGGAATTACTGGACGGCGACATTGTCCGCACGAACCTTTCGCAGGGACTCGGGTTTTCGCGGGAGGATCGCGATACCAACATCCGGCGGATTGGGTTCGTCGCGGATTTGCTTTCGCGCAATGGCGTGATTGTGGTGGTGGCGGCGATCTCGCCCTACCGCGCGACGCGCGATGAAGTGCGGTCGAAGATCGGCAATTTCCTTGAGGTATTCGTGGATTGCCCGGTCGAGGTACTGGCGCAGCGCGACGTGAAGGGACTCTACAAGAAAGCGCTTGCCGGCGAAGTCGCGAATTTCACCGGGATCTCGGATCCGTACGAGCCGCCGCTCGCGCCGGAGGTTACGGTCCGGTCCGATCGCGAGACGCTCGATGAGAGCGTTGCCAAGGTGTGGAGCGAACTCGAACGCAGAGGATGGATCAGGGCGTGATCGATCTGCATAGCCACACCGACCAGTCGGATGGAACATTCACGGCTGAGGAACTGATTGCCGAGGCGAAGCGCATCGGGCTTTCGGCGCTCGCCATCACGGACCATGACACGATGGGCGGCTACGATCAGGCCGTGCCGTTCGCGCAGGCCGCGGGTTTGAAGCTGATCTGCGGGATAGAGCTTTCGACGAAGTATCAGGGGGTGTCGGTCCACCTGCTCGGTTATTTTCCGGCCAGGCTGCCGCCAGCGGATTTTCGGCAATGGCTCGATTTTCTGATGGAGAGCCGGCGCGATCGCAACCGGCGGCTCATCGAAAGACTGAATTCGCTCGGCGTACCGATCACATTGCAGGAAGTGGAGAAATACGGCAAGACGCTCACGGCGCGGCCGCACTTCGCGCGCGTGCTGGTCGATAAAGGCTTCGCGAAAGACGTGCAGGACGCGTTCGACAAGTATCTCGATGAAGGCGCGAAGGGGCATGTACAGCGGCACGATATCCCGATCGCGGAAGCGATCGAGCGCATTCGCAACGCCGGCGGCGTTTCATCGCTGGCGCATCCCGTGCGCGTCGCGAAAAACCAGTGGGACGTTCTGGAGAAATACGCCGGCGAGCTGAAGGGGATCGGGCTCCAGGCGATCGAGGTGTACCACAGCGATCACAGTCCGGAGAACGTGGCCTTCTACAAGTCGCTGACGGAAAAGTTCAACCTCGGTGTCACCGGCGGCTCGGATTTCCATGGCGGCAACAAGCCGAAGATTTCGCTCGGCACCGGCTGCAATAAGAATCTGAACGTGCCGGACGATCTGCTGGGTCCGCTTGAAGGATTGGCGAGTTAGCAGGCGCGCCGAGCGGAAGCTCGGCTTGCAGGGCCGAAGCCCCGCCCCACGATGGCGTAGCTGGTGGGCACGGGCAGAGTCGAACTGCCGACCTGCCGCTTAGGAGGCGACCGCTCTATCCAGCTGAGCTACGTGCCCACTCGGGACCATTGTAGCGTCGCAAACCCTTAGCGCCGATATCGCGGCGGTACTGCATGCCATCGAAATGAATGCGGGAAACCGCGGCGTAGGCGCGATCGATGCTGGTTTTGAGATCGGCGCCGCGGCCAGTCACGCCAAGTACGCGGCCTCCGGAGGTCACGATGTGGTCGCCCACGCGCTTCGTGCCGGCATGAAAGACGACAGCGTCAGTCACGTCTTCGAGCCCGGAGATTTTCTGGCCGGTTTGCGGCGTGCCCGGATAGCCGGCGGCGGCGAGCACCACACACGTCGCGGGTTCGGGGGACCACTGGAGCGCATCCGGCGTGAGTGAACCGCGCGCGGCCGCCATCAGGGCTTCGCCCCAATCGCTTTCGAGACGCGCCATCAACGGCTGCGTTTCGGGATCTCCCATCCGGACATTGAATTCGAGAACGCTGGGACCGTCGGGCGTCATCATCAGGCCGGCGTAGAGAAAGCCTGTGAACTGCGTGGCGCGGATGACTGGGTTGACGATCGTATCCATGATGCGCTCGCGCATTGGCGCGCCGAGCATGATCGAATCCGAGTAAGCGCCCATGCCGCCGGTGTTCGGGCCCTCGTCGTTATCGAAGATCCGCTTGTGGTCCTGCGAAGGTTCGAGCGGCACGCCCCGCTTGCCGTCGCAAAGAACGATGAAGCTGAGCTCTTCGCCTTCGAGGAATTCTTCGATCACCATCGGATAAGCGAGAGCGGTGAGCGCAGCGTTGGCTTCATCGTGCGTCTGCGCGATGATGACGCCTTTGCCTGCGGCGAGGCCGTCCGTCTTCAGAACAACGGGAAGGCGGAAGTTGCGGAGGGCGTCGCGCGCTTCGGCTTTGTCCGCGACCGTCGCGAAGCGGGCGGTGGGGACGCCGATCTTTTCCATGAAGCGCTTCGAATGGACCTTGCTGCCCTCGAGCGCGGCGTTCGCGGCAGTCGGACCGACGATGTGGCGGCCTTCGGCGCGAAATTGATCGACAACTCCGGCGACCAGGGGGGCTTCCGGGCCGACTACAGTGAGGTCAACGGCAAGGTTCTTCGCCAATTGGACATAATCTGAAGTCGCATGTGAAGTTGCTATCGATTCTGTGCCGGGATTACCCGGCGCGATGTGAACTTCGGTGACCGATGGCGACTTTTTCAGTCTCCAGGCTAAAGCATGCTCGCGTCCGCCGCCGCCAATGACAAGTACCTTCACGTTTGTTTGCCCGGATACAATAGTAGCAATGGAACAATCGGCGGACGTGGTCATAGTGGGGGGCGGTCACGCCGGCTGCGAGGCCGCGCGCGCCTGCGCCCGCATGGGGCTCCGTACCGTGATGATCACGATGAACGCCGACCTGATCGCGCAGATGTCCTGCAACCCGGCAATCGGCGGAATTGCGAAAGGTCATCTGGTTCGGGAGATCGACGCGCTGGGCGGCGTGATGGGTGAAGTGGCGGATGCGGTCGGGATTCAGTTCCGGCTGCTGAACACGAGCCGGGGTCCCGCGGTTTGGTCGCCGCGCGCGCAGTGTGACAAGAAGCAGTACCGGATCCGGATGAAGCAGGTTCTTGAGCAGGAGCCGAACCTGACCATCAAGCAGGCGGAGGTTGCGGCGCTTCGGATCGAAGACGGACGGGTTCGCGGCGTGCAGCTCATGGACGGGCGGAAGATCCACTGCGAAGCCGTCATCATTACTACCGGAACTTTCCTGAATGGGCTGGCGCATATCGGGGAGCGCAGGTTTGAGTGCGGACGGAACGGGGAAGCGCCCTCGGTCGTGCTGGCGGACCAGATCCGCAATCTCGGGATGGGATGGACCCGGCTGAAGACCGGGACGCCGCCGCGGCTGGATGCGCGGTCGATTGATTGGAGCCAATTCGAACCGCAGGAAGGCGATGCCGAGCCGACTCCGTTCTCGTTCATGACGGAGCGAATCGACCGGCCGCAGATTCGGTGCTTCCTCGGCAGGACAACTCCCGAGACGGCGAAGATCATACGGGAGAGCATTGGACGGTCACCGCTCTACAGCGGGCAGATCGAGGGGATTGGGCCGCGGTATTGCCCGTCAATCGAGGACAAGTTCGTCAAATTCCCGGATAAAGACTCCCACCAGATCTTTCTGGAGCCGGAAGGCCTTGATACCAATGAGATTTACGTCAACGGTATGTCGACCAGTATGCCGATCGATGTGCAGGCCGGCGTGATTGCGTCGATTCCAGGGCTGGAGAAGGCGGAGATGATCCGGCCGGGCTACGCGATTGAATATGACGCGGTGGATGCCCGGGAGCTGGACCACCGGCTGGAAGTCCGTAAGCTGCCGGGGCTGTTTCTGGCCGGGCAGATCAACGGGACATCCGGGTATGAAGAGGCGGCAGGGCAGGGTTTGATGGCCGGAATCAATGCGGCGCAAACGATCCTGGGGCGTCCGCCGGTGGTGATTCCGCGTTCTGAAGGGTATATCGGGATCATGATCGACGATCTGATCACGAAGGGCACCGATGAGCCGTATCGGATGTTCACCTCGCGGGCGGAATACCGGCTGCGGCTGCGAATCGACAATGCCGACGAACGGTTGACGCCAATTGGCGCGGAGATCGGTCTCTCGACCGTGGAACGGCGTGAATTCCATTCGAAAAAGCGAACCCAAATTGGGCAAGTTCTTACCGCTCTGGAGAATACGCCTCAGGCGGCGCTTTTGCGGCGGACTGAGGGCCGGATTAATGAGATTCTGCCCTGGATTGAGGAGAAGCTGGCAGGCGCCCCCGAGCGCGGGGTTCTGATGACCGTGGAAACTGAGGTCAAGTATGCCGGCTATATCGACCAGCAGCGGCGGCAGATCGAAAGAATGCAGAATTCGGACACCCGCGCGATTCCGCAGGAGATGGGGTTTATCGGGATCCCGGGAATTTCGCGCGAAGTCGGCGAGAAACTGGAGCGGGTTCGGCCCGCCACTTTGGGGCAGGCGGCGCGAATTCCCGGCGTCACCCCCGCCGCAGTGGCGCTCCTCGACGTCTACATGAGCCTGGCTGCCCGTGCTGAATAACTTCCTCGCTGAATATCGGGCCTTCCTGCCAAAGCTGGATTCCGGGCAAATTGCCGCGCTGGAGGCTCATCTGGAGCTTCTGGAGCGCTGGAACCGCACGATTAACCTCACAGCAATCAACTCACGGGAAGAGGCGGTGTCGAAGCATATCGGCGAATCGCTCTTTCTGGCCGCGCATTTACCGCCAGGAGTGCTCAATATCTGCGATTTGGGCTCCGGCGGGGGATTTCCGGGGGTTCCAACAGCTATCGCCCGACCAGATTGCCAGGTTTCACTTGTGGAAGTAGATGTTCGTAAGAGCGTGTTTTTGCGGGAAGCGACCCGCGAATTGGGCAATATCCGGGTGGTGACGCGACGATTTGAGGCCCTGGATGGGGAGTTTGACTGGCTCATCTCGCGTGCGGTGAACCTCGGAAAGGTGTCTGGCGGGCCGATTTGCGGCCACGCGGCCTTCCTCGGAACGGTGGAAACCGATTCGAAAAAGCGAACCCAAGCCGGACAGTTTCGCTGGAAAATGGTCCCGATTCCCTGGAATCCCACGAGTTTTCTATCACTTGGCGAATGTTTCACGTGAAACATACCAGCCGAAGCGCACCTTGGTTGTTTCACGTGAAACATACATGCTAGAGTGAGCTTCTAGCCACGTGAGCCGTATAATCGCTATAACAAACCAGAAAGGCGGTGTCGGTAAAACCACCACTGCCATTAACTTAGGAGCTGCACTAGCTGTCAGCGACGTCAAAGTTCTCCTGATCGACGGCGACCCGCAGGGAAACAGCACCAGCGGCCTCGGAGTCCAGAAAACCCCGGGTCTCGCCACCATTTACGATGTCCTGGTCGACGGAAAGGATATCGCGCAAGCGATTTGTCCGACCAGCATGGACGGTCTCGAAATCCTGCCCGCGGACAAGAATCTGATCGGCGTCAACCTGCAGCTTGTGAACGAAGAGGGGCGTGAATCCATTCTTCGCGAGCGGCTCCAAAGCATTCGGGACAAATACGACTTCATCCTGATCGATTGCCCTCCCGCGCTCGATCTTCTCACCCTGAACGCTCTGCTGGCGGCAGATTCCGTGCTGATCCCGATTCAGTGCGAGTTCTTCGCGCTGGAGGGGGTGTCGGAGCTCATGGATACGATAGAGCGTATCCGGGAGTCGTTCTCTCATCCACTGAAGACCGAAGGCATCCTTCTTACCATGTACGACGATCGGACGAACCTGACCCGCCAGGTCGCGGCCGATCTGCGGGAGTTTTTTGGCGACGACGTATTCAAGACGGTGATTCCGAGAAATGTCCGGCTGGCGGAGGCGCCCAGCCACGGAAAGTCGATTCTTTCGTATGATCCGGGTTCGCGCGGAGCGGAAGCCTATATTCAACTGGCAAAAGAGGTCCTGACAAATGAGCAAACCCGACACGCGCAAGGCGCCTGATCATAAAGCATTGGGGAAGGGCCTCCATGCCTTACTTCCTGGCCGGGGAGGCGCAGCTGCAGCACCGGTGCCGCAGGTAGCGCCGACTGCGGACGGAAATGTGGTACAGGTTTCGATTGCGCAGGTCAAGCCGAACCCGAATCAGCCCCGCCGCGACTTCGACGAACAGGCGATGCTGGAGCTCGCGCAGTCGGTAGAGCGCGACGGCATCATCCAGCCAATCATCGTTCGGCGAACCGCCCCGCAGGAATATCAGATCATCGCCGGTGAGCGCCGGTGGCGGGCCGCAACGCTGGCGAAGCTGACCGCCGTTCCGGTGATTGTCCGTGAAGCCGACGATCAGAAGGTGCTCGAGCTCGCAATCATCGAGAACATCCAGCGCGAAGACCTGCATCCGATCGAGCTCGCCACCGCGTTTGAGCGGATGGCGTCTGAGCTTGGGCTCAGCCATGAGGAGATCGGACAGAAGACGGGCAAGGACCGGACAACCGTAACCAACGCCATCCGGCTATTGCAACTCCCGCCTTCGGTCCAGAAACTCATTTCCAGCGGTGAACTGAAACCCGGTCACGCGCGGGCGTTGCTGAAAATTCCGACGGAGAAGGCTCAGCAGGAAGTTGCGGAGCGCTGCGTTGCGGAAGGGTGGTCTGTCCGTCAAATTGAGGAGTTCACGAAACCGGCGAAGGAACCGGGCGACGAAATTATCGCCACAAAACCGGTAGCGAAGACGATCGACCCGAATGTGCGGGCTGCAATTGGCGATCTGGAGCGAATCCTCGGAACACGCGTCCGGATTATGGAAAAAAAGAGGGGAAAGGGGACGATTGAGGTCGAATATTACTCGGAAGAGGACCTCGACCGCATCTATTCCCTGATTGTGGGACCGGCGCACAGCGATCCCGCGATGCTTTAAGGGCTAAGCCGCTTCGGTTTGCGCGAGCAGTTGCAGTATCTCCTGCACCTGCCGCCGGATTTCCGGCAATGGGCTGGAAGCGAAAAGGCTGGTCTGAGCAGGCGGGGCAGCAGGGCGCGCCGCAGCCCTGGTTTTATCCTGCATCGCTTTTTGCTGCAGAGCTTTGCGCGCGCCCTCAATCGTAAATTTCTGGCCGTAGAGCAGATGCTTGATGCGAAGCAGAAGCTCTACGTCTTTGCGGCGGAACATGCGCTGCCCGGTAGAAGACTTGCGCGGCGACAGGCCTGGAAATTCGGACTCCCAGTAGCGGAGCACATAAGCTTCGACGCCCACAATGTGGCTCACCTCGCCAATCCGAAAGAACAGCTTATCCGGAATTTCCGGAGCGGCCGCCACGTCATCGCGATTCGGCGGAATTTCACTCATTGGCTACTATTCCAACACAAAGCGCGGTGAGCGCGCTAATGGACAGTCGCCGTGTTGTTCTTTTCAGGCTCTGTTGCCGGCGCTTCCGGCAGCACGAAACGATAGCCGATGCGCGGTTCGGTGGCGATGAATACGGGCTTGCCGCCACCCGGTTCGATCTTCTTCCGAAGCTGATTGATGAAGACGCGGAGATATTCGATCTGGTCGCCGTACTCGGGGCCCCAGATGGCCTGGAGCAGGCGCTTGTGGGGCACCGGTTTATTAGCCTGCGAAACCAGATAGCGCAGGATGTCGAATTCGGTCGGCGTGAGGCGCACGGGATTGCCGCCGGCGATGACGGTGCGATTGGCGAAGTCGACTTCGAGACCGGGGACCGAAATGCGCAGCGGAGTGGTGTCCGTTGCAAAACCGCTGCGGCGCAGCGCGGCGCGCATGCGCGCCATCATTTCGTCGAAGCTGATGGGCTTCGATACATAATCATCGGCGCCGGCGTCGAGCGCTTCCACTTTGTCGTGGTCGGAATCGCGCACGGAGACGACGACGATGGGCATATCCCAGCCGCTGCGGATGGCGCGGCAGGCGGCGAGGCCGCCCATGCCGGGCATGTTGAGGTCGAGCAGAATCAGATCGACCGTTTCGCGCCGCAGCATTTCAATTCCTTCCTCTCCGCTCGCGGCGTCAAGGACGCGGGCGCCTTTCGAGCCGAGGCTCGTGCGAAGGACTCGCCGGATCTGGGGCTCGTCGTCAATCAGCAATATAGTACGGTTCTCGATCATGGTCTTTTCCTTTCTCGATTGGTTCAGCGGGAAGCGCAAAGCAGAATTCCGGCCCCTCTTCCGCGGCTTGCAGCCACACTCTTCCGCCATGTACTTCAGCGATCGTTTTTGCGATGGCGAGTCCGAGTCCAGTCCCTTCCACACTCGCACGGCTGCGTGCGCCGCGATAAAAACGATCGAAAATCAGCGTGCGCTCTTCTTCGGGAATCTGTGGTCCTTCGCTGCGGATGGTCAGGATGAGCTCCGCGTTTTCCTGCCAGGCGCTGATCCACACCCGGGATCCAGCGGCTGTGTATTTCCAGGCGTTGTCCAAAATCTGGCTGATCATCTGCTCGAACAGAAAACGGTCGCCACGGACCTCGGGCAGATCTTCGGGGACGGCCACGATAATCGTGTGACGCGCGAGATAGCGTTTCATCTTATCGAGGACGCCGGAAACGACGGAATCGATGGTGCAATCCTCCACACGCGGATTTTCCTGGCGGGCCTGAATGCGGGCGAGATCGAGTGAATCCTGAATCAGCGCGTCGAGGCGGTCGGCTTCTTCATCGATGACCTCGACGAGCTCCTGGCTGTAGGCGCCGGGCGTACCCTCCGAACCGCGCATCATGGAGGCGGCGGCCTTGATGCAGGTAAGAGGCGTTTTGAAATTATGCGCGAGGGCGTTGAGGATCGTGTTGCGAAGCTGTTCGCCGCGCTGGGTGGCTTCGACGCGGGCGCGCGCTTCGGAGGAGGCGGCGCGATCGAGAACGAGACCGATCAGGTTTGCCAGAGCTCTGCGGACTTCGACAGACGGGTCCATGCCGTATAGCTCGAGACGGCCGTTCTGGTTCGGGCTGTGCAGCACGAGGGGAGGCGGGTTGGTGGAGTCCGTGGCGCCGGCCCGGAAGGATTCGCGCACGCTATCCACCGTCAGGACCGCGCCGCCGCCGAATTGATTCACGATTTCGCGGACAGCTTTATCGGCCGCATCGCTGACGGTATCGGCGGAGAGCAGCGCGGCGGAGAGGCGCTGGAGGCGTTCCATTTCACCGCGGCGGCGTTCGCTGTCCTGGGCGCGCTGGCGGGCGCTGAGAGACAAATGGCTGCCGGTGAGGGCGACGATGATGAATGCGCCGACGTTGACCGCGTCCTGCGCGGAACTCAGACGGAGGCTGAGGGCGGGCCCAATGTAGTAGTAGTTGAAGGAGAGACCGGCGGAGAGGGAGGCGGCGATGGCGAGGCTGCGGTCGGCGAGCGTGGCGCTGGCGAGGACGCAGAGGAGCAGCACCATCGCGCCGACCTCGTCCTCTTCCGGGAGGAAAGCGTAGGTGGTGCGGGCGAGCAGCCACATGCCGAAGATACAGACGATAATACGGGCCAACCGCCAGACCCGGCTACTCATGGATTTGCCGCCTCACCTGAAATATACCGCTGCAAAGGGTATGGCTTGGGGGAGGGAGTTTGGTTCCCTGAAAATTGGGGGTTGGCGGAGGAAGAGGGATTCGAACCCCCGAGAGCCTTTCGACTCTAACGGTTTTCAAGACCGGCGCCTTCAACCACTCGGCCATTCCTCCGATTACTATGGTAGCCGATTAGCGGGTGGCGGCCCGGGTGGGGGTACTGTCCTAATCCTGCGTTGATCCAATTTTCCAAACAATAACAGCAATCGCTTGCTTTCGGATATCATGACTGCATGGCAAGCCCATCAACCCGCCGCGATCTTCAGGCTCTGCGTCGGCTCATTAATCAGGCCGATCTGTCGTTGGCGTTGGTTCCCGAACATCCATCCATCGCCGCTATCCGCGAGGACCTGAACGCCGCGCTAGCCCTGTCGAAAGACTTGATTAACCGGTTTGCCGATCCGCTCAAGGTCGGGGCCGCCGTGCTCGGATCGAAGGGCGGCAGTAAGACCGCCGAACGCGGTCCGGAATACTTCAAGCGGATCGCCGCCATGCGGACGAATCGCAAAGGAGGCAGACCCCGCAAAGAGCGCTAGCTTGCCGCTTTCGCTAAGGCGTAGCGTTCGCGCTTTTTCGCGTTGTAGCATTCACGGCATCGGCAGTGTCTTCCACCTTCACTACCCGCGTGGCTCTTGCCGCCGGGGGAAAAGTCAGTCAATGGCTTCCACGCTTCGCACGTGGCGCAGAATTTTTCTTCGATGCCTTTGACTGTTCGTAGTTTTCGATATTATTTCATTCGATACAATTGGTCTTCAAAATGAAAAGCCCGGCGCGATGGCCGGGGCTTCTCGGTGAAGACTAGACACCCTCATCGTACAGCCCGTCGCGCCGTGTTGCAAGTGCGCGAATGGATAAGCCGAAGCCAAAACCGTCCTCCGAAGTCAGCTTCGGTCGGTACCGATCAAGGGGATCTCTAGGCTCACCTTTTGATCCCGCGCCTCTTGTTGATCCGAACGATTTCGATTACAGGCCAATTCCGAATCCTTTTGCGCCGCCGACTTTCGCTCAACAACTTCGCCAGATTTTGGAAGACAAACAATACACTCAAGACGAATTAGCCGCCGTTCTCGGCGTCAGCGAAAGTTCGATGTCTCGATATCTTTCCGGAGAAATGATTCCACGAAAAAGGCGTGCCAGGGACTTTCAGCAAAGACTGTCTAAAAGATTGAATATAAATATAGTTGTAAACCGTAACGCAAGATAACGCAACCTTCCGCCATGAAAACGCTTGGCAATGTAAAGCGAACGCTCTGTTAACGCAATCACTTCTGTGCCAGTAATAGAAACGGCCCCAGCGTGTATCAGACGCTGAGGCCGGAAAGGACCGCCTATGCACTTGGAAGTCAGGCGGACTCGAAGGGGAACCCAAATCCGAGTACGAATCGGATCGCTGACGGTCACCCTCGAAGTCCCATATTAGGCCGAAAGGCCACTCCAAAACAAGCGGGAGGACTACGGGAAACACCCATCCTCCCGTCTTTTTCAACGCAAATTTTCTTTTGCAAAACAGCAAGCGATTGCAGTATACTGAGAGTATGAAAACGATGTCCGAAGCAAAGAAAACAATGAACTGCCCGGATTGCGAAATCCGCTGCGCCAGCTTCGGCAAGCATCGTAACGGCCTTCGCCGGTTCCGTTGCGGCAAGTGCGGAAAGACCTATACCGAATCGCACGACAAGCCCCTCGGTCAGATGACTGTCCCCATGGAAAAGGTCATCTTGGCGCTGCGTATGCTTCTGGAAGGGGCCAGCATCCGCTCAGTGGAGCGGGCCGTCGAAATCCACCGGGACACGATTATGAAGCTGGT
Source organism: uncultured Solibacteraceae bacterium (assembly GCA_964636715.1). GTDB lineage: Bacteria > Acidobacteriota > Terriglobia > Bryobacterales > Bryobacteraceae > BOG-234. The sequence goes on along the minus strand of CAZWTH010000119.1, from coordinate 1,269 downwards.
TGTTCTCGCGGGCGCGAAGTGCGAGAGGATCATGGGCCGCTTCGTCCGTGACGTGGTGGTGCGCGACGTGGAATGCGATGAGGTCTGGTCATTCATCGGAAAGAAGCAGAAGCGGGTCGAGAAGGATGAGGACCAGAATCTCGGTGACGCTTACGTGTTTGTAGCCATCGAGCGCAATACGAAATTGGTCCTGAACGTCGCCATGGGCAAGCGGGACCAGTTGACCACGAACAGCTTTATCGAAGGCGTCCGCGATGCGATCCGGCCCGGCACTTCTTTCCAGATGACCACTGACGGTTTCGCACCCTACAAGACTTCAATCCCTGACACGTTTGGCGATTACGTGGATTACGCGATGCTCATCAAGGTCTACCGGCAGCCGAGCGAAGGCGAAGCCCGCTACAGTCCGCCCGAAGTGGCGTCAACGGAGGTGGTCCCAATCTGCGGTAACCCCGACGAAAAGCGCATCTGCACTTCGATCATTGAGCGGAGCAACCTAAGCCTTCGGATGGGTTCGCGCCGATTCACCAGACTGACCAACGGCTTCAGCAAAAAATGGGAAAACCACTGGGCAGCCGTGACGCTCTGGTACACCTACTACAACTTCTGCCGGATTCATCGGTCCCTGCGGGTGACGCCCGCCATGGAAGCCGGAATCACCGATCATCGCTGGTCGATTGAGGAGTTGCTGGCCTGATAGACTGGCGCGGATGGCGCCGAATCCTTGCGAGATTGTTCTGCCCTGCAATTGCGGAGCATCCATGATGCTCCCTCGCCGAATCCTTGAGAGTATAGACGCATCCCAAGCGGAAATACATCACCAGTCAAATGGCGTAATTGTTTTATGCCATCACTGCAAGCGTCCGCAATTGGTAGTACCGAATGACCTGGCCTCGGGTCGCGCGGGAATGGGACAAAATCCAATGGTAACGAAGGATCTTGACGTAGCGCTTCGATGCGCCTCGGCAGACTGCGAATTTCGAGCCAAAGTATATGGGCAATGGTTCCCCGATACCACCGTAGAGGACCGCAAAGCCGATATAGAAATCTCGCAATGGGACGGACTGCGATGTCCGTGGGGTCACATAATTGCGAAGCCCGAAATCGATCCGGATGAGTGGTAAAGTAGTCTTCCCTCATAAAGATTTTCCATTCAACGCAGGATTAGGACACTACCCGGGTGGGGAGCGGACGGCTGGTCCTGCAGTGGTGTTTCTAATGGTGTTCGTCGCGATAAAAGGCGCATTGGTACTGGTATTGCGAGGCTAA
>CAZWTH010000118.1:0-11587 GCA_964636715.1 uncultured Solibacteraceae bacterium | reverse complement strand
CCAGTTCGTCGACAACAAGCCTTACAGCGAACGTCTGAAGGCCACGCAGACCGCGACGTCGCTTTCCGACGCGCTGATCGCCGCGGTGGGAACGCTTGCGGGCCGCAAAGTTCACATCTGCGCCATGGAAGCGAAATTCATCGGCGGCAGCATGGGGGCCGTGGTGGGCGAAAAAATTACCCGGGCGATCGAGCGCGCGCTGGTGGACCATGCGCCGGTAATCGTCGTTTCCGCCTCGGGTGGCGCGCGCATGCAGGAAGGCGCGGTCAGCCTGATGCAGATGGCAAAGATTTCTGCCGCGCTCATGCGGCTGGATGAGGCGCGGATCCCTTACATCAGCGTGCTGACCGATCCGACGACCGGCGGCGTGACCGCGAGCTTCGCGATGCTGGGCGATTTCAATATCGCCGAGCCCGGCGCGCTGATCGGCTTCGCCGGTCCCCGCGTCATCGAACAAACCATCCGCCAGAAACTGCCCGAGGGCTTTCAGCGCAGCGAGTTTCTGGTGAAACACGGCATGCTCGACGCGGTAGTGCCGCGCTCCGAAATGAAAGCCTGGATTTCCACCGCGCTCGACCTGCTGCTGGACGGCCAGGCCAGCGCGGCCGCGTAACCTCATTTTGACCTTTCCCGAAACGACGGCATTTCTCTATTCGCTCGGACACGAGCTGAAGGTGGTGAAGTGGGACCTCGCCCGCATGCGAACCCTGCTCGGGGAACTGGGCGACCCGCACCGCGCCACACGCTTCGTCCACGTGGCGGGAACCAATGGCAAAGGCTCCACGTGCGCGATGCTGGAATCCGCGTTGCGCGTGAGTGGGCTGCGGACCGGACTCTATACCTCGCCCCATTTAAACAGTCCGCGCGAGAGGATTGTCATCGCCGGAGAGCCGATCTCCGAAGCGGACTGGATCGCGGCGTTTGTGGATGTTCACTCGGCGGCGGAACGAATGCTCGCAGCGGAGCGCATCGACGCGCATCCCAGTTTTTTCGAAACCGTCACTGCAATGGCGTTCGTCGCTTTTGCGCGGGCGAGTCTGGATATTGTTGTGCTCGAAACCGGGCTCGGCGGCCGGCTCGACGCCACCAACGTAGTGGACCCCGAAGCAGCCGTCATCACGCCGATCGATTTCGATCACGAGGCCTTCCTCGGGTCTTCGATTGAATCTATCGCCGCGGAAAAAGCCGGGATTCTGAAAGCAGGGCGGCCGGCGGCGTTTGCCGCGCAGCGTCCGGAAGCGCTGCGGGTGCTGGAGAACCGGGCGCTCGAACTCGATATCGACGTGCGGCACAGTTCGGCGTGGCGCGTGGAGAACGCGCGATATGGGCGCTACGGCAGTTCGTTCACGCTGGTGGCGGATGAGGAGATCCCGATTGAATGTCCGCTCGCCGGCCTTCATCAGGTGGAGAACGCGCGCACGGCTGTAACCGCGCTCACGCTGCTCGGGATTCCGGCCGCGGCGATCCGGGCCGGCGTTGCGTCTGCGAAGTGGCCCGGACGGCTGGAGCGTTTTCCGGGCGCGTCGGACACGATTCTCGATGGAGCCCACAACCCCGCGGGGGCGCGCGCGCTGGCCGACTACATCCGGCGGTTCTTCGCGAAAGAACCGGTTCGGATGATCTTCGGCGCGATGCGAGATAAGGCCGTGGAAGAGGTCACTGAGACGCTCTTTCCATTGGCCGAAGAGATTATTCTGACGGCTCCCGCGCAGCCTCGCGCGCTGCATCCGCGGTCGATTTCGGAATTGCTGGACGAAGAGCGGAGAGAACGCGTCCACATAGCCGAGTCCGTGCGCGAAGCTCTGCGAATGGCGGAGGAGCGTAACAGGACTCGTCCGATGACGACTTTCGTGACCGGGTCGCTATTTCTGGTGGGTGAAGCCCGCGAACTTCTGACGGCGAGCCAATAGCACTGCGGCGAGCCCGAATCCCATCAGCCAGAAACCGCCAGGTTCGGGAATCACGATGGCGGCTTCCTGCGGCTGCGCGGCGGTGAGCGATAGCGGCGGTAAGGGGTCGTCCGGAACCGGCGGTCCGGGATCCGGCGTTGGCGCGGGTGGAGGATCGGGGACCGGCGCCGGCGTCTCCGACACCAGCTTTCCCTTGATTTGCACGGCGCCCTGAACACCGTCCCACGCCGACCAGTTCCCTGCCCCGTCGGTTGTGGAGAAGCCCGTCGTCAGGGCCGTTGTCTGGTTCCAGACCACCAGACCGCCTGCCGCCGCATTCATCCCGATCCAGTAGGTCTGACCGGCTTCGAGCAACGGATGGACGACGGATTTCACCTTCAGCAACGGCGATGAGTCGCCGAAAGACGGCAACAGGCCATCGAGCGCGATCGTCTCCATCGGGGTTCCGGCAGGATGGCCATCGTCGTTCACAAAAACAGACAGTGATGCGCCGGCGGAGCCCGGAATCAGTATGGAGGCGCCGAACTCGATCGAGGACAAGCTGTACGATGCCGCCGGCGTGAAAGACATGGCGACGGAGGACCACGCCACGCCATCGCGCGTCACGATTAAGCCGGATCCGGCGAGAAACGAATCGCCATCGCCAAAGTTGGTGTAGATGACATCGGCCTGGAGCGCGGCTGGCAGGAGAGCGGCCGCCAGCGCCAGGGCCGTTAGACAGACTCTGCTTCGAAGCATTCAACTCATTTTCAGGAGAATCGGCCGCGCTTCGCTACACGGCCGATGGTCGCGTACCGAGAACGGACTATTGGCAGTCTTGACAAAGCGCGATAACTATCGTTATGGCCAGGTACCGATAACTCATGACATCTTGAGTGAGTCAGACGATCGCGTGACCATTGAATAGTATGCAGAGGATTCGCGCCAGCGCCGTTTCGACGAGCGGAAACCGCCGGCGCGGCACTGCGCTCATTGAATTCTGCTTCATTCTTCCCTGGTACGTTTTTCTCTTCATCGGAGCCTTCGATTACGGCTTCTATTCCTACTCGCTGATCTCGACGACGACAGCCGCGCGCGTGGCCGGTTTCTACTGCTCCAAATCGAGCGGCTTTTGCGCCTCGGACGACTCAACGATGTGCGCCTACGCGATCGCGCAGCTAAAGAATCTGCCCAACATGGGAACGGCGGTGACGTCATGCGCCGCTTCGCCGCTGACCGTTACGCGCACCTACTATCCGACGACTTACGGCACGGATTGTCCCGACGCCAATCCGTGCGTCAACGTCACGGTCGAGTACGTTACGCCGGGCCTCATTCCAATTCCGGGCTTACTCCCCTCGCAACTCACGATCACGAAAGCAACAACAATGCGGCTGAGGAGTTGACGATGCGAGTATTCCGATGGCGGCTCCGGAACTCGGCTGGCGCGCGGCGCGGCGGTTCGCTGATTGAGTTCACGCTGGTGGGAATTCCGGCGATCATTATCTGCACGTCGGTGATGACATGCGCCGTCGATATGTGGCAGTACTACACGCTCTCCTTCGCGGTCGATCAAACAGCCCGATACGTGGCGCTTCACGGCGACACCTGCTCAGCGGGATCCAACGCATGCACGATCAGCAGAGCCGATGTCGCTACTTATTTTGAGAATCAGGCCATCGCGCTGACAACTTCTTCGACAACCATGGTGCTCGACGACGGCGGCAGTAGCGTCACCTGCAACCCTGTAGATTCATGCCCGGGATCGTCAAGCCGATTTCCTGCCGTGGGGCACAATGTACCGGGAACCGATTCGGTCACGGTTACGGCAACTTATCCGCTCGTGAATCCGATTTTCATGTTCTGGCCGGGGGCGAACCCGGTCAGCGCGACGCGTTTGACGGTTGGGGCGACTTCGAGTCAACCGGTTATTTTCTAAGGAATTCCGATGCCTATTCCCGCACAATCCGATCGGCATGGAAGGATGCGACGCCTTCCGGAGCAGGCTCCGGCGGGGCGGGCGGCAGCCAACCGGCGGTCAGGCCAGATTATTATCTTTGCAACTCTGAGCCTGTTTCTTCTTTTTTCGGTGATGGGGCTGGCGGTGGATCTCGGCTATTCCTACTACGTCAAGACCTTGGCGCAAAACGCGGCGGACGCCGCCGCGGCCGCGGCGATCCGGCACGCCGACGCTCACGGGACGACCTGCGGAACGGATATCACCTGCAACAGCGCCTATACCTGTCCGAGCGATCTCGGCACAATCGATTCGGCATTCAAGGAGGGCTGCGCGTATGCGACCAGTAACGGGTATGCGAGCGGCGTCACCCTGATCGCCAACAACAATGCGCCAACATATGCGCCTGGCGTCAGCGCCACGTTGTGGATTCAGGCCAATGTGGCGCAGACGGTCACGCATCCTTTCCTCTACTGGGCGGGCTTTCACAGCGGGTCAGTCGAAACCGCGGCAACGTCCGCCATTACGACTGCTCCGAATTCCTCCTGCATCTATGTGCTCGATGACGATACTCCCCCCAAATCCGGGGCGCTTACTGTCAGCGGCTCCGCGCTATTGACGGCGACGTCGTGCGGCATTTATGTCAACTCATCGAGCTCAACGGCCCTGATCGCCACGAATATTTCGGCGCGCATCCGCGCATCGCAAATCAGCGTGGCGGGAGGCGTCTCGTGTCCAACTAATAGCTGCTCCCCGGCGCCGGTGACCGGCGCGGCGACCGTGAAGGACCCGCTGAAGGATAAATTGACCGCCCCTGACTCGTCCGGGACCTGCGGCCACACGGGCTATCAGCTCACGAACAGTAACGTTGCCACAATCAATCCCGGGATCTATTGCGGCGGAATCAGCGCTATCGGCTCATCTCATCTGACGTTGCACAGCAATGGAAGCCCATTCATTCTGAAAGACGGAAATTTTTCGGCGGGAAACTCAGCCATCGTGGATGCGGATGGGCCGGTAACGATCTTCCTGACGGCGCCAAACAGCGCCACCGCCGCAGTCGTGCTCACCGGAGCGGCCAGAGTAACGCTTTCGGCGCCTTCGTCGGGATCTTATCAGGGAATGCTCTTCTATCAGGACCCCGGCCACCCGGGAACCACCACGAGTTCCGTCGGCAATTCCGCCAGCCTGAGCGCAACCGGAACATGGTACATGCCGAAAGGCGCGGTATCCATGTCCGGCGCGATCGGTACAGGGAAGATGGCGATGGTGGTGAAGGACCTCAGTGTGGCAAACAGCGCCACATTCCAGCAGGACCTCACCGGCGCGTTCACCGGCCTGGCGACGAAATCGGTCTCGCTGATTCAGTAAGGAGCTATTGATTTCCCGCCAGTTCGCGGAAGCGCGAATAGCCCGCGCGGCTCATCGGGATTTTCGAACCATCGCGCAGAATCGCGAGCCATGTGTCTTTGGTGTTGGGTTCCACGCGGGCGATGCGTTCCATGTTGACCAGAAACGACCGGTGCGCGCGCAGAAAGCGCCGGGGATCGAGCGCGGATTCGAGACTCGAAATGGTCTGCTGCTTGAGCCAGTTTTTGCCTTCGCTGCGCAGCGCAACGTAATCGTCCTGCGCTTCGGCGTAATCGAGGCGCGCGGCGGGAATCACGTGAACGCGCGGGCCATCTTTCACGACGAGGCGTTCCACGTATTCGCCGGGCGCGCGCGCGGCGAGTTTCAGGTCGCGCGGCGGAGGCGTGGGAGCGGCGGTCGCCAGGCGGGCACGAACGCGCTCGAGCGCGGCGCGGAAGCGATCGGTAGTGAACGGCTTCAGCAGATAGTCCACGGCGGCCGCGTCAAAAGCTTTCATCGCGTACTGGTCGAAAGCCGTCACGAACACCACGGCGACTTCGGGTTCCACCAGTTCCAGCACTTCGAAGCCGTCGAGCTTCGGCATCTGGACGTCGAGAAAGAGAACATCGGGCCGGAGCTCGTTGACCGACTTCACGGCTTCAAAGCCGTTGGGGCACTCGGCGGCAATCTCGATATCCGATTCTTTCGAAAGATACTCGCGCAGAATGCGGCGCGCTAGCTCTTCGTCGTCGGCAATGATGGCACGGAGAGTTTTCATGAATTTTTCGCGGGAAGCGTCAGAGTCACCTGATAGCTGTTTTCAGTCGCATGGATCTGCATTTTGCCGGCGGCGCCATAGCGGGCTTCGAGACGCGCGCGGACGTTGCGGAGTCCAATGCCGTTGCGCGCCTGTACGGGCGCTTCGGGATCGTAAGGGTTCGAAACCTGGAACAAGAGCCTGTCGTGGACGCGATGGCCGGTAATGCCGATCTCGCCGCCCTCCGCCATCATGGCGATGCCGTGTTTGACGGCGTTTTCCACCAGAGGCTGGATCAGCAGCGCGGGAATCTCGCAGCCGTGGCATTCGGGATCGATATCGCGGGCAATCCTGAGGCGATCTCCGAAGCGCGCCTGCTCTACGCCCAGATACATGTCGGTCAGCGCCATCTCTTCGCCGAACGGAACGGTATCGCGCTCACCAAGGCGAAGTGAGGCGCGCAGAAAATCCGCGAGACCGACGCACATATCGCGGGCGCGCGAGGGATCGAGCGAAGTCAGAGCGCTGATCGAATTGAGACTGTTGAACAGAAAATGCGGGTTGATCTGCGCCTTCAGGGCTTTGAGCTGGGCCTCGCGCGCCAGCAGTTCGGCGCGCCGCGCGGATTCGATTTCGAAGAAAGCGTAGTGAAGCGCGGTAGAGAGCAGATACGTCAGAGCCACAAAGATCGTGATCACGGGAACCGCCTTGCCGAAGAGGGCCGCAACGCCGGGCCAGGAGGAATCGAGGAGACTGGCGAGCAAACGGCCCCCAAAGGTAACGGCGGAGGCGACAATCACCGTGGCGAGGAGATGATTCTGGAGCAGGCTCTTCCACGCCGCGGCTCGCAAAGGCACGGAACCGCAAATATGAAAAGGCACCAGACAGGCGATCCCGAGCAGGATCGCAAGCGGAATCATGATGGCGATCGCCTCCGGCCGCGTGACACGGCCTGAGGCGGGCGCAATCAGGCCGAGGATCACGCCGAGTTCGATCCAGGCGGCCAGATAAAGCATCATCCGCCGCCAGTGCCTGAGGAGAGGATGCATCGGTCAGTTTTCGATCTCGACCGCGCCGAAGGTCGCGTTGCCACGGATGATGACGGTGGGAGGGTCGATGCCGGGCTCGGGGCGCGGCGGAACCGTGCGGTCCTCAAACGCGCCAAAGGCGGCTCCGCCCTGCACGAGCACGCGCCAGGTTTCGGGAATCCGGAGCTTGATGGCTCCGAATGAAGCGTTGGTTTCGATGACGGCTTCGCGGTTGGGCGTCGAAATCGTCGCGCCGCGAAGGTCGATTTTGAGTTCCCCGAAAGTGGCGTTGAGATCGGCGCCTTCGAAGGTAGTGGATTCCACGCGGCGATTCACGCTGCTGAACGCGGCGTTCTCTCGCAGGATGTTGCCATCGAAGCGTCCGCCCACAAAGGCCGGCGCGGCGAAATTGTTGCCCCAGTGACGATGCCTCCATCTTTCCGGCCGCCCCTTGCGGCCGAGCAGCATGCTCACACCGAGCGCGATCAGAAGAAGAGGCCAGAGCGAACCGATACTGAAATGCACATACCCCAGGTTCCCCAGCGTCAGCAATACGCCGGCGGCGACCTCAAACAGCGCGATGACGCTGGGGCAGGGGCGGTTCGGGCGGAGCAACTGCCAGATTCCGTGTACGGCGATCGCCAGGGGCCAATACGGGCGGATGTTCGGGATGAAGCCGAGGTTATCCAGAAACATCAGGGCGCCGGCCACAATCAGGAACACGGCGATGAACGAACCGCGGCCCTGGTGATGCCGGGGCGTCATGACCGGCTGGTTCACCGGCGGTCGGGAGTAATCGTCCATAAATACAGTTTCTCCATTCCGGCCGCGATGAGGATCACGGGCCAGAGACTCCAGATGTGATGCACTTCCAGCACGCCGAAGCGGTCCATGGCAAGAAGAATTCCCGCCAGGATCAGGCAAAGCGGAACGGCGACGGAACCGGGGCAACTTCTCATTTGTTTCCTTACCTCGATTTCGAGTTTAGGGTCTCCGGGAGGGGGAACTCACGTGTTTTTCGGCGAATGCCGCCCGGCTGCCGGTAAACGCCGGATTACTGCGGCAGACGCTGCAGCATTTGCTGGGCGGCGGCTTTCACCTGGGGGTCATTGCCGCCCGCCGCGAGGCGGAGTTGGGCCACGGCGCCGCTCTTATCCCCTTTGTTTGCAAGAGCGGCGCCCAGTTCATAATGCGCGCGAGGGAAATCGGGCTGGAGGCGGACGGCCGAATTCAGTTCGCGGATGGCGCTATCGACATCGCCCGAATCTCCGAGCAGGACGCCGAGGAGTTCGTGCGCCGCCGCGGAATCGGGGCCAACTTTGACGGCTGTCTGGGCCTGCGCAATAGCGTCCGCCCGCAGGTTCACGTTGGCGAGAAGGCGCGCGTAGTTGATGCGGGGACCGAGCGCGTCGGGCTTCAGTTTCAGGGCGCGTTCGAAGAGATATCGGGCTTCCGGAATCGACCCGCGTGAGGCCAGCAGACCCGCCAGATTCGCCTGCCAATCGACGTTCCCGGGAAGGATGCGCAGCGCGGCGCGGAATTCCTTTTCGGCGCCATCGAGATCACCCTGGCGCACCAGCATGGCGGCGAGATAGTTGTGCGGTTCAGCGAGGTCGGGATCGAGCGTAATAGCCATGGAGAGAGCGGGCTTCGCTTCGGCGCTCTTGCCCTGCTGGAAGAGCGATTGTCCAAGAAGTCCCCACGCGACCGGATCGCGGGGCGCGAGCGCCACGGCGCGGCGCAGGATGAGCTCGGCTTTGGCGAATTGCTGCCACTCGATCTCCGCGTTCGCAAGCTTCAGCATGAGGACCGTGGAATTCGGCGCCCGGCGCAGAGCCTCGTTGTAATACTGTTCGGACTGCGCGCGGTCACCGGCCATATCGAAGGCTTCCGCCAGATCGGAATAGTAACCGGGCTGCGTGGGGCGATAGCGGCGGATCAGTTCGGTGAGACGGGGGATGCCTTCCTTCAGATTGCTGCCTTCCTTCACCTGGGCGACCGCGATATCGAGCTCATTCTGTTCTGTGGGCGCGGGCTTCGCGGGATAGAAGGGGATGACCTGGCCCTTGTAGGAAGTGCCGTCGCCCTCGTACGATTCGGGCTTCATCGCCAGCGGGTCCGGAGGCGGGACGCGGCGAATGAAATGGTCCGTCATCGCGATGTGAATGGCGTCGTCCGTCCGGCGCTTTTCCATGTGGCAGGAGATGCAGTCGGGATTCGTGGGATGCTTGCCGGCGCTCACGGTGCGCGTGAAATCCGCGGCGTGGCAGGTGCGGCAGACACCGTTGTAGTGCGTGACGGCTTCCTGGCCGCGCGGGATATTGTGGGGATCGTGGCAGGTGGTGCAGCGCATTCGCTTTGCGGGCTCGTTCGATTGCGTCTGCAGATAACACTGCGAGTGGAGAAGCGCATAGCCGGCGTCGGCTACTTCGAAGCGCTGATTTTTTCCGGGCTCGCGGTCAAAGGTCAGTTCGAAGTTTTCGAGGGGCTGGCCGGGAATATAAGAGAACGGGCCGCGATCCAGGCGCTTGACGGAATGCGGGAGCTTGAGGCTGGAAGTTTCGAGGTGGCACTGCATGCAGTCCTCCATCTCGCGCTCCGGAGTGAGGCGGGCCGGGTTCACGATGGAGGCGCGAATCTGCTCCGGCGTGACGCCGCTTTTTCCGACGGTTTCGATATGGCGCTGGCCGGGTCCGTGGCAGCGCTGGCAATCGATACCGTTTGGCAGGGGCAGTTGATAGATGTTTTCCGCGCCGTCTTCTTCGTTCGCCTTCGGGATCTTCGGATAGGCGTTGTGGCAGAAGATGCATTCGTAATGAACGGGACGCTCAGAGCCGGGATAATCGGGGCGATCGAAGCCGGGCAGCATCGCCCACATACCGCCGTTTTCCGAATACCAGCCGAGGGGAAGCTGCTGAAGTCCGTTGCGCGCGGTCAGATGGAGGTAGGTGCGGCCGTGATTTCCGGAGCCGAGGACGTAATCGACCGATTTTTCCTCGACGTTGGCCTCGCGGCCGTTGTGATCGATCTGCCAGCGGCGCTGGTAGGTCTTGCCGTCGTGCTGGACCATCGAGAAGTAGCTGTCAGACGGCTCGTGATAGAACGGCTTGCCCGAGAAGGGTTCGATAGGGTGGCCGGCGTCGATTTTGTTGAAGGACCGGCCCATGCCGGTTTTGGCAAAGGTCTCGGCGATTTGCTGATGGCAGGTGGCGCAGAGGGCGGGATCGACGTAGGCGTTAGCCGGCGCAGCAGCGGGGCGAGGCCGCTGCGTTTGGGCGAGCATGACGGCCGCGGCCAGAGATGCGCAAACTGTGAGCGCCTTACGCACGAATAGAATTGTCTCACGAGGCGAAATCCACACGTATTCACGTGCTACACTGGTTTCGTCATGGAAAAGCAGAACGTCACGTTAAGCTTGCCGGCTCCTCTTCTGCAGAAGCTTCGAGTTGTAGCAGCCAAACGGAATACTTCCATGTCCGCGCTTATGGAAGAGGCCATCCACAAGCTGGTTGATGGTGAAGACATGCGTGAAATGCGCGCAAAACGTATGATCGAGCGGATGCGGAACGCGCCTGGACGCGGTATTGGAGGTAAGATCACCTGGACTCGTGAAGAGCTTCATGAGCGAGTTCGTTGATACCAATATCGTCGTCTATGCCCACGACAGCGACGAGTTTCAGAAGCATAATACAAGCGTAGAACTCCTCTCCAGACTAGCGGCCGACGGATCTGGCGCCATCAGCATACAGGTGCTCATGGAGTTCTACAACGCCGCCCTACGCAAGCTTCGGATGAAAAGCGAGGCTGCGGAAGCGGTAATCGCCGATCTGGCGGACTGGCGGCTGCATTGCCCGGATCACGCCTCGATTATCAGCGCGGTGGAGTTGCAGCGACGCTATCAGATTGCCTGGTATGACGCGATGATCCTGAACAGCGCCATCGAAAGCGGCTGTTCTGTGCTCTGGACGGAAGACTTCCAGGATGGGCAGCGTTTCGGGGACCTGGTGATCCGCAACCCCTATAAAAGCCTTCGCGCCGTCTGAAAGCTTCCGTGCTACAGTAACAGCACCGAGGCGAATAAAAGACGAATGCCGGAGTCTCTGTCACTGCTTTTTCCTGAATTGCCGACGCCAGCCCCGAAGGGCGAAATCGAGTCAGTTCTGCGCCAGTTTGACCGCCTCGCGCTGAAACCGGACAGCCCGATTCGAGCAATCCGGCGCACTCCCGCGAAGCCGGGCGAGTATTCGGCATTTCCGGAAAGTATTCATCCGAAGCTGCGGGAAGTGCTGGCGGCCCGCGGCATTGACCGGCTTTACACCCACCAGGCGGAGGCGTTCAAAGCCATTGAGGCCGGAAAGAACGCCGTCATCGTCACACCCACAGCCAGCGGGAAAACTCTCTGCTACAACCTGCCGGTGCTCAATCGCCTGATCGCCGATCCGGGCGCGCGGGCGATGTACCTCTTCCCCACCAAGGCGCTCGCCGAAGACCAGCTCGACGAATTGCACGGACTGATCGAAGACATGGGCTCCGGCCTCTGCGCCTTCACCTATGACGGCGATACTCCGCAGGACGCGCGGCGCGCCATCCGGCAGCGGGCGATCAT
>CAZWTH010000117.1:0-13973 GCA_964636715.1 uncultured Solibacteraceae bacterium | reverse complement strand
ATGCGTTCGTGAATACCGCCCGCGCCTTGCTCGACGCCGGCGCGAGCGCCAACACAGGCTGGATCGAAACCATCGATCATCCGAACCCGCGCCCGGTTATCGAAGCCGCGATTTACGGCGCTGCGGCGATCGCGCAGCACGCCCGTCTGACGCGCCTGTTACTCGATCGCGGCGCCGATCCAAACGATGAGGAAACGGCGTACCACGTCATCGAAACCGGCGACAACACCGTCCTCAAAATTCTGCTCGAAAGCGGGAAATGGAATGAGCGGAGTCTCGCCACGGCGCTTTTGCGAAAGTGTGATTGGCACGATCTCGACGGTCTCCGGCTGATTCTGGAGCATGGCGGCAATCCGAACCGGATGACGCGCTGGGGATTGACGGCGATCCACCAGTCGCTTCGGCGCGATAACGGCGTCGCGATGATTGAACTCCTGCTCGACCATGGCGCCGACCCTTCGATTCCAAACCGCGAAGGCAAGTCCGCCACCTGGATTGCGGCTCGCCGTGGGCGCGCCGATGCTCTCGATCTTTTTGAGAAACGAGGCATTCCCCTCAGTCTGAGCGGCGTGGATGGGCTGATCGCGGCCTGCGCGCGCGATCAGAAGGAAACGATCCATTCACTGATTGCGGCCGAACCTCAGCTCAAAGCGCAAATGGTCGACCAGGCCGGAACGCTGCTCGCTGAATTCTCCGGCGTGGGGAACGTGGCCGGCGTTCGCAATCTCCTCGACGCAGGCGTGAGCGTCACGGCGCTTTATAGGGAAGGGGATGGCTACTATGACATCGCAAAGGACAGCACCGCTTTGCATGTTGCGGCGTGGCGGGCACGGCCACAAGTCGTCAGGGAACTGATCGCTCGCGGCGCCCCCGTCAACGCCATCGACGGCCAGGACCGCACGCCGCTCCAGTTGGCCGTCAAAGCCTGCGTCGATTCCTATTGGACCGAGCGCCGCTCACCCGATTCAGTACGTCTCCTCCTCGAGGCTGGAGCGTCCGCGTCGGGCATCGAGCTTCCAACAGGCTACGACGAAGTCGATGCGTTGCTCCGCCAGCATGCAGTTCACCCTAGCGGCGGATCGTGATAGTCCCCGCCTTGCAGTCGCTCAACGAAGCCGCACAGGCGCGGCCTTTGATGTTCTTATCGAAGCAAACCCGCACTTCGGTCAGCGCATTATTCCGGCAGTCCACGCGAAATGCGCCACCGGGAAAAGACGGATTCGCGCCGGCAAACTCCGACTCAATCCGGAACACCTCATCCTTCTCCGTCTGCCCAATCGAAGTGATCTGCACCGGTGGCTGCACCGCCGCGCGCGCCAGCATCACGCGCGTGAAGTAATCCTTCTGGGAGAGACCGGTGCACGTACCGTGCGTGGCCCATTCATGATTGATCAGACCTTCGCTCGGCATATAGGGGAGCAGGTCCTTGACCAACCCACGCGACACCTTCTCCGCCTTGCCGCACGATTCCGGACTACGGCCCTGCTCCGCCTCCGGCCAGAGTCCATGCACCACAAAATTCATCGGCTTCGATGAGCTGCATTCACCCGGATTGCGTTGCGCCTGGCTCGGATTCGCGCAGAATTCCGGAGCCCAGGAGAGCGAAAGGACGTAATAATCGAACGACGGCTGCTGCTGTGCGGCCAGCAGTCCCGCGCAAACAAGCGCGAATCCCGCGGCAAAAGCCTTCCACAGCCCGGCCATCGACCACCATTTTAGTCCGCACCGCCAAAATCCTGGCTTTCCGCGCGGGAGTGACGAAATCCTGGCGCAGTCTGCGCCCGTAAACTGCTGAGCCTGCGAGACCGAATCCTGGCACGCGGGCTGCTTCCTCACGGCACGGCCGGAGCGATCCGGCGAAGGATGCTTTATGCCGATTTCGATTCAAACCAACGTCGCCGCTCTCAACGCGGAGTATTACATCGGGCAGAACAACAAGACGCAGAACACCGCCATCGAGCAGTTGTCCTCCGGGTACAAGATCAATTCCTCGGCGGACGACCCCGCCGGGCTCGCGGTCGCGAACCAGTACGCAGGCCGGATCACGCAGCTTACGGCCGGCGTCCAGAACGCAACCGACGGCATCAGCGCCCTCCAGATCGCCGATGGCGGTCTCGCCAACATCTCGCAGATTCTGGGACGGCTCCAGACGCTGGCATCGGAGTCGGCGTCCGGTACATTCCAGGGCAGTCGCGCCACGGTGGATAGCGAATATCAGGGGCTGCTGGGGGAACTCAACCGGCAGGCGGCGAATATCGGGCTGGATTCGGGCGGCGTCAACAACACGAACCTGACCGTCTACACCGGCGGCGGCTCGAACCAGGCGAATTCGCAGATCTCGGTGGATCTGAGCGGTGCGAATAACGCCGTGGATTCGACGGCGCTCGGTATCGCCAATACCAGCGTGGCGGGCGGCGGGACGGGTATCGGCGGCAATACCGTGAAACTGAGCGACGCGACGTCTGTCTTCCTGACCGGCGCGAGCCAGAGCTTCACATTCCATCTGAATACCGGCTCCGGCAATCAGGACGTGACCATCACCGTATCCGGCGGTAGTTCGGGGTTGAGCGGGACACAGGTAATCGCCAGCCTGAACACGCAATTGCAGGCTTATGGGATCAATGCCTCGATTGGGAGTAATGGAACGCTGGAGTTCGGCGGCTCCACGGTTTTCACGGTTTCGACGACAGCGGCGGGGACCGGACCCGTATCGCTGACCGGCACGGCGGTCAACAATTCGAACTATTCCATTCACGCGGCTGCGCCGGCAATCACGGGCGGTAACGAAACGTTCACCGTTCAGAATGCGACTGGCTCTTACAACATCTCGCTCTCCTCCACCACAGGCGACAATCAGGCGGACGCGCTGCTGGCGCTCAATACGGCCCTGGCCGGGACCGGAATTTACGCGGTCAAGGACGCGGCGGGCACGGCGATCACCCTCGAAAGCGCCACAGCGTTCAGCGTGAACGAGACCGGTCTGCCCTCAGCGGGCGCCGGCCTGTTTTCGGCGCTCGGCGGACAGGCGGTGACGGCGGCTTCGGCAGGCGCGACCTCTACCGGCAACGCGCTGGCGGCGCTCGGTCTGCTCTCGGCCGCGATTCTGAAGCTCGGGCTGGTGCAGGGTCTGGTGGGCGCGGGCGAAAACAAGCTCCAGTACGCCACCAACCTCGCGCAGTCCCAGATCACGAACGATTCGGCGGCGGAGGCCGGTATTCGCGACGCCGATGTGGCGGCCGCGGCGGCGAATCTGACGAAAGCGCAGGTGCTCCAGCAAACGTCGCTGGCCGCGCTGGCGCAGGCGAATGCCGCTCCGCAAGCAGTTCTCTCGCTGCTCAAGAATCTCGGCTGATCGCCGGCTTGATTGAGGGACGTGCGAGATAATTCAGGCAACCGCGTCGACTGCGGATGCGTCCACTTGCCGAATGGCCCGTAGCTTTCTCATCGGATGTTTCGCATTCATTCTGGCCGCGCTGACCGCTTCGGCCGCGGGCGTGGAATACGTCACCGGCCTGATACGCGAGATCTCCGCGTCCAGCCTCACGCTCGACACGGGTGACATCATCGCGATTCCCAAAGGCACGAAGTACCTCTCCACCATGGGGAAGGTAAAACCGTCCGATTTCGGGCCGGGCGACCACGTCACGGTGGAGGCCACGCGTGACGCGAAGGATCAGTACACCGCCAGGGTAATCACACTGAATAAGAAGGGCTCGGCGGAAGACAAAGCGGAGGCCAGAAAGGCGCCCGCGCAGGCTCAAGCCACAACACAGGCGCCGACTCCACCCGCTGCCGCCGCCGTCCCGGCTGACGCGCCCGCGCTCCAGACCGTACATCCCCGGGCGCACATCGACGATGACATTATCACCAAAGCCCGTGACGTCGCCTTCTCATACTCGAAGACCCTGCCCAACTACACCGTTAAACAAGTGACGAATCGCTATTCCACGATTCCCGACACGCACAAAGCCTATGCGTGGCAGGCTCTGGATGTCGTCACCACCGACCTGATCTACGAAGACGGCAAGGACCACTACGCCAACACCCTGGTGAACGGAAAGCCGACTGAGTACGTGGAGCGCACCGGCTCATGGTCGGAAGGCGAATTCGCCAACATGCTTCTGGCCGTGTTTTCGCCGGACACCCACACCGATTTCACAGACCAGAAGGACGTCACCTTCCGCG
Organism: uncultured Solibacteraceae bacterium; assembly: GCA_964636715.1. GTDB lineage: Bacteria > Acidobacteriota > Terriglobia > Bryobacterales > Bryobacteraceae > BOG-234. The sequence continues at coordinate 9,788 of CAZWTH010000117.1, read as the reverse complement.
ACCGCCCCGCCTGGCGCTACGAATATTCGGTCGCGAAAGAGAATTCCTCGTGGACGCTGCACGCCGATGGGAAGGACGAGAAGCCGGCCTATGTCGGCTCCGTCTGGATCGATAAGGCGACGTACCGCGTCCTGCGGCTCGAGATGGCCGCGCGCGGTCTGGACAAAGATTTCTCTCTCGACACAGCCGAATCCTCCGTCGATTACGGCTTCGTCCAGATTGCGGGCCAGGAGACGCTCCTGCCCGCGGATGCGGATGGGCTAAGCTGCACGCGCGGTTCCACCGATTGCACGCGGGACCGCACCCAGTACACCAACTACCGGAAGTTCGACGCGAGTTCCAATATCAAATTTGGCGACGCCAAATAGTGAAAGTTCCGCTCGCCCTTAACGAACTTCCCACTCTGCATCGCCATCGAGCACCGGACTCGGGCCGGTCAGCGTGTAATATGCGCTGTTCTGCGGCAGCGTTTTCTGAGCGTCCGGCGGGGCCGTCTCTCCCATGGGAGCCACGGAAACCGGCTGCTCCACACCCTGATCGATGCCGTTCACGCCAACCCCGCGCTCAATGCTTTCGAACACAATCGCGATATTCCAGCGCGGCGCCGGAGCCAGATACTGCTCAATCAGCGCAATGCGGCCATGCAGCCGGTCGCCCGAGTGAACGATGATTTCCTTCTGCTTATTCTTAACCGTGGAGCGAATGACGCCAATCACCGGATCGCCCGTGGCCGCGGTGCTGGTCTGAATCCCAGGCTCAATCCGCACGCGGAAATGAGTACCGGCGGGTACCGGAGCCGGATCGGCCGACGGCGCCTTCGCTGCCGCGGCAGTCTCCTCACGGCGGCAACTGGAGAAGTAGCTCGTGCTCCGGCGTTCGCTGCCGTCTTTGAGAAATGTCTCCATCGTGGAATTGCGTGGCACAAGCACGTAGCGTTCGCCGATCCGCGTGGTCGCGTAGTCGGTCGTGTAGCGAACCAGACAGGCCTCGCTGGTGTTCTCGGTTTCGAGCGCGAGGCGGCGCAGATCGCCGGTGTCCGAAGTCACGAACAGAGCGCCGCGCTGCGCTGCGCTGCCCGGCGGCAGTGCGAACGCGAAGGCCGTCAGTGGACCGATGCTGGTCTGCTGCGTGCCGCGAGGCTGAAAGAGCGAGGGATCGGCCGCCATCGTCTTCGTAAGAAAAGTGCTGAACTCCCCGCTGCCCGCGGCCGCCGCCGCAAGAATGCCGCCAATGTCCGTCTTCTCAAAGCGTCCGGCGTCGTTCAGCGAAAACTCTTCGCCCTTCGCGCCCGCGAGCACTGTCAGACGAAGGCGGCTGCGCCACTCGGGCGATCCGGGCGTATCATTCGCCCCGGCGATGATTTGCGCGCAGGTAGCTCCGCCGGAAGCGCGCGGCGCGTACCGCGTGCGTTCCACGGTTTCCATGCACGCGACTCCGCGCAGATCCGCCACGTCCCCGGCGATCGTCGAATGCGCTTTACTGAATGTCACTTCGGCCGCGGCGACCAGCGCCAGCGTGCCGATCCCGGCGCACGCGCACACCACCAGCGCGCGCCGTACAGGGCCCTGAAAGCCAAACATGCTATGAATACGATCTTAAACCGGCCCTGGTTTCCGTTTGTCTTGCCGGCTTTTCCGATTAATGCAGCCGGGCGAGGCTGCGGCCTGTTTTCTCCACCATTCGTTCCCAGAGCGTCTCCGGCTGAGCGTCGAAAACCGCCTTCTCGTCGTAGTCGAAAATAAACCAGCCATGGTGCCGGACTTCGTTCGCGAGCTGCCCCGGCCCCCATCCGGAATAGCCGATGAATACGCGCAGATCGGAGGCGGGCTTGTCATGAAGCGCGCTGAGAATCGCAGTATCCGCCGCCAGAAGATAAAGATTTCCGGTGACGAGCAGTGCAGCGCCCGGAGGCTCTGTTTCCGACCGCTCCAGCATCAGAGCCGAAGGCAGTTCCACAGGGCCGCCAATAAAAACAGGATCGGTGCGCTTGCCCGCGCTTTGTACTGCAGCATCAGCCCGAGCGCGCCGGTGCGGCTGTAACGGGCCAGAAGAATCACGCTGTTGGCGAAATGCGGATCGGGCGAATCGCGCGGCGCGACCAGGATCTTGCCCTGCGCCAGGTCGGCGGCCGATTGCGATTGCGCCCGGCATACGGCGGGCGCTAATAGCACAGCCGCAAGGCCGGCAAGAGCCCCAGCGCGCACGTTCATGCCTCTTATTCTCTACCCGGCGGCCCTGCAGGCGCTAGATTAGAACTTGCGCGTTTTCGAACAGAAAATCGGGGACAAGGGGGAGTTTTCATTTGGAAAAGCCTGACGCTGGGGAGCTCGGGTCCAATTTCAGGATTTATCTGATCGTGCTGCTGGTGGCGGCCGCCATCTATGCCGCCTGCATGATTTCGCCGCCCTCTCTGATGGACGACGTAGACGCTGTCCAGGCGCAGATTTCGCGCAACATGCTGACCTCGGGCGATTGGGTCACCGCCCGGCTCGATGGCGTCGCCTATTTCGAAAAGTCGCCCCTCATCTACTGGATGATCGCCGGCTGTTTCCGTCTGTTCGGGGCGACCGATGTGGTCGCGCGCATCCCGATGGTCCTGGCGGCGCTTTTTCTCACCTGGCTCACTACGGCCTTCGCGATGTGGGCATTCGGCCGCCGCGCCGCGCTCTACGCCGGCCTCTGCATTTCCACGTGCTTCGGACTTTGGCTGTTCACGCGAATTCTGATCCCGGACGTCATGCTGACCGGCAGCATCGCCCTGACCATGTGGGCGTTTCTCCGCGCGATCGATGAAGACGAGCGTCATCCGCGCTGGTGGGCTTTCCTCGCGTGGGCGAGTATCGGCGTCAGCCTCCTGCTGAAGAGTCTGATCGGCGTCGTCTTCCCCGTCGCCGCGGCGCTCATTTATCTGGCGATCACGAAACAATTCCGCGATCGCCGCGTCTGGAAGGCGCTGCACGTCTGGACCGGGCTCGCTGCCGCGCTGCTGATCGCCGCGCCCTGGCACATCATTGCCACGCTCCGCAATCCACCGTACTTCGAATTCACCATGCGCAGCGCGCCCGGCGAATACCACGGGTTCCTTTGGTTCTACTTCATCAACGAGCAGTTGCTGCGTTTCCTGAACATGCGGTATCCGCGCGATTACGATACGGTGCCGCGCCTGCTCTTCTGGGGTTTCCACCTCCTGTGGTTATTTCCCTGGAGCGTCTATTTTCCGGCGATCGCGAAGCTGAACTTCCGCCCCACCGATCGCGCCGGAAAAGCGCGGCTGCTGGCCCTTTGCTGGACCGGCTTCCTGATGGTCTTCTTCACTTTCTCCACGACCCAGGAATATTATTCGATGCCCTGTTATCCGGCGGTCGCTCTGCTGCTCGGTTCCGCAATGGCCGCGGGCGGGAAATACGTCCGCTACGGTACGCGGGTTCTTTGCGGAATTTTTGTTCTGGCCGCCGCCACCGTCATCACGCTGTACGCGCTCTCACGTGGCTATCCGACTCCTGGCGATATCTCCCAGGCGCTCACCGCGAATCCTGGCGCGTACAAGCTGTCGCTCGGGCATATGGAAGACCTGACCATCGCCTCTTTCGCTTACCTGCGCCTGCCGCTCCTGATGGCCGCCGCCGCGTTTCTGATCGGCGTGATTGGCACGGTGCGGGCCACCGGACAGCGCGCGTTTTTCGCGATCGCCCTCATGTCGATCGTCTTCTTCCAGGCCGCGCGCGTGGCGATGGCCGCGTTCGATCCCTATATGTCGTCGAGGCCGCTCGCGGAAGCGCTCAAACAGGCCCCGCCCGGACGTCTGATCGTCGATCATCACTACTACGACTTCTCCTCGGTTTTTTTCTATACGAATCGCACCGCTCTGTTACTAAACGGACGCTTCAACAACCTGGTCTACGGATCTTACGCGCCCGGCGCGCCCGATGTTTTCATCGACGATGCGCAGTGGAAAACACTCTGGGACGCGCCGGATCGCAGCTATCTCGTCATCACAGAGGAAAAGGAACCGCGCATTCAGGCGCTGGTCGATCCGAAGCAACTCGTTGTCGTGAAAAGCAGCGGCGGAAAAGTATTGCTCACGAATCATCCGTTACCCAGGGTTTCTGAGTAAACAAATGTAATGAATTTACATCTTGCTTACAGAAAACGCCCCGCTTACATGTATCTTTTTTAACTTGAAAGATCCACAGTAACCTCGTCAGAGGAAACCGCGTTTCACTACATATGCTTACAGGGCGCGAGATTTTTCTCGCCGTAGCTGCAATACCGTTTATCTACTATTTCATTTCGCTCTATAGTTCCTGGCGGTATTTTCGTCAACCGGAAGTTGCCCTGGAACCCTCTTTCACTCCTCCTGTCAGCATTCTGAAACCGATTCGCGGCCTCGATCCCGATGCCTGGGACAACCTCGTCAGCTTCTGCCGCCTCGATTACCCGGAATATGAAATTCTTTTTTGCGTCGATGCCGACGATCGCGCGGTTCTGTCTCTTCTCGACCGCCTGATGGCCGCGTTTCCCGAGCGTTGCATTCGCGTTCTCCACGGCTCCGGCCGCGTCGCCACGAACGACAAAACAGCGAAGCTTTCGCGCCTGGTGAGTGAAGCGAAGTACGAACATGTGGTCATCAGCGACAGCGATGTGCGCGTGCGGCCCGACTATCTGCGCGAAGTCATCGCGCCGATGCGCGATCCGAAAGTCGGCGCCACCACGTGCATCTATCGCCCCACCGAAATTTCCACTTTTACCGATCGCATTCAGACGATCGGCATGATGTCCGATTTTTACGCCGGCTGCCTGGTGGACTGGCAGCTCGAAGGAATCAAGTTCGCTCTCGGTCCCACCATCGCGACGACTCGCACCAACCTGGCGGAGTTCGGCGGTTACGCGGTACTCGAAAACCGTCCCGCGGACGATCTGCTCGTCGGCCGGTTTATCGCCGAAAAGGGTCACGAAGTCGTCCTGCTTCGTTACGCAATTGAAACAGTCTGTGACTACGGCTCGTTCCGCGATCTGCTGCACAAGCGCCTGCGCTGGATGGTCGTGATGCGCCACATGCGCGCCTGGGGACACTTCGGTCTGATCTTCACCCAGGGACTGCCCTTCGCGCTGCTTGCTTTCGCAATCGACCCCGACTTGCCAGTTGCGGCATTTTTCCTCGGTGGTTATCTCTTACTGCGCATGGCGATGGCGTGGATGATCGGGATCAGCGGGCTCGGCCAGCGAACGCTCTGGAAAGAGTTGCCGCTAATTCCCCTCTGGGACGCCGTGGCGTTTGGTATCTGGATGGCCAGCTTCGGACGCAATACCATTCGCTGGCGCGGCGTGGACTATTACATTCGCGAAGGTGGACTGGTTCCGGCGAGTCTCGACGCTGTCCCGGTGGGCGCCGACAATTAGCCGCCAACCAGCACAACGCCAACCAGTACAATCGCCGTACCCGCTGCGCGCCGCACGCCGATTTTTTCGTGCAGCACAAATTTCGCCAGCAGCGTCTCCAGCACGAAACTGGCGGAGGAAGCCGGCACCGCAAAGCTCAGCGGCTCCCGCTGTACCAGCGCCATAAATCCGAAAAACGATACCGCGTTGCACATCACGCCAAGGAACAGGAGCTTCCGCTCCGCAATCGTCTGCAGCAGTCGCGCGAAGCCCTTCGCGCTGACCGATTGCTCGCCCGCGCGTTTCATCTCAAAGCTCTGCAGCAGATCCGCCATCACCGTCGCGAACACGATGACGATCACCAGGACCCATCTCATTCCGCGGCGTCTCCGCTCCCGGTAGTATTCCGTCGCGTCGTTCCAACGAGTACCGCGCCCAGAAAGATAAGCAGGGTTCCCATCCATCGCTGCCCGGTGACCCTTTCCGCGAGGAACAGCTTGCCGATCAGCACCGCGAACACGTAGCCGATCGCGGTCACCGGCAGTACGAAGCTCAGGTCCGCGAGGCTGAACAACGCCATACGGGTCAGCAGCGAGAGAGCCAGCGCGAAAACGCCGAGCGCGACGAACGGATTCGCCATCGCATGGATATAGAGCACGGGATTCATCGACACGCGCTCCGGCACGTGCTTCATTCCCCAGGCCATAAAGGAGTTTCCACCGGCCTTCAGGCCCAGAAACAGCAGGAGCACGCCCACCGTTTTCAGAGCGGACGCCTGCCGGGTTGTGCCGGGCGTCATCCTCCGGCCCGCTTGAGCAGTTGTTCCGCCTCGTGCCGTGGAGGATCGTCCGGCGTCAGTTGCGACTGAAGATAGGTGCGCAGCAACGCGCGGGCCCGGTCCAGATTGCGATGGTTGTCGATGGCCACTTTGGCTTCGGCGAAATTCACGTCCGGTTTATTCGGCTGCGCCTTGTGCGCCCGCGCAAACAATTCGTCGCTCTCGGTGAAGCGGTGGTGTTTGGCGAGAAAACGCGCTACGTCCATGATACGGCCTGCATCGTGCGGCGCGAGTTCCATGGCCTTGCGGAAATGCGATTCGGCCCTGCTCAGATCGTTCTTCTTTTCGGCGATCTGCGCCTCTTCGAATTCATGCTCCACCGGCCGGTCGCTCGCTATGGCGCGCGAGAGCGCTTCCGCCTTCTCAATACCGCCGCCGAGGAAGGCGGGCGCGTTGAGGTAGTAATCGAACAGATCGTTCTTCGCTTCGGTGTTGTGCGGGTCGAGCTCGACGGCCTTTTCGAAAGCCTGATGAGCCTTCTTCGCATAGCTGATCGCCATGAGCGTACTGTTTTCCGCGCGCCGTCCCCATGCCCGCCCCAGCCAGAGGTGAGCCTCCGAACTGTTCGGAACGAGCTCGAGACACTTTTCGAAGAGCTCCGTCGCCTTCTTGTAGTCCGACAGCATGAAGTAGTTCTTACCGGTGAGAAGGTAAGTGGCGACGTCCGGTGCCGGATCCTGCGCCAGCGCCTTTAGCGAATTTTGATATTCCGTGCGTTGATACAGATCCTGAGCGCGGTTCACGGCGTCCGGCGACGCGAACGCCATGCCTGCCAGGGCAAGCAAACAGACCGTAACCCTCATCCTGTTTCCAGTTTAGGGCAATAGACGGAGCGAACGGTTCGGAGGTTGCTTTAAGCCCGAGCCGGGCGTTGAGGGCCGGGATTTTCCGTTTTAGCGCCGGTTGCCGGGTGGGTCTTGAGGCGCTGCCAGGCGGCGAGGGCTCTCATAAAATCCTCACTGGGCGCCGAATGACGCTCCGGCAGGGCGCTCAGTTGAGTCTTTCGAGGGGCTTCGTTTTGCTGATTCTGCTGCATGGCGGGTTTCCGCCCGCCTACAATGCATGTGGAGTGCCAGCCTCGGAATAGAGTTCGCCCGCGCCCAGCATCTTCGAAATCGGCCGGTCCGGACGAATGAGCAGCCAGCATATGGCGGCTACAAAGTAGAACCCTGCAAGGACATAGAGCGGGATCGCCCAGTCGGAGAAGGCTCGGACGAGATACGCAAGCACCAGCGGGCTGAGAGCCCCCGCAATATTCCCGGAGGTATTCATCGCGGCGCCCAAAACTCCCGCGCGTTGCTCGCCGATATCGATGCAGCACGCCCAGCTCGGCGCGAGGGTAAACATGGATGCGGCGCCCGCGACGGCGATCAGGATCGCGGAAGCCTTTGCGGAATCGGATCCGGTCGCCACCATCATCGTGACGCCGGCAATGGCGTAACCGATCACGCCGACCGAGCAGCGCCCGAGCCGGACGCCGAAACGCTTCACAAGCCGGTCCGTCACCACGCCCCCAAAAATATCCGCGAAAACGCTGAAGCCGAGAGGAAGCCCGGCATAAATGCCGACCTCCGATCGGGGGAAGCCTCGAATTTTTTCGAGGTACGTCGGCAGCCAGGTAATGAAGAAATAGAACCCGTAGGTGTTCGCCATATACATAACGCAGAGAAACCAGGAACTCGGGTGGCGGAAAACCGCCGCGAAAGATTTCGCGTCATGCTTTTCGTGCGCGGGCAAATTTCGCTCCCGCAGGATCATGTCGCGTTCCCGAGCCGTGATCGCCGGGTGATCTCCCGGCTCATCGCGGAACCACCTGTACCAGCCGAACGCCCACAGGAATCCGATACTGCCGCAAACCATAAACACCTGGCGCCAGGAAAGAAACGTGGTCATCCAGATCACGATGCCCGGCGTCACCGCGCCGGAGAGATGCGCGCCGGCAAAGAAGACTCCCTGAACTTTGCCCCGTTCCCGCGCCGGTATCCAGCGCGAAAAGACGCGGGCTGCGTTAGGCCACGCACCCGCTTCGCCGATGCCAAACAAAAAGCGCAGCGTCAGCATCGAGGTGTAGCTGAATGCGCTCGCGGTCGCCATGGTGAACGTCGACCACCAGGCCACAATGCGCGTCAGGACGCGCCGGCTGCCAATCTTGTCCGCCCACCACGCCGTGGGGATCTCGAACATCGCGTAGGAGATGGTGAACGCGCTGAACACCCAGCTCATCTGCACCTGCGAAAGGCTGAATTCCTTCTGGATGGAGGGGGCGAGAACCGAGATGCAGACGCGGTCCAGATAGGTGAGCGCCGCGAGCGATGCGGCCACGCCCACCACCTTGTACCGGACGGGAACGGACATTCGCCCAGCATATAGCAGCGTCAGCCACGGAAACGTGCGATTCTTGCGTTTGGAAACAATGCGACGCGTGACGGTAAGACTGGCGGCCCTGCTGATTTTCTCCGCAGGCGCGGTGTGGCCGCAATTGCTGACGCCGGTTTGGGTAGAGACAACCGGCGCTGGCGCGGTCGCGCGCGTCGTGGTGAATAGCCGCGCCGATTGCCCGGAGATCACGGTGGATGGCGCGGCCCACCGCATGCTCCTGCGGCTGCCCATTCCAAACGGTCTCCGGCCGGCGTGCGAATGGAAGATCCCTGCGGCGGCGAAGTCGGCTTCCGTGAACGGAAAGAACCTGGCGCTGCCGCATCCCGATCCATCCCACATCGTCGTGATCGGCGATACCGGCTGCCGCATCAAACTGCCCGCCGTGCAGGATTGCAACGATCCCGCGAAGTGGCCCTTCCATCGCGTATCGGAACGCGCCGCCGAATCGAAACCGGACCTGGTGATTCACGTCGGCGACTATCTGTATCGCGAATCACCCTGTCCACCGGAATCGAAGGCCCAATGTGGAGGCACCCCGATCGGCGATACCTGGGAAGCCTGGAACGCCGATTTCTTCGAGCCTGCGGCGCCCCTCCTGGCTGCGGCGCCGTGGGCCCCCGTACGCGGCAATCATGAGGACTGCCAGCGCGCGTGGCGCGGATGGTTTTACTATCTCGATCCGCGGCCGTTCCACAGTTCGTGCAATCCTTACAGCCCGCCGTATCTCGTGAAGCTCGGCGCGTTCGAGCTGGTAATGTTCGATTCGGCAGCCGCCGCGGCGGCGCGCAATCTCGATCCGAAAGGGATGAGGCGCTATGCGAAGGAACTGGCGAATCTGCACGCGGAGCATGCCTGGTTCGTTGCCCATCACCCAACCTGGGGACTCGCCGCGGGCCTGAAGCCAACCGATCCGGCGGTGGAAACTTCCACCAACCTCACCAAAGCCTGGGAAACGAAACCACCGGAGGGAATCGATTTCATTCTTTCCGGACACATTCATCTCTTCGAACTGCTGACCTTCGATCAAAAACGCCCGCCGCAACTGGTCGCGGGTGATGGTGGAACGCAAATGGGAATGCCGATTCCCGCGCGGCTCGCCGGGGTCAAGCTGAACGGCGCGACGCTGCTTTCCGCGCAGGACGCGCACGAATTCGGTTACACCACGCTCAGGAAAGCCGCCAGCGGCTGGGAG
>CAZWTH010000116.1:0-2858 GCA_964636715.1 uncultured Solibacteraceae bacterium | reverse complement strand
TACTGGACGCATCACTATGTCGGCGGACATCTGTGGAGCGGCATTGCAACCGATGGCGATGCCTACATTCCGGCGAGCAAAGTTCCGATTATTGCCGATGCCGTCAACAGCGCCTGCGACAAGCTTGACGGCGTTGAGGATGGCGTGCTCAGCGATCCGCGGCGTTGCCACTTCGATCCCAAAAAACTTCTCTGCGCCGGCGCCGATACGGCTGAGTGCCTGACTGCGCCGCAGGTTTCCGCGGTCGAGAAGCTTTGGGCTGGGGTGAAGACTGCCGATGGCCGGCAGATCTGGCCCGGTCTCATGCCTGGCGGAGAAGCGGGTCCAGGCGGCTGGGCGAACTGGATCACCGGCGTCGGTCCCGGCCGCGGCGGTCACCTGAATCTCGGGATTCCGTTTTTCAAATTCTTCGTTTTCGACGATCCGAACTGGGACTTTCGCGCTTTCCGTTTCGAGCCGTCGGATGGTTTCAGTAGCGATATCGACTATCTCGACAGCAAGCTGGGCGCGTTGTTTAATGCGATCGATCCGGATCTCAGCGCGTTTCGCGCGCGTGGCGGGAAGTTGATTCAGTATCACGGTTGGAGCGATCCGGATATCACGCCGATGAACAGCGTGAACTACTACGAAAGCGTTCTGAAGACGATGGGGTCGAACACGCAGGAGTTCTACCGGCTGTTCATGGTGCCGGGAATGCAGCATTGCAGCGGCGGCCCGGGCGCGACGACGTTCGATATGCTGGCGGCGCTCGACAACTGGAAGACGAAGGGCATCGCGCCAGATTCGGTCACGGCGTCGAAGGTGACGAATGGCGTGGTAACGCGTACGCGGCCCCTATGTCCTTATCCGCGGGAAGCAAAGTGGAAGGGTTCGGGCAGCACGGACTCAGCGGAGAATTTCGAGTGCGCCGCGCCTGGTCCACCGATAAACTGATATTTCCGCCGTGAGGTTACCAGTCGCCCTGAAAAATAAAATCGCAGCGGCTCTGCTTTCCGGCGTTCCGCCGATTCTATGCGCGAGCATCGGACGAGTCGGTTCCACGATGCTGCGCCAGGCGCTCGCAAACGCGCGGCGGGGGGCTCGATTTGGCCCATTACACTACGTGCCTCGCAGTTTTCTTTATGAGCCGGCCTGGGAGCTTAAGGGCTTTCATTTTCGTCCTGGCGCGATTCACTTTACGCACGACCTTCCCTATCAACTGATCGCGCCCTCCTCCCTGAAGGTGGTCTTTCTCTACGGCCGTCCATCCGACACGATACTTTCTCTGCTCCGCCGCTATAGCGATCTGGGCCCCGAATGGATGAACAGGCACTTCGCCCATATGCATGCGCGGGGAACCTATCACGAAATCATCCAGCGCGACGTTCTCCAGATCGGTGAACAGATTGAGGCGTGGCGCGCGGTCCGAAACGCAAATGTTTTGGGCTTACGATACTCGACGCTGTGGGATAACATCGACAGACTGAGCGAATTCGTGGGGTTTCCGGTAACTCTGCCGGAACGAAGGGAAAGGAATTTTTTGGACATCAATCCGGCTCTGATCGCGATGGTGAGAGAAAACTACCGTGAACCGGATCGTCTGGAAGCGCAACTCCCGGACTACTTCTTCACTCAGCCGGCGCGGAATGGCGACTGCGCCCCCACTCCATGCCTCGCATAGCTGAAAATTTTTGCCGCCAGCTACGGAATGAAACGCTGGCCGCCGTTCCACAACACGGCGACGGCCCCCGCAAGGTGCGCTTCACTCATATTCTGAATCCGTATCGAGCCCAAAACGAGCAGGAAAACGCCGTCCAGCAGCTCACTTTCGAAACGATCCGGATTGCCGCGAGAAACATTACGCCGGATATTCAGGTGCGCTGTGTGTGCGTCACATCTACCGCCGACAACGGCCTGATACCGCCGGATTTTGCCGCCGCGGAGAACCTGACCCGTACCGTTCTCGATGTCGCCGCCTTCGCCGTGCGAAAGCCGTTGCCGCTGGTGTTCGATATTCTGGATCGCGGCGTAGCCGTGCCGGAAGAACCGCCCGTGATGCCCGATTACGAGGATTTCATCATCTTCAGTAATATGGACATCCATCTTCAGCCGCACTTCTATACGGCGATCGCGACGTTCATCCGGGAGGGGTACGACGTGGTGGATATTCATCGACGTACCATTGCGCAGCGCCCGCCTCAGGTGGATCTGCTACCCTTTGATGTTCGCGGAAACCGGCACTCATCATGGCGGTCTCGATTGCATCGCTTTCCCACGGCGGAAATATCAGGCGTTCATCCGGAACAATGCCTGCGTTGGCATGTCCCAGGTAATGAAAGGCCTTCTGGTCAACTGCGCGATGCAGGCCCGGCGATACCTGATGCTGGATAATTCGAGGCTGACGTTTCATCTGGGCAACGATCGCGCATGGGCCATTCCTTTGTTTGACGAGTACACGAACTTCAATCTTGCGGAGTTTCGGACTGTCCTTGCCGCAATGGCGGCCGGCGAATCGTCCGCTGCCCGGCTGGTCTCAATCCTGAAGATACTGGAATTGCCGCAATATCTCTTCACGGTTGAGCAGAAGGCGGCCGGGTCCGTGAGCCCGCGCCTCAGGATGTGGGTTCTCCTCCGCAAATTGCGCTCGCTTCCCCATCGTCTGCGGCGCAGCGCGATCTACTGGCTGTTACGGCCGGGAGAAGAAGCGAGTCATGATTATCACTAAAATCGCGGCTGCTATTTAGTATCCATCGCCGGGTCTAAGCCCACCGCCTTTTAGGCGGTCAGCTTGAGCAGCCCGTTCCACGCTACGAGAATAGGAGGAATGGCGGAATACAGGCAAAGCGCGCACGCGGTATTCGATTTGAAGTATCACCTGA
>CAZWTH010000115.1:0-19047 GCA_964636715.1 uncultured Solibacteraceae bacterium | reverse complement strand
GGAATAGACGACGTCCACCTGCACCTTGCCAGTAATCTGATGTTCGAATCGAAAGCGCAACTGCTCGGGAATCATGCGCCCCAGCGTGACTCCGCGCGGCGCCTGCACGGCTCCGGTGAGCGTGAATGTGCGTTCGCCCGGCGCGTGCACGCTCGAAAGATCGATGACCGCCGCCGTATGCGATTCCTGCATCTCGCGCAGCCGGCTGGCCGGACCGCGCGCCTCCACTTCCACGGAATCCACAATGCTCGAGCTGATCACCAGATCCTTCGGAAAATTCTTGTAATCCACCGGCACCGAAACGATGGTGGCCAGTTGCGGCTCGCTCGCGAGGTTGAACCAAAGTCCGCACGCCGCACAAAGCGCGAGCGCCTTCAGTCCGAAGTTATGGGTAACCAGCGATTTCAGGCTGGCCGCCGTCATCGCCCTACCCTCTCACGTTCGCGGTTTCCCTCGGCGTGTTCCACCGCGGCTGGAGCCTGTGGCGGTCTTGCCGGCGCGGCCGCCGCCGGAGCTTTCACGCCGAAGTGCCGGCGGACCCGGAATTCCGCGCGCTCGATCGTCACGCCCTGCTCAATCTCGCCCGCCGACGCGATTGAAATCGCGCCAGTCTCCTCGCTGACAATCAGCGCCATGGCGTCGGATTCTTCCGTGATGCCCAGCCCCGCGCGGTGCCGCGTGCCGAGCCTCGTGGTCACTTCAGGCCGCACGCTGAGCGGCAGAAAGCAGGCCGCCGCCGCAATACGGTCTTTCTGGATGATGACCGCGCCATCATGTAACGCCGTACCTGGCATGAATATGGAAAGCAGCAGATCGCGAGATACCTGCGCGTCCAGACGAACCCCGCTCTCAACGAACGTCCGCAATCCCGCATCGCGTTCGAGCACGATCAGAGCGCCGATCTTATCCCGCGCGAGCGAGGAAATCGCCAGCAGAATCTCGTCCGTCGATTCCGGCGCGTGGTATCCGCCCAGCAAACGCCGCCGGCCCAGCCGGCCGAGGGTGCGGCGAATCTCCTGCTGGAACAGCACCACCAGCGCAATCGTCGCAAAGGGCGCGAGCGATGACACCATGGACCGCAGCGTCTCCAGCCCCAATCGCACGGCGACCTGATAAATAATGACGACGGTGACGATTCCGGCCAGAATATGGGCCGCGCGCGTTCCCCGGACAATCTGCAGCACCTGATACAACACCAGCGCCACCGCCAGGATATCGAGCACGGCGGTCCATGTGAGCCGGGGTAACTCGTAACTGATCTGAGCCGCTAGCATCGCCTGATCTTATTGTAACGAAACGAGATTGAAGTTCAGCGTCTCTTCAGACGGCAATTTTGACGGTCAGGAGCGTCATATCGTCATATTGTTTGGCGTTGCCGGTAAAAGCGTCAGCCTCGCGGAATATCGCCTCCACCACCTGCCGGGCGGAACGGCTGGCGGCTGCCCGCGCCGCGGCCAGAAACCGCTCCTCTTCCCACTCTTCTTCGCGCTCATTCAGGGCTTCGCTGATGCCATCCGTGTAGCCGATGAACAGGTCGCCAGGCCGCATCTCAAACACGTCCATCGTGTAACCCACGCCCGGCAGTAAGCCGACTACCGGCCCGCTGGCCTCCAGGCGAATCACCTCGTCTCCGCGGAGGATCACGGGCGCGTTGTGTCCGGCGTTCACGTAGGTGAACCTGCGCGCCGTGGGATCGAATTCCCCATAGAAGAACGTCGCATAGCGATTGCTCTGCGAAGATTCGTAGACCAGTTTGTTCACGTTCTTCATCAACTCGCCGAGATCGCTGACCCCAGCCAGCGTTTGGCCTCGAAGACATGCCTGCAGGCTTGCCATCAGGAGGGCGGCGGCGACTCCCTTGCCGGACACGTCCCCGATGGCGATCCCGATCCGGCCGCCGGTCAGTTCGATGAAATCGAAATAATCGCCGCCCACGCCACGCGCAGGCCGGCAGAAGCCAAAGCAATCGACGCCTTCGATCTTCGGAAATTTCTGTGGAAACAGGCGCTCCTGCACCTCGCGCGCGATTTCCAGTTCGCGATTCATCACCTCGCGATGCGCCGTTTCGGCGGCAAGCGAAGACGCGAGCCGGCTATTGTTCAGCGCCATCCCCATCTGAACCGCAATGGTCTGCAGCAGCCGCAGATCGGTCTTCGAATACGGCTCGCCGGATTTCTTCGCCCCCAGGCTCATCACGCCGATGATCTCGTTCTGCCCCTGGAGCGTCAGCAGAACTTCCGAGCGCATGAACGCCAGCGTCTGCAGTTCCGTTGTATCGAGCGTTCGCATCCAGGGCTGCGGTTTATCGAGATAGACCTGCAGCGGCGCGGCCTGCCCGCCTGGCAACGTCAGAAGGTGGCTATTGATGGCGATGTCCATCGGCTCGCCCCCACGCGTGGAATAGCGCGTCCGGAACCGGTCGCCCTCGCGCACCATGATGACGATGTCTTCCACGTGCAGAGTGTTGGTGATCCGGCGCGCCACGGTTTCGAGCAGCGGATCGATCTCCACATACTGCCCCACTTCGAGCGCCAGTTCGCTGAGCACAAGCTCGGCGTTGTAGGCTTCGCGGAAAAATTTCTTATCGATCCAGACCGACGCCCGGTTCATGTTTTTCTTGCGGATCACGAACAGGCCGATCACTGCGCCCGCCACCAGAAACGGACGCCACCGGTCGCTGCCGATATGGGTGGTCAGGATTGTTGCGGCGCCGGCGATTAAGAGCCCGCGAATGATCCGCAGCCCACCGCGCGCCAGCGTATACTTCACGCTTTGGCGCACCGCAACGCGCAGATCCATGGCGCGTTCCACCACGATCACGTAGGCCATCGTGAGCGGAAACAGCGCCAGCATACAGAGCGCCGTCACTTCGATTTCCCAAGGTATGCCCACGAAGATGTCCCGGTCGCGGATGAGCGAATAAACCACGATCGCGAAAGTGGGAAACAGACTGATCGACGCGCCGGCCCGGAGAATCAGCAGACGGCGGCGCTCATCCGGCGCGCGCTCGGTTCCCCACTTGTAGCCGAAAGCGGCGAAGAAAACGCCCACGCCCAGCATCTGGAGCACAATGCGGGCGAAATAAAGCCACATGAACAATCCGCGCCATCGCGCCGCTGCGTTGATATCGCGTGTCCAGATCCAGACGATCCCCCAAAACAGCGCCTCTCCCGCCAGGCTGGGGATGATGATCAGGTACTTCAGCCAGGGAAGGCGCCGGTCCAGTTCGAGCCGCGCCGGGAAATGGATGGCGAAGAGCATCATCCAGAGCGCCCAGGTCGCCGAACAGAATGTCTGCCAGAGAAGCGAGACGTCGGGCAGCGAGCGGTGCCAGTCGGGCGAGCCCGTAAGCCCGCTGAACCCCATCAGCAGAAGCAGAAGCAACCACGCGTTCGTGTCGCGGGGCCGAATGAAGGCCACGCCGAATCCCAGCCCCAGGCAAACGAGCGGGACCAGAATAAAGAGGCAGAAAACGATGGCGAAATTCGCCGCGCCAGGATAGTCCGATACCGTCTCGCTTGCGATTACGACGTCGGTTTCGAGAGCCGTTCCGGAAGGCTGGCTGAGGACGAGATGCAATTTGTCGCCCGGGCGAGATTGCGCGACAGCGTCACTCAATTGCCGGCTCGCGGAGAAAGGCCGGCCATTCAGCGACAGAATCTGATCGCCGCGAAGAGGGCCGCTCCCGATGGTCCGGGTTGCCATCTGCAGCGTGAACGGGGCGGAAGGAACATCGGCCCCATGAAACATCCGGCGAACGAGGTCCTTCAGGAACCCGGTTTCGTAGACACCCGCAAGGAGCAGGAGCAGGGCGAGGATCGTGTACTGCAGGCGCGCGCCGCGCATCGGTTGTCAATTATTACACGCCGCCGCTCAGGCTACCCGTGGCACAAACGCTATATTGGAGTTTTCCGCTCATGTCTTTCATCACCATTCCGGAAGCCATCGAAGAGATTCGCGCCGGGCGTATGCTCGTCGTGGTCGACGATGAAGACCGTGAAAATGAAGGCGATCTCACCATCGCCGCCGAAAAGGTCACGCCCGAAATCATCAATTTCATGGCCACACATGGCCGTGGCCTGATTTGTCTCACCCTCACGCCCGAACGGTGCGACGAACTGCGACTGCCCCTCATGTCGCCCAACAATACCTCCAATTTCGGGACCGCGTTCTGCGAAGCCATCGACGCCCGCGATGGCGTCACCACCGGCATCTCCGCCGCCGACCGCACCCGCACCATTCTTACCGCCATCGATCCGGCAACGCGGCCCAGCGATCTCGCGCGCCCCGGCCACATCTTTCCTCTGCGCTCGAAGGAGGGCGGCGTGCTCGTGCGCGCCGGTCAGACCGAAGCCTCAGTCGATCTCTCGCGCCTCGCCGGACTCAATCCGTCCGGCGTCATTTGCGAAATCATGAATGAGGACGGCACCATGGCTCGCGTCCCGCAACTTCATGAGTTCTGCGCGCAGCACGGTCTGAAGATGATCACGGTGGCCGAACTGATTCGCTTCCGCCTGCGCAACGAGCACTGCGTGCACCGCCGCGCGGAAGGCGTTTTACCCACTGCCTTCGGAGACTTCCGGTCCATTCTCTACAGCAGCGATCTCAGCCCGGAATCGCATCTCGCGCTGGTGCGGGGCGATATAAGCGGCAAGAGCAACGTACTCGTCCGCATGCATTCCCATTGCGCCTACGGCAACCTGCTCGGCGGCGCATCCTGCGATTGCCAGGAGCTTGTGCGCGGTTCCCTCCGCCGCATTTCCGAAGAGGGCGAGGGAGCGCTCGTCTATCTCCACTCCACCTCGCCAGGCCTCCGCGTCGAACACGGTAACCTGATCGGGCACGACCGGCACAAGCCGCAGCCTCCGCTCCAGCATGAAGTCGGCATCGGCGCCCAGATCCTGTCGGATCTCGGTCTGCGAACCATCCGGCTGCTGACGAACCATCCACGCCGCATCGTTGCCCTCGAAGGCTTCGGGATCGAAATCGTCGACCAGGTCCCGATCGGGTAGCTACGGAACGCCTACCTACTTCCGCATGATGTCAATCTGCTGCTGGATATCCTGCGCGGCTTTCTCGGCCGTTGCGGGATACTCTCCCTTCACCTGTTTGTCGCGCGTGTAGCCGACATATGCGAGCCACGCCTGCGAAAGCTTTTCGCGCCGGGATTTCACCAGAACGAAAACCGGATCCGCCTGGATGCGGGCAGCTTCTTCGCTCAGCGAATCGTGCGGCGGCTTGACCTTGAAGTTCGCCAGAATCGTCTGGGCCATCAGAAGGTGGCCCTCAAAATTCGGGTGGATGCCGTCTTTGGTGAAACTGAATTGCGGATCTGACTTGCGCTGCTGAGCAAGATAAGCGTCGATTGCGGTGTGCAGATCGATAACGGTAATGTCCGCGGCGGCCAGAGTTTTCTCCCACGCGGCGTAGTCGCGAAGCACGTCGTCATATTGTTTGTAAGGCGCCTTGTAGCTGAAATCAGGCGCGCTCTCATCGCGCACCGTGGCGGCTACTGGCAGGGGATCGAACGGCGGCGGCGTGAGCAGAATGAGCCGGGCATTCTTCGCGCGAACAGCGCTGATCAGGCCCTCGATTCCCTTCTGGAAAGCCGCCATGCGTTCCGCGCTTTGCGGATGATAGATGCCGTCATTCATTCCATAACACGCAATCACGAGTTGCGGCTGAACGAGATCCAGGGCGCGGTCGAGCCGCTCCGAGAGACAGGGGCGCGGAAAAGGATGGTCCGTTTCGGTGAGACAGGAAGTGTTCTCGCTCGAAAGGCCGATGCTGTCGAAATCGAAACGCGCGGAGGGGTGTTCCTTGTTGAGGTAGTACTCGACAATCGTGACATAGTCGCCAGCCTGCGTGATGCTGTCGCCCAGCCAGAGCACTTTCTGCCCACTGAGTGGAGGCGTCTTCTCCGCGAAAAGAGGGGAGGAGACGCAGACAAGCGTCAGGAGAAGCCAGAATTTCCGCATCGATTTCACTATAAGGCCTGAGCGTATCGAGGCGGGCCGCGTTCGCATATGGCCTGCTATTGCGCCGGGCCTGCCCAATAGCGGTCCCGCGCGTGTACCGTCAGCTCCGGGCGCTTCGTCGTGAGCTCGAGCTTGCGGAATTCGGAAACCTGAGCCGGTTTATCGGAAACGAAGCCGATGCTGTACTGGCTGCGAAGATCCTCCTCTATATCGGCGAACACCTGATCGATAGTGAGCTTTTTCGTCACCACGAAGTAGCTGCCGCCGGTCTGTTCGGCCAGACGCAGCATGTTCCGTTTACCGATATTGCTCCCGAAACCGCCACTGGTGAAAAGAATCGTATAGACCAGAGTGTTGGTACGCTGGGCTTCCTGCACGGCCGCCGCGAGCGTCGCGTTACTGCCGTTATCGCCGCCATCGGAGAGGATAATCAGAGCTTTGCGGCCCTGCTGCTTGTTCATAACTTCCTTGCAGGCGTCGGACACGGCGTCAAACAGTAGCGTGCCACCCCCATACTGGCTGCGAAGCTCTTCCCGCGTCGGGGTGTTGACCATACGCAGCGATTCCTGAAGATCGGCGCGGGAGTTCGTGAGGCGCTGCATGGTCTTCACGTTGATGTCGAAATCCATCAGGAAGACGTGGTCCATGTTTTCGCGCAGAACGGAATCGATAAAGCGGAAGCTTGCGCCCCGTTCCGCATTGAGCACTTTTTCCTGGCTGGTGCTGGTATCGACCAGCAGGCCGATGGTCAGCGGCAGATTCGTTTCGGCAGAGAAGTAGCGAATAGTCTCCGGCCGGCCGTCTTCGAGCACCGAAAAATCATCTTTCGTCAGACTGCGGACGAATTGCTCGCTCCGGTCGCGCACGGTCGCGAGAATGTTGACAACCTGAATTCCGGAGGAAAACGTGGCTGCTCCGTCCTGCGCGAAGACGGGCGAGATGAGAAGCGGCAGCAGTGGCAACAGAGCGGTGAGACGCATCCTGTGTCTATTGTGTACCGGCCCGCGCGGACTTAACATTAAAGGATTGTCTGCGGTCGGGGATTTAAATATGGACGTTAAGCTTCGGGCGTGGTGGTCGGCGCGGCAACGGCTGGATGGCAGCGCGGAGGGAATGAGCGCGCGCGAGGTACTGGAGCAGACCGGGTGGGCGCGGTCGGTAGCCGGGGCGAGTCCCTATCTGGCGCTGTTCGCCCGCGCGGGATTGCGGCGAGCGGCGGTCGATGCCGAGCTCGCAAAAGCAACAATCCACGAATTGCCCGCGGCGCGCGGCTGCACCTATATTGTTCCCGCCTCGCAGTACGCGCTGGCGCTGAATACTGGACAGGACTTTTCGGCGAAGACCGAACTCGCCACTGCGCGGAAGCTGGGCGTTACAGACGCTGAAATCGATAAACTCAAGTCCGCGATTCTGAAAGCGCTCGCGAAAGAACCGCTCGATCCGGACGCTCTGCGGACCGCTCTCGGAAGCGCCGCGCGCAGTCTGGGGCCGGAGGGAGTGAAGAAAGGCCTGGCGACGACGCTGCCCCTCGGGCTCGGCTTGCTGCAGTCCACGGGTGAAATCCGGCGGTTGCCGGTGAATGGCCGCATCGACCAGCAGCGCTACAAGTACGCAGTCTGGCAACCGAATCCGCTGGCGAAGTGGAAACTGGACATGGGCGCTTCTTTCACCGAACTCGCGCGCGAGTATTACAGATGGATCGGCGCGGCGTCGCTCGCCGAATTCCAGTGGTTCTCGGGACTCGGCGTCAAAGCATCGCAGGCTGCGGTCGCGCCGCTGAACCTGGTTCCGCTCCACGGAGATCTGCTCGCGCTGCCGGAAGACCGCGCGGCGTTCGAGAAATTCCAGTCGCCGAAGAAACCGCATTACGTTCTGACCGGCAGCCTCGATAACATCAGCCATCTGCGCCGCGCAACCGGCAGCCTCATCGCGCCGGAAGACGCCGGCCACGCGCTCACCGGCAAGGCCGCGCTTCTCGACCTGCCAAACCACGCGATCCTGGATCGTGGGCGGCTGGTCGGCCTCTGGCATTTCGATCCCGAGACGGACAGCATCGCGTGGACTGCTTTCGTGAAGCGCGATCACGCGCTCGAAGAAGCCGTGAAGCGAACAGAAGCGTTCGTACGCGAAGATCTCGGCGACGCTCGCACCTTCAGCCTGGACAGCCCGAAATCGCGCATCCCACAAATCGCGGCGCTTCGAAAAGCAGCTAAGGCAAGCCAGGGATGACGGCTCTTCTGGCTGATCCCATCGCGAAAGAGCACGCCGTGCCTAACGGGCATCCGGAGCGGCCGCGCCGATGGGACGCCGCCGTGCGCGGACTCGGCGACGCGCCCCTGACTGAAACGCCGCCGCGCGAGGCGACGCAGGAAGAACTGCTGCTGGTCCACACCGCGCCTTATCTCGAGACAGCCGCGGGCGATGTGCGATCCGGCCGCGCAACGCTCTCGACCGGCGATACCGATATTTGTCAACGCTCCTGGGAAGTCGCGCTGCGGGCGGTCGGTACATGCCTGAACGGCGTCGATCTGGTGATGCAGGGTCAGGCAGAGAATGCATTCTGTATCGTCCGCCCGCCGGGCCATCACGCCACTCCCAACCGCGGCATGGGATTCTGCCTGTTCAACAACATCGCAATCGCCGCCCGCTACGCGCAGAAGAAATTCGGAATCGACCGCGTACTGATCGCCGATTGGGACGTGCACCATGGCAACGGCACGCAGGACGCCTTTTACGCGGACCCTTCGGTGTATTTCTTCAGCACGCACCAATCGCCCTGGTATCCGGGAACAGGCGACGCGCGTGAGCGCGGGGAGGATACCGGCTATCAAACCACGCTGAACTGCCCGCTCCCGGCCGGCTCCGGCCGCGACGAAATTCTGGGCGCGTTCCAAAAGAAGCTGCGGCCGGAGATGGAAACCTACCGGCCGGATCTGATCATGATTTCCGCCGGCTTCGATTCGCGCAACGGCGATCCTCTGGGGCGCTTTCTGTTGAGCGACGAGGATTTCGCGGAGCTCACCATGCTCCTCCGCGAAATCGCTGACAAATATTCCAAAGGGCGCGTAGTCTCAGTGCTTGAAGGCGGCTACAGCCTGGAAGGACTGTCGCTCGCGGTAGCGGCGCATACGAAGGCGCTCAGGAACGAAACATCGTAATTCCGGCGACGCCCGCGGCTCCCGCCTCCACGCACTGCGGCGCGTTTTCAGCCGTGATGCCGCCCAGCGCAATCACTGGAATCCCGGCCTTCGAAGCGATCGAGCGCAGCGCGTCCAGCCCCAAAGGCGGCACGCCGGAAACTTTCGAGAGCGGCTCGAAGATGGGAGCGAGAACCGCATAGTCCGCGCCTTCGCTTGCGGCGCGCAGCACGCTTTCCCCGTCGTGGCACGCCACGCTGATGACGAAATCCGCTGGCGCCATCTGTCGAATCCGCCCCGGCGAAATCGATCGATCCCGCAGATGCACCCCCGCCGCCCCGCAGGCAA
Source organism: uncultured Solibacteraceae bacterium (assembly GCA_964636715.1). Taxonomy (GTDB): domain Bacteria; phylum Acidobacteriota; class Terriglobia; order Bryobacterales; family Bryobacteraceae; genus BOG-234. Next base: position 9,584 of record CAZWTH010000115.1, on the reverse strand, counting down.
TTGCCACATCCACCCGGTCATTCACCAAAACCCGAGCCCCGCTCGCCGCCATCCAGGCGCGCGTCAAACGGGCCAGCGCCCGCGCTTCCAGACCTGGCTCGCGCACCTGAACGAAATCGGCCCCGGCGCGAAACGGCTCCGTCCCGGCAGTAATCATCATCCGAATCACGATGCGAGTTCCGCTTTGTGTTTGCGGTGCATGTCCTGCGCGTGGCGCACCAAATCCTTCAGGTTGTAGCCGGCCAGAGCAATGGCGATCGCGCCGCCCACCAGACCCGGCAGCGTGATGAAGAGGAAAAGAATTTCGGAAAGGATTTTCGCGTCCGGCCCTTCGGTGTAGAAATGGCGCAGCGCATAAATCGCCGTGGCCTGAAATGCGCCAACCCCCGCTGGGGCCGTAGGCACCAGCGTGCCGACGCTCTTCAGGATCAGCAGGAACGTCATCTGGCTGAACGAGTAATAAAAATTATCGGCGCGCGTCACGGCCCACACAGCGAAAATCTGCAGCGCCCAGTAGGAGCCGGAACTCAGCATCACAATTCCGAGTTGCCGCCAGTTGCCAAGCTTGTGGACTTCATCCAGAAAATGCGAGAAGCGCGCCGCCCAACTCCGGTTGCTGACAAAATGCCGCGCATGTTGCCGGTGAAACAGCGCAAACAGCAGCACCGCCGCCAGGAACGTCACCACGCACGCATAGACCAGCATCACGCTCGTCGCGGCGCGCGCGCCCTCCACCACGAATGACGTCGCGAAAAAGAAGATCACGACCCACATGCCGTCCATCACCCGCAGCACCACAAGGGATGTGATCGTCAGAGAGAGCCGGATTTCACTTTTCCACGACAGGAGAAAGCAGCGAACCGCCTCACCCGCGCGCGCCGGTATCAGGTCGCTGACGAACGTGCTGGCGAAGACCGCCTGCAGGGACGCCCCGTAGGTCGGCGCGCACGCCGGACGCAGCAGTTCGCGCCAGCGCCAGCCATCCACGAAGTAGGTTCCGAATTCAATCGCAACGCCCAGGCCCAGCCAGCCCCATCGCATGGTGCGGACGTGATCGCCCAACTCCGCGAACGGGAAGCGATGGAACGCCCAGATGAGCGTGGCGAGCGAGATGGCGTAGCCGATGAGGGGTACAAGCCAGGACGAGAGCTTCCGTCTGGCCGCCGGTGGTGCAATCGTGCCCATCATCGTCCCTGGCGGACCTCTCCATCATACCGCGCATCCTGGAAATGTACGAAAACCCACTTTAATGCGAGCGCATAATTCAGGAATGAAGTAATGACGATGGCGGCCAGATTCGCCGGAACAGGCGGGAAATGCAGCCATCCCGCGAACCACCGCATCAGAAGCAGATTGGAAACAAACGAGATAAGGCCATTCGAGAGATGAAAGCGCCACAGACTCCCGCCCTGACCTGCCCAGGTCCAGAGCCGATGCCAGACGTAATTGTGAAGAAGCGCCACCTCAATAGCGAGAACCGTCGCCACCAGGTAGTGGACGCGAAGACGAAGCATCAACGCAAGGGCGGCAAGTTGAATGCCAGCGCCCAGAATTCCGACTGCGTTGAACCGCAGCCAGCGCTTCACCGTCCTCCTTTCCGCATCGGCTCCTGAATGTACAGCTCGCGAGTGTGCCGGAAGGACGCCTGCAGCAGAATCACGGCGAGCGCGCAGGCGCCAATTGCGAAACCGACGTCGAACAAAAGAAAAGAATGGCCCACAATCGTGACATCCGGCCGGCGAAACGCGAAGAGGTTGCCGATCACCAGCAGGATCCGCAATTCAGTGGGACCGAAACTCCAGTAAGAAAGATGGAAGACGCCGAGCGCGTAAGTCGCCAGATAGATTTCGATCGAAAGCAACAGGTAGACGATCAGAAACAGCCCGCCGACAATTGGCGAGATATAGCCGGATAACGTCATGCCACCCATGAGTACCGACATGCCGATTGCGTCCAGAATGTGATCGAGATAGAAGCCGTAGCGCGGCCGCTGGCAATCGCGCACGCGGGCCAGCGTACCGTCGAGCGAATCGCCAAACCAGTTCACCGCCAGAAGTGGAATCACCAGAAGCAGCGCCGCGGGATATTGCCTCGCCAGCCCATAGCTCACGCCCGCGGCAAGAAGCCCGATGAAGCCGATGGCGGTCAGGTGATCCGAGTTGACCCAGAGCGGCAGGCGCTTCGCGATCGCAATCAGAGTGCGCTTTTCGGCTGCCGCCAGAAAACTGGTATGCGATCTGGTCGCGTTCTGGAATTTGGTGGGCGTCATCGTACCTAAGGGACGCTCGACCAAAGATGAAGTTTCGTTTATTTACGTAATCTTAACCGCCGGTTGTCGTCCGCCGGTCGCGCCAGGCCCGAAGAAGTCGGTGACCTGACCAGCTAACAGTGCCAAACAGGAAAGTCATCGCGATGAAGATGACAGCGAACTGGCGGCGGGGGGAAATGCCGGACGAAACCGTGGAGGCTGGAGGATTTACAGTGGAACGAACGGTGTAAAAAATCTGCGTGGGCGGCGCGTTTGGCCGGTTCATGATGACAACGCGGTATCGGCCAGGCGTCTGCACCATATGGGAGAAGCCGCCGGAGTGCCCTCGGCTCGTCTCCTCCAGCGCTTCGTATTCCCGATGGGCGACGAACAGGCGGAAGTCCTCATCCGTCAGCAGTTCAGCGTGAACGGTCGCGCCGCCCACCACAACCTGGAAGTTGGTCTCGATGAGCGCCGGCGTGCGTTTGACCGTGACCGGAACCCAGCGGAAATCCTGCAAAGGGACAATCTGGCCTGCGCCATTGGCGGCCGGCAGATCGATGGGAGAGCCCGCCAGTGGCAGCGCGAACACGAGCCCGCATGAAATCAGGATGCAGTTAACGAGCAGCCGTGGGAAAGAGAGGTTCAGACAAGTTCCTTGCTCTTTTCAGCATACGGCGTATGCAGATATTTCTCGATCTCGTCCTGCGCGTTCTGCGTGTTATCGCGGGTCCGTTGCGCGAGCGTGTATTCGTTGACAGCGCGCTCGCGCTGGCCGGTGACATCGAAAATCTTGCCCATGTAGATGTGAGACCACACTTCAATCCATTTCGGATTGTTGTCGCCATTGAGCGCTTCGCGGAATTCATTGACCGCGGACTGATAGTTGTGCTGGAGGAAGAATACTTCGCCGACGCGATAGTGGGCCATCGAGCTGGTCTTCTGGGTATCGAGCGCGCGCTGGTATTCCTTGAGGGCCTCGGCGAATTCGCCAATCTGTGCGAACTGTTCGCCCTTCCGGATCGCAACATCCACGCGCATCTGCGGGCTCAGGCGAAGCACCTTGTTGCCCGGATCGATGACGACGCTCTTCGGCTTCCCGAAAGTATCGACAGAGAATTCCGATGACGTCCCCATCACTTCCACGCGCTTCTCTTCCGGATTACCTTCGGTCTCGATACGAAGATCCACCGGCATGCGGAAAGTATCCAGATCCTGGGAAATCTTGCCCTGCACCCGGAATCCTTTCTGCGTCTTGAAGATCGTGTATTCCAGCTTGAATTCGGGCGCGAGATTGTTCTCCACCCACTGAATGAAGAAGTAGCGCAGTTCCTCGCCGGCGGCGGTTTCGCAGGCGCTGCGGAAGTCGGCGGTGGTGACCGATTTCCAGGCGTTCTCCTTCAGAAAACTCTTGATGCCCGCGAAGAATTTATCGTCGCCCATGGTGCTGCGCAGCATGCTCACCACGGCGGCGCCCTTGCTGGCGGTCAGCGCCCAGTATTCGGGCGAGTAGTCATCCAGACGCGCGGCTTGGATCAGCGGGACGTCATCCACGGTCAGCGCGGTCACATCGGTGTCGTGCATACGCTGCTCAAGGGCGGAAGCGCCTTTATCGTGCTCGGCCCAAAGCCCTTCCGAATAGAGCGCCATGCCGTTCTCCAGCCACATGTGGTTGCGGTTGATGGGAGAAACGTTGATTTCCCACCACTGGCGCGCAATCTGGTTGGCGAGCACATTGTCATTCACCTCTTTGGCGATGGCCCGGGGAGCGAGGAAAATCAACCCCGGCGCGGAGTAGCCGTTGGGAGCTCCGTCCGCCGTTTCAACGACCGTCAGATTCGCGTAGGGCGCGAGTCCGAACAGCGACACGAAGTACTCCAGCATCTGGGCCGTTCTCTCGCCGTAGGCATTCGCGGCGTCGGCCTGCGCGCCGCGGAACCACAGCGTGGTCGTGATACCGGCCGACGAAACTTTCGCGGGCTCGCCCTTCATGACGGCGATATCGCCAGGAAACGATGGCTTGCTGAATTCATACGTGAAGACCGTGCCGCCATTCGCATCGGGCTTCGAACTGGGAAGTCCGCTGCCCGCAACCGAGTAACCGGCGGGCACCGTGATGTTCATCGTGGCAGTGAAGCGGTCCGCGGTGTAACCGCTGATGGGGAACCAGCGCGCGGGATACAGAAGAAACGCGTAATCGTTCTGGATGGACGCGAACTTGATGCCATAGACCGGCGATTCTTCATCGCCCGCCAGGCGGCCGTCATAGACGAAGTGGATTTCAGTCATCTGGCCGCGCGGCAGATTATTCGGGAACGTGACGCGAACCGTGTTATCGGAAGCGGTTCGGGCGGAGTTCAGCGAATTACCGCTGGCGTCCTTGATTTCCGAGATATTGAGGTTGTTGTTCAGCTCGAAAGTGGCGGCGTTCACCTGATCGTCGAGCGCGACGAAGCGCACGGCCACATTCGCCTTCAGGGTCTGGGCGGCCGGATCGATGCTCGCATCGATTGTGTAGCCATCCACATCAATATGGGGCGCGCTTGAACTGGTCTGTTGGCCGAGCAGCGCTGTTGCCGCCAGCGCCGCGCCCATCGCGATCGAAAACAATCTCGTCACTGCAACCTCCCGAAAACTTCCACTACTTCATCCGCCGCGGATTGGATCGCGTCGGCCGTTCCCGCCAGCTTAGCCGCAACCGCAGCCAACTCTTTCTTTATTTTCTCCCGAGCCGGACCGCCGTCAAGCAGGGTGGCGGCCTCGGCGGCAATGCGCTCGCCCGTCATGTCGTCCTGAATCAACTCCGCCACCACGCGCTTTTCGGCGATCAGATTCACCATCGAGTAAAACGGCACTTTGACGAGCGGCTTGCCGATCGCATAGGTCAAGGGCGTCACTTTATAAAACGTGACCATGGGCGCTCCCAGCAGCGCGGCTTCCACCGTCACGGTGCCGCTCGCGGCCAGCGCCAGATCGCAATGCGCCATCGCATCCCAGGCTTCTCCTTCGATCGCCCGAATGGGACTGCCTGCCAGGGCGCTCTCGAAAAATGCCGCGCCGCACTGAGGCGAAGCGGGAAGAATGAAACTCAGATCGCGGCCCCGCGAAAGCCGATTCGCGGCATCTGCCAGCGCGGGGATATGGCGCAGAACTTCACTCTGACGGCTGCCGGGTAGCACTGTAACCAGTTGACGGTTCAGCGGTAAATTGTGTTTCCGGAAAAATTCCTCGCGCGTCAGCCGGGGTTTGACGCGGCCCGCGAGCGGGTGGCCGATATAAGCCGCCGGCACGTTCCGGGCGCGAAACCAGGCCTCCTCGAACGGGAAGATGCAGAGAAGGCGGTCGATGATGCGCCGCATGGTTTTCACCCGCCCTTCGCGCCAGGCCCAGACCTGCGGGGCCACCAGGTAAACAACCGGAATCCCGAGCTTTTTCAGCTTCTTAGCGACGCGGAAATGGAAATCGGGCGCGTCGGTCAGGATGGCGAGTTCAGGTTTGACTCGCCGGGCTTCACCGATCAGTTCGCGGAACCGGCGCCAGATACGCGGCAGGTGACCGATGACTTCGACGATCCCGACGACCGCCAGATCTTCCGCCCGAACGACGGTCCGAAGTCCCGCCTGACGCAGATGCGGCCCGCCGCAGCCGAAAAACTCCGTGTCCGGCCAGCGCCGGCGCAACTCTTCGAGCAGCAGCGCGGCATAGTAATCGCCGGAGGCTTCCCCCGCGGAGACCAGAACGGATTTGGGCGATACGGCCAAACAACCAGATTAGCCTTTCGCCCTGGGTCTTCCTGTTACAATCAGGCGTCCGGCAGTGGTTTGCCGGTTGCCTGTATCTCACAGATGGCAAAACAGAAGATCGAATCCGCCCCAGCCCAAAACGCCCGTCCCCGGGAGAGCCACGAACACGATTCCATTGACGATCTGGCGCGCCGGGTTCGCCCGGAACTCGTCGAAATCGACAAGCAGTTCTCCTGGCATCCGATGACCCCGATCGCCGAGGAGGACCAGCGGCAATATCTGTTGGACCCGATCGAATCGCTGCCATCCTCTGTGCGCAATTTGCTGCCGAAGGTGGCCGTGGTGCTTGTCCCGTATCTGGAAAAGGGCTCCGCGCGAGCCGCAACCATGGTGACGGAAGTCAAGCCGCCCGAGACGCGCCTGGTGCTTTCGGCCCGCGTCGAGAGCGAGGATCTCGTCACGCTCTTCTTCACGATTCGCGACGAGCAGATCGCGGACTACCATTACTTTTTTTATGCGGAGATCGGCTCAGTGGTCTCCCACCGCTGGCCGGATAAAGTTTCCGAGGCCTGGCATCGGCTGCTGCGCGAAGAGCTGACAAGCGAAATGCACGGCGAAGTGGATGAGCGAAGCTGGCGTCTCAAGCAGGCGCTGCTGCGCCGTCCCACTAACGCGCGGCGCGATGGCAAGCCGTTCCGCGATTACGCGCGCCAGTCTTTCGAAGACACCATGACGCTCTATCTGCACGGCATCTGCTGCGATATCGACGTGGACACCGGTCCACGGCAGTTGCCGAGCCGCTGCCTGCGCAAACGGCTGGTGCTGTTGAAAGACCTGTTTCCGCCGCCTGCGGGGCGCGGCGTGTTTCCGGAAGATCTGAAAAAAAGCAAGTGAGGGGAATTGAGATGAAAGTTCTTTTGAAAACGTTCATGACGTTGGCGGCGGGGTCCGCTCTGATGTTCGGACAAACCACGCCGGCGGCGAATCCCATGATTGAGAGTTCGCGCCAGATGCTGACGCAGGTCTCGCAGTTGGTTATGCGATCGGCGGAGAAGATCCCGGAGAACCTGTATTCATACCGCGCGACCCCTGAAGTGCGAACCATCGGCCAGCTGTTCGGGCATATTGCGGATGCTTCGAATCTCCTCTGCGCGGCGGCGACCGGCGCAAAGACGCCAATGGGCGCAATCGAGAAGACGGTGACGTCGAAAGCGGCCCTGATCGCGGCGCTCAAGAGCGCCTTCGCGGGTTGCGAGGCGGACTATTCGAAGCTCGGGGCGTCAGCGACGACCGCGCCGCTCGAAATGGAAGGCATGAAGCTGACACCCGTCTCCGCGATGGATTTCGAAGTGTCCCACACCTGGGAGCACTACGGAAATCTCGTCACCTACATGCGGCTGAACAAGATCGTGCCGCCTTCGAGCGAACCGAAGAAGTAGTGGACGCAAAGTTCCCGTAGTGGACACAAAGTTGCTGGAGTCCAGGTCACGCGGCCTCGCCGCGAGAGGAGAGCCGCGTGCCCTGCCTGTTCTTAATTATTCTGCTGCTGTTTCCGCGCGTAGTGCTCGCGGTCATGTATTTGACGAGCACTTATCTGCAGCGCGCTTTTCATGGCGAAATGCTGCTGCCGCTGCTGGGATTCATTTTCCTGCCGCTGACCACGCTTGTTTACGCGTGGGAAATCAACAATCACATGGCGACCGCGGGAATGAATCTCCTTTGGCTGCTGATTGCCGTGCTGATCGATCTGGGCGGCCTCGGCGGCGGAGCCTCGCGCGGGCGCCGCTGAGACGCTCACGCCTTCGACCAGTACACCGCAAAGAAAATCAAAAGACTCAGGGCGGCAAGGAAATCGATGAGCGAGACGACAGTCACGCTCAATGAAACGAAGCCGCCTGCGAGGCCGGAAAGACTTTTGATTAGTCCCACCGTCATCCGGAGAGTCCAGAGAATCATCGCAATCAAAGCAAACAGAGCTGCGCCTTTTGTGCTCATACTCTCCTTCTGAGCACGTTCAGTGCAATCATGGACGAATGGCACGATTGCAGCGGTTTGCCGTCCTCATTCTCTGCGTTTTTCCGCTTTCCGCGCAGGTAGCGACAATCGAAAAGCGGTTTGTTGAGATCCGCAAAAATCCGGGGGAGTTACATGCCTTCCTCTACCGGATGCCGAAGGGTGCTGATCTTCACAATCACCTTTCGGGCGCCTACTATGCGGAGAACGTTCTCAAGGCCGCGGCGAGCCAGAACATTTGCGTGGACGTGAAGGGTCTGCGCCTCGCCGGTCCTGCGCCATGTCCGGATGGACAGGTCAGCGCCTCACAGACGCAGACCGACAACGCGCTGGCGAATTCGCTGATCGATATGCTCTCGATGCGAAATTTTGTGCCGTCAGCCGGCGTTTCCGGTCACGATCATTTCTTCGATACATTTGGGCGCTTCGGGGCGGTGGATACGACGGCGCTGATTCAGGAAGTGATCGCGCGGGCCGCCGACCAGAACGAATCCTATCTCGAACTGATGGCGCTCTCGGGCGGCGGCGCTCCGGCGGCGCTGGGCAAGTCCGTCGGGTTTGACCCGGATTTCAATGTGATGCGCGGAAAGCTGGAGAGCGCCGGGCTCGCAAAAGTTGTAACCAACATGCGCGCGCGGGTCGATCAGATCGAGGCGGCGCGAACGGCGGGTTGCGATAAGACTCCGGCGCCGGCGTTGTGCGGCGTGAAGGTCTCTTACATTTACCAGGTGCTGCGGGAGTCTCCACCAGAGCAGATTTTCGGACAGGTGATGGCGGGCTTCGCGTTGGCGGCCGCCGACCCGCGAGTGGTCGGGATCAATTTTGTGCAGCCGGAAGACGGTCTCTATTCGATGCGCGATTACAGCCTGCATATGCGGATGGTGGATTATGCGAAGAAAATCTATCCGAACGTGCATATCTCACTGCACGCCGGGGAACTCTGGCGGGGACTCGTGCCGCCGGATGGGTTACGGTTTCATATCCGCGAGGCGGTCGAAATGGGGCATGCGGAGCGCATCGGGCACGGTGTGGACATCCTGTTCGAGAAAGATCCGTATGACTTGATGACGGAAATGAAGTCGAAGCATATCGCGGTGGAGATTTGTCTGACCAGCAACGACGGCATTTTGGGCGTCAAGGGGAATGACCATCCGTTTCCTGTGTACCGGAAGTACGGAGTGCCGGTGGAACTCTCGACCGACGACGAAGGCGTTTCGCGCTCTGACTTAACGCAGGAGTTCGAACGCGCTGTGTCGGCCTATCAGCTCAGCTATGCCGAAGTGAAGCAGCTTGCGCGGAACAGCATTGAGTATTCGTTCGCCACGAAGGATGACAAGGCGAAGCTGAAGGCGGATCTGGAGAAACGCTTCGCGGCGTTTGAAAAAACCGCGGGCCACTGATCCTGCCCACTTACATTCCCAATGTGGGGCGGGGCTTCGGCCCTGTCCGGATGGCGCTTCGCGCCACAAGCAACCATGAAAACCGAGGCACAGGGGTGTGCGTCGAACATAGTGGACCGGAGTTGGTCAAGGTCGGGCGCGCAGTGGATAAGTTGAGACCGTTGCCCTGTCTGATCCGGG
>CAZWTH010000114.1:0-20282 GCA_964636715.1 uncultured Solibacteraceae bacterium | reverse complement strand
CGCGATTCGTACATCGCGCAGGGTGAGCAAAAGCAGGCGCAGATTGAGGCGATGATCCGCTATGCGCAGAGCCAGCAGTGCCGGATGTCGAGCCTGGTGCGGCATTTTGGCGATACGGCGGACAGCAGAAAGAACTGCGGGATCTGCGATTTCTGTGCGCCGGAAAAATGCGTGGCGCAGCGGTTCCGTGCGGCGACGGCGCAGGAGATCGAGTTGGCGCGCGATGCGATTGAGGCGCTGCGGCTGGACGGGCGATCGCTCGGAAAGTTGCATACGGAGCTGTGTTCGAAGAATGGCGTGGATCGGGATTCGTTCGAGGAATTGATGGGAGCGCTCGCGCGCGCGGGCCTGGTGAAGCTGGTGGAGTCGGTGTTCGAGAAAGACGGAAGACAGATTCCATTTCGCAAGGCCAGTCTGACGCGCGATGCGGACGATGTGGACGAGTCCACGCCGCTCGAGCTTTCGATTCGGGGTCCGGCGATTGCGCCGGAGAAGCGGAAGCGCGGCGTAAAGAAAACGAAGCCGGCCGCGAAAAAAGCGCGTTCCGAAAAGCCGGCGTGGGACGGAGAGACAAAGGCGGTCGCGCTCCTGAAAGAATGGCGGAAGGCGCAGGCGAAGAAGCAGGGCGTGCCGCCGTTCCGGATTCTGACGGACAGAACGCTGATGGCGATTGCGGAGGACCAGCCGTCGAACCTGGCGGAGCTGATGGCGATTTCGGGGATTGGACTGAAGACGGTGGAGAAGTACGGGGCGCAGATTTATAAGATTCTGGAGCAGGCCCGGGGATAGCGCTTAAGGCGTCCGGAGGATCAGGCGTTCTTCGCTGAGCTTCAAAAGATCCTGCAGGTATTCGCGAAGCGCCATGAGGATGAAGGCGAGTTCGGCCGTCAGGAACATCCCGATATACAGGGCGGCGAGCGTGGTGGAGCGGGCCACCTCGAGCATGTCGGTTTCGGCCAGAATTTTCGACGCGGAATAAGAAGGCAGTCCCCGCAGCAATGCCGAGGCCTGCACGTCGGTTATGGAAGCTTCGAGCTGCACGTGGTACCCGTAGACGAGGCACGCCGATCCAATAATCAAAATCAGAGGCAACAGGGAAAACAGACTACCGATCCAGGATGCGCCCGAGTTAAGTTGACGGCCGAACATCCAGCGCGCAATATTGTGGCGGCTGTAAAACACGAAGGCCAGCAGGAGAAAGCAGAACAGCGACGTATAAGTACCCAGGAATTTTTGCTGCACGTCGTAAACGGGAATTAGCTTTGCCGCCGCGATGGGAATCGGCAGGGACGCTGTCACGACCGACGACACGCTGATATAGCGTTTGAAGAACTGGGCGAAGCCTTCGATCCGCAGCGGCGCCGGCTGAACCGCGTTCATCACGGCACCCTGATTTGCACTACGACCTGCGCCGTACCGCTGACAGGAATACGCACCTTGTCCGACGCGCGCTGTCCCTGTTGTGCGCGAAACACATAGAGGCCCGGCGGAAGTTTGAGCGACGTGGTGGAGAGACCGGGAGCCCTGAGTTCGGCTATGTTCGATGCGGGCGAGCCGGAATCCCATCGATAGAACACCTCCCAGTCACGCACCAGATCGGCCGCGCGCAACGTTTCCACCCGGATCGACACCAGTCGCGCCATCCCAAATTTTCGGCAGTCGCCGATCTTCATTTCCAGGTCCCGGAGTATGGTGGACGCGCTTGCGGCCGCTTTCGCAAGCCGCCGCCATGTCGGCGAGGTTCCGCAGATACTCAGGCGGTACGGGCAACGGCCGGCGGGCAAGCGTTTTCGCCCAGACTCCATCGACGATACCTTTTCGAAGGCGCGTCGTGGTTGTCTGGAATTCCTGGGGATTGCAGTTGTTAAGGCGGGTAATCAGACTGGCGGCATCCTGGGCCGCGAGCGGAGCGATCCCGAAAAAGCAGAGGACGATGCACGACCGGAACACGGCCATATGCCGTCAGTTCTACCATAAAAACGGCATGGGCGAGGCGCCCAGACGAGAGGTTCTGCGGTTACGGCCGGCGAAGCTCATGCACAACTAATCTCTGTCTTGGATAATTCTTTGCAGGGAGACGTGGGGCGGGCATTCCTGCCTGCGAGCCGGCTTTCCAGCCGGCTGGACTCGCTGGAAAGCGAGTCCGCAGCCTCACAGGCTGCCCCACGCTGCTCGCCGCAACTTGTGGCGGACCGGGTGGCCAGCCGTGAGTTTCTCGAATCGCGCGCCGCCCGGTTCAGCCGTGTGGAATTCGATCATGCGCTCCGATCTATTCCTGACGCCGAACCAGCCGGCGAAGACCGCATTTAGGCGGATTCGGGTCTCCTGGAATCTGGTAGAATTCGTAAGTACTTCTTGATGGCGTAACAGGGATAGCGCGCAATGTTCAAAACAAAAAAGGAACAAGCCGTTGCCGACGGGGGCGCGGCGGCGGGCGGAATACAGTACACGAGCGGGGACGTTGCGCGAATTGCGGGCGTGAGTCTGCGGCAACTGCAGTGGTGGGATGAGCGGAATGTCGTCTCTCCCGTCCAGGAAGGGCATCGCCGCGTGTATCGCCAGCAGGATGTCATCGAAGTTTCGGTGATCGCCGAGCTTCGCCGTAAAGGGTTTTCCCTGCAGAAAATCCGGCGCGTCCTGAAGTTTCTGCAAAAAGAAATGGGCCGGCGGCTGGCCGATGCGGTGGCGGAAAACAGCGACATCCACCTGATCACGGATGGCAAGAATATCTATCTGGAAGACCAGCCCGACCGCATTATCGACGTCATGAAGAACGCGAAACAGCCGATGTTTCTCGTTTGCGTGACCGACCAGTGGCGGCGATTTCAGCCCCCCGCCACTCGCAAACCCGCCCGCAGCGCCGCGGCGGCCGAAAGCGCGGCTCTTCGAGCGCGGTTAGGATAGCGCATCGGGGTTGCCGGTGACGCTCTCCATCGATCTTCTCTGGCAGCTTCCCCTCCTCCTGCTGGTTTCGGGTTCCATCGTCTATTGCGCGCTCGCGATTGCGGGCGCTGTTTCGTGGCGCAAATCCGGCGCGGCCCGTTTGCGCGAGTTTCCGCCGGTATCCGTGCTGCGTCCCATGGCGGGCGATCGCGATAACACGGAAGCGGGGCTGCGGTCGGTCTTCGAGCAGGATTATCCGGAATTCGAAATCATCATGGGGGCGGCGTCGCCGGACGATGCCGCTGTGCCGATCGCGCAGCGGCTCATGGCGGAGTATCCCAATCGCCCGGCGCGGCTGATTTTCACGGGGGATTCGCCGCATCCCAATCGTAAAGTCTGGCAGTTGCGGGCGCTCTGGGAAGAGGCCTCGCACGAAACCATCGTGATGGCGGATAGCGATATTGCGTGGTCTCGCGATTGCCTGAAGATTGTGGTTTCGGAACTGGCGCAGCCGGAAGTGGGGCTGGTCACGTGTCCCTATCGCGCGTCGGCGGGGCCCAGCTTCTGGTCGCGATCGGAAGCGCTGGGGCTGAATGCGGATTTCATTTCGGGGATGCTGACGGCGCGGCTGGTGAATGGCATGGATTACGCGATCGGATGCACGATCGCGACGCGGCGTTCGGAGATCGATGCGATCGGCGGGCTGCGCGAGGTGCAACCGTATCTTTCGGAAGATTTCGTGATCGGCAACCGGATGCATGCGAGCGGGCGGACGGTGATCCTGTCGCGGGCAATTATCGAGCATTACATCGGGAACGATTCGTTCGTAAATTGCTGGAAGCATCGCCTGCGTTGGGCGCGCGGGTCGCGGCGGTCGCGGCCGCTGGGGTATGTGGGGGAGATCTTCACGCGGCCGGCGATTCCGGCCGTGGCGTTGTGGCTGGTTGCGCCGGAGTGGTGGGGGCTGGCTGCGGTGGTGATTGCGATGCGCCTGGCTGTGGTCTGGACAGCTTCGATCTGGGTGCTGGGGGACCGGCGGCTCTACCGGCGCTGGTGGATGCTGCCTGTGGAGGATGTGTCCTCATTCCTCACCTGGGTGTTCGGATTCTTCGGCAACAGCCTGGTGTGGCGCGGCCACAAGCTGGTGATCGGGCGCGACGGAACCATCAGAACCGCGTAGGCGCGGCCGCTACTTCTTCAAAGCTTCAATAAGGGCAGGGACGGTCTGGAAGAGATCGCCAACAATGCCGTAGTCCGCAACTTCGAAGATGGGAGCTTCCGGGTCCTTATTAATCGCGACGATCGTCTTCGAGCCCTTCATGCCGACCAGGTGCTGAATCGCGCCGGAGATGCCGACCGCGACGTAGAGTTTCGGCGCGACGGTTTGTCCGGAACTGCCGACCTGGCGCTCCATCGGGAGCCAGCCGTTATCGCAGATAGGGCGTGAGGCGGCCAGTTCGGCTCCCATGGCCTTGGCCAGATCTTCCACAAGCGCGATGTTCTCCTGCTCGCGGATGCCGCGCCCCACGGAGACGATGCGTTCGGCGGCGCCGAGATCGATAGCGCGCTGGGATTCGCGGAAGCGTTCGAGAGGTTTGGTGCGAATCTGTGAGGCTTCGAGAACGGGCGTTACCGTTTCGACTGGCGCTGCGGCGTCGCCTTTTACCGCGTTCTCCGCGCGGTATGCGCCTGCCTGAATCGACGCGAACCACGGGCCGTCGCCGTGGAAGCGAACGTCCGCATTCAACTTGCCCTGAAAGAGCTGGCGGACAAGGATCAGCGAACCGTTTTCCACGCGGTGGCCGACCACGTCGCTCACGAGCACTCGGCCCAGCGAAGCGGCGAGCGCGGGCGCGAAATCGCGCACCTGATAGGTGTGTGGGAACAGCACGCCTGCGGGCCGATGCTGCTCGATCAACTGCTTCAGCGCGATCTTGTAACCGTCCGGCGTGTAGTCCGCGAGGAGCGGATGTACGATAGCGTGAACTTTGTCTGTCTTATAGGCGGCTACGGCGGCGCCGTCATTGCCGACGATGGCCGCGAACACCGGCTGGCCGAGTTCGGAGGCGATCTGCTGCGCGGCGGCAAGGGCCTCAATCGACATGCCCTGCGCCTGTTCGAGAATGATCAGAATGCCGCTCATATCACGCGCGCCTCGAATCTCAGTTTTTCCACCAATTGCGCCGCTGTCTCCTGCGGAGAGCCTTCAAATATCTGTGACTTCTTCGATTTCTGCGGGAAATACACGCGTTCGAGCGTCACGAGCGGCGCCGCGCCTCCGGTGGCGGGAACGGCCCGGATCTCTTTCGATTTCGCTTTCTTGATGCCCATCAGAGTGGCGTAGCGCAGCTTCGCGGCGCCCGACTGAATCGTGAGCACCGCCGGCAGCGGCATTTCCACGTTCTGGAACCAGCCGTCTTCGAGCTCACGCTTCACGCGGATGCCGGAGCCAGTCGTTTCAATGCTCATGACGAGCGTCGCGTGTACATAGCCGAGAACTTCGGCGAGAATCACGCCGGTTTGTCCGTACCCCAGATCGTCCGACTGGAGGCCGGTGAGGATGACATCCGGCTTTTCCGATTCGAGCGCCGCGGCCATCTGCTTCGCGAGCAGGAGCGGGTCGGTGGCGGCTTCCTCAGTTTCGATGTGAATCGCGCGATCCGCGCCCTTGGCGAGCGCTTCCCGAATGGTTTGCGTGGCGCGTTCCGGGCCTGCGCAGAGAACCACGACTTCGCCCGAAGCCGCTTCGCGCAACTGGAGCCCCGCTTCGAGGGCATACGCGTCGGGCTCGTTGATCTCCCACGAGAGATCGGCGTCATCGATCCAGGAGCCGGACGCATTGACTTTGAGCAGGCTGTCCCGAGCGGGGACCTGCTTGATGGCGACAACGATTTTCATGACGTAATTACCGGTTAATCCGTAAAGCGCTTGAAGATGAGAGCGCCGTTGGTCCCGCCGAAACCGAAGGAATTGCTGAGCGCGTAGTCGATCTTCATTTCGCGCGGTTTGTTCGGGATGTAGTCGAGATCGCAGCCTTCATCGGGCTCGTAGAGGTTCGCGGTGGGCGGCGCGATCTGGTGACGCAGCGCGCAGATCACGATACCCGCTTCGAGTGCCCCGGCGCCGCCGAGCAGGTGGCCGGTCATCGACTTGGTGGAACTGACGGCGAGCTGAAAAGCGTGCTCGCCGAAGGTGCGTTTCATGGCCGCGGTTTCGGCGCGGTCGCCGAGCGGCGTGGAAGTGCCGTGAGCGTTGATGTAGTCGATCTGCTCCGGCATGAGTTTCGCATCGTTCAGGGCATTGCGCATGACGCGGTACGCGCCTTCGCCATCCTCGGGCGGCGAGGTGAGATGGTGCGCATCGCCGCTCATACCGTAACCGACGATTTCACCCAGGATGTTCGCGCCGCGCTTCTTCGCGGCTTCGAGCTCTTCGAGAACCAGAACGCCTGCGCCTTCGCCCACGATGAAACCGTCGCGGTCCTTATCGAACGGGCGGGAGGCGTGCTCGGGATCGTCATTCCGCTGCGAAAGCGCGCGCATGGCGGCGAATCCGCCCACGCCCATCGGTGTGATGCAGGCCTCGGCGCCGCCGCAGATCATCACGTCCGCGTCGCCGCGCTTGATGATGCGGAAGGAATCGCCGATCGAGTGAGCGCTCGTGGTGCAGGCCGTCGCGGTGGCGGAATTCGGACCCTTCGCGCCGGTCCGGATCGAGATATAGCCGGACGCGAGATTAATGATCGTCGCCGGGATAAAAAACGGGGAGATGCGGCGCGGGCCGTGGTTCAGATAATTGTTGTGCTCGCGCTCGATGACTTCGAATCCGCCGATGCCGCTGCCGACGTAGACGCCGACGCGTTCGGCGTTTTCCTCCGTCACCTGCAGCCCGGATTGCGAGAGCGCATCCACGGACGCCGCAATGGCGAACTGGATGAACCGCCCCATCTTCTTCACTTCCTTCTTCTCGATAAACTGCTCCGGATTGAAGGTCTTCACCTCGCCGGCGATCTGAGAATTAAAAAGAGAAGGATCGAACGATTCAATGCGGGAAATACCGCTTTTGCAGACCAGGAGGGACTGCCAGTTCTCTTCCGTGGTGGCGCCGATGGCCGAAATCAGGCCTACGCCAGTGACTACAACTCTGCGGGAAATAGAAGAAGTCTCCTTCCTGATTTTACACGCGTAACAAATACCACCCCGCCGGGATCAGGAACTCCTGGAGGGGTGGAGTGGAAAAGAACAGGTTTGCGGCCTGCAGCCTCGCTTATCCGATGAGATGCATACGGCGAATGCGAGGATGCCGCGGACCAGGCTACTGTTTCTTGTTTTCGATATAGGTGACGGCGTCGCCAACCGTGGCGATTTTTTCGGCATCTTCGTCGGGAATTTCGAGTTCGAAGGCTTCTTCGAACGCCATGACGAGTTCGACGATGTCGAGCGAGTCGGCGCCAAGGTCATCGACGAACGACGCTTTGTTATCCACCTGGCTCTCGTCCACGCCGAGCTGCTCTACGATGATCTGCTTGACTTTTTGTTCAACAGCTGATGCCATACGACCTCCAATATACACTGAAGCGCCGGCCAGCCGGGGAAAAATCTTTCACCGGCCAGCGGACCGGAAGGCGGCGCAAAGTTTTGATTCTACACTACTGTGGTCAGTGCGCGCGGAACATCATGGCGTCTTTATAAAGATACGCAGGGGAATGGGTGAAAACCCGCACAGAGCCGCCGGGCAGGGTGGCATGGCATGCTCAAAACATAACCGGCGAACTGGCAGTCATTCTCGTATCGACGCGCAATCCGCTGAATATTGGCGCGGCGGCCCGCGCTGTCGCAAACTTCGGTTTCACCGATCTGCGCCTGGTGGATCCCTATGATGTCGCCTTCCGCGAGGCGGTCTCCGCGGTGGGCGGGGCGCACGTGTTGCAGAGCGCCCGCGTGTTCGGGAGTCTGGCGGAGGCGACGGCCGATTGCTCGCTCATTCTGGGGACGACCGCGGCCCAGCATCGCGTCCCGAAGCTGGCGCTGGAGCGGCTGGAGGCGGGCGCCGAGGCGGCGCGGAGGCATGAGGGCCGCGTGGGCCTTCTCTTCGGCAGCGAGAAGTTCGGGCTTTCGAACGAAGAGATGAGCCACTGCCATGGGCTGCTGCGAATTGCAACGTCGCCGGGTACGCCTTCCATGAATCTCGGGCAGGCGGTGGCCGTGTGTCTGTATGAGCTGGTGCGCGAGGCCAGCGCGGTTGAACCCCGGGTTGAGTCTCAGGCGGAGCCCGTCAGCGGCGTGGACGCCGAGCAGATCACGCGGATGCTGCTGGAGGTGCTCGACCAATCGGGGTATACCAACCGGATCACGGCTGTCTCGACGGAGCAGAAGATCCGCCGCTGGGTGCGGCGCCTGGAGATCCGCAAGCGCGATGCCCCGCTGCTGATGGGCATTCTGCGCCAGATCTTGTGGAAATTCCGCTCCGCGCCAGACTGATCTGTCAAACGCCGCGGCGGCTGCCCCAGAGATAAACATGCAGGCGCGATCCGAAACGGTAGCCGGTACTGCACAGCCCTTCGGTGATCTCTCTCAGGGATTTTGCCTCCGCCACCTTGCAGCAACAGAATCGCTACAAACTGTCCCCAACTGTTGAAACCTCGCGAATGGTGCGCAGCCAGATGCTTTTTTACCGCCTCTTCGACACGATCGCGCTGAATCGATTGCAAAATCGGACTGAAGATGCTGCATACTCATGACATGGAGTGCCGTAACAGTTCAGGTAGTTCGCGCTGGCGAATTGAATCCGCAAGAAGCGCATAAATTCCAAGATCCGAAAATCTTCTGTTTTAGACTTGGCTTTTCATTGCAAAAACTGGCAGTGTAGATATTTGAGGGCGACCCGCCAGCAGAACCGATCTCCACAGGAAACGGAGCGCGAATGGCTGCTTCGCGAAAATGAAACCCTGCGGCGCCAACTGAGCGAAGCCGAGAGTCAGATCGCCGAGGGCCAGAAGAAGATCGCAGACGCCGAGAAGCAGATTGCGGATCGAAGGATTCGCAGGAAGCGTTGTCATAAGGATGGCCTTTGCGGCTCATACTGATCACAGCCTGATGCTGGTTCAGAACCGCGGCATGGTCGTGCGAGGGGTATTGCACTCCGCGATCGGAATGATGCACCAGCCCCACCGCCGGTTTCCGTTCCACAAAAGCCATACGAAGGGCGGTCACAGCCGGTTCCGCGTCCAGCGTTCGTCCCAGCACCCATCCAATCACTCGCCGCGAAAAAGCGTCGAGTACCACCGCCAGAGAAATGAACTCGGTTCGGAGGCGGATGCAGGTGATGTCGGCGACCCAGAGCTAGTTGATAGCGGCAGGCTTGTGGCTCCAGCCAGATTCGGGTAGACCGGCAGGTTGTGCCGGGAATCGGTGGCGAGCACGAAGGCGCGCTGGCGCACACAGAGCAGATTGTCTGCGCGTATCATGCGCAGCACCCGCTTATGGTTTACGTCGAAGCATTTCAGGGATCATCACCCGCCAGCCGTCCTTACCACGGCGAAAGGCAAAGCGGCGAACGCGCTCTGCCAGATGACCGGTCTGAGCCGCGCCAGTTTCTACCGCGCCACTCGCCGCGCCAGCGATCCAGCAGATGGGGACTGATCTGATATTTGCGCGCTATCTCACCGATTGTCGAACCGGCGTCCAGCGCCCTCATCGCCGCGATCTTCAGATCGCGACTGTAAACAGCTCGGGACAAATCCATTCCTCACTCCATTCAATGTATTTGTTCCCTTAACTTGCTGTCTCACTTTTGGGGTTCACTCCACATCTCACACCGACCGCTGCCCCCACCCTCTGCTCAAGCGGCATCAACACCTAAACTGTTACGATGTCTCCTTGTTTGGTTTGGTTCGTTCTTGCCGGAACTGAACTTCAACTTACCAGAGACTTCACCGCGCCGTCCCGCTGCTAAATTGGACATGAGTGCTATGTGATAGAGTATGAACTCTTAAACTATTATGTATCTGGCTGACCGAAGCATTCGCGATTTCCTTCACGAAACGAAAAAAGGCGTATCATTAGTAGAGTTGCTGGTCGTTGTTGGGATAATGGCAGCTTTCGTTTTCATATGGCTTCATTTCTTTTCCACTCCCAAAACTCTCGTGTTTGCAGGACGAGTTTCGCGCACAGATCAGAAAAGATGGCTCAATGATCGCTTGGTAATTCTGTATTCGCAGGACATCGAAATAGGTCGAGCAAAAACGCTAGTCTCTTCCTTTGGAAGCGCTGTCGATCCACAAACGGACGGCGTGTTCGAAATCTCGGTGGATAATATATACAGTTTAAAGAAAGATGATATCAAAGGCTGCAAAGCTTTGGAGTTATCGAGACGGGAGCTTAATTGCTGGCTGGGTGATGTCATGGAAGACGCGAGTGGAACTGAAATCGATGTACCGCAGAAAAAAGTATCGTATAGCCTTAAGTGGCTGCCTGGGGACTATGCCTCACTTCCGGAAGAAATGAAGGAATCTGGCGTTACTGGTCTTTCGGATGGGAACATCGTCATTATTAATTCAGAATCGGATAGGCCTGCGAGTTGGCTCGATAAGATTTTGGGAAGAGAAAAACAACGTAAGATTGAGAGGGCATCTAATTTGGTGGAAAGTGTTCAATATGATCCACGGCTTGAGGAGATTGAAGTTCCCTCACAATCGTCGACTTCCTTCTTAAATAATTGTCAGGGAACTGAGACAGTACATCAAACTCTTATGGACTCCAAAACCTTTGTCCGCGAATATACAGTTCAGCTTTCCGCTAGCCTCGGAGTTCCCGGAGAGGCCGTCGAACTACAGCTCGGGGCGCGAGGGGGCTATCATCAGAAGCAAATTTCAACCAAGAGTGTCCGAGTTGATCTCCCGGCCGCGCCGGGCACAAACATTTCCTATAGCATCCGCTGGAAAGAGGTATGGCAAAAAGGAACAGCAACAATTAGGGGACCACGAGGTCTCTCTAAAGTGCCTTTCCGTTTACGTAAGGATTTGAAATCCAGCCTGGACACCACCAATGAGGGCTGCGGTCGCTAATGGCTTTGGCCGTAGGGCCTTCGAGGTGCGCCAAGCCGCAGGTTGCAACTATCCTCCCGCAATAGGCTGCGGTCCGTGGCACCGAGGGCTTCCACTTTACCAAATAGCCAGTCTTTTAGATTCACTTTTCTCCTCGCTCTCCCGCTTCTATCGAATTACCGTCACCCCTGGTCCCAGGCGCGGATGGATCCGGCGTGCGCCCTCGCCAGACCGTGCGCCCCCGCGCATCGGAGGCTAGTCTTTCAACGGCGATCTCGAACACAGAGCGGCCCTGACTCTCGAGCGTCATGCGCAAAATCTGAGCGCGCGACCGCCGCATTGAGATGATCTTCGCCTGCGTTACGCCACCGTTCGGAGCGGATTTTTCGTTGATGAACCTGGTCAGCAATGCCGATATCGCCTCATCTGGCTGGCCCGACAACGACCGGATTTCATCCGTCAACTCAAGATCCTTCGCTGCCCCCAGGTTCATTTCAGTAAATCTGCCGGCCAGATCCGGTCCCCTGAATTCACCATCGCTGTACGCGATCGAATCGAGAGACGCCGTAATGAGCCTGGATCGAGAAAGTGCTCCGATGCGATCCAGACGCTCAGAAAAACCCTGTGAGGACGGTAACGATGAGACGCGATGGCCGGCAATTGCCTGAGTGATCCAACCGTCAGGCGTAATTACAGCTACGATGTCAGATCTCTGGTCATTCGAAAACGCCCTGCAGTCTCGCGTGACGGTGCTTCCGGCGGGCCGGCCGTCTGGCGCACTGAAACTGTAGTCCACAGTTACCCAGGAAATACTGCGGTGACCGGAATTTTTCAACACGAGCGCGTAAGGAAGCACGGTCGAAATCACAGCCCGGTCCGCTGCGTCAGGAATCGCCATGGCAATATATTCATCGAATTCCGGCTGCGAGGAATCGATAATCTGGATGTCCGGCACGGGCGCAGGACGGATATCCAGCCTTGCGCTATCCCTCGGTTGAGCTGCGATGATGGCCACCAAGCCGATCGCCAGAAGACCGCATCTGATGCGCTTCGGGAGGGTGATAGTGGTGAAACGCGAGATCAACGCTGCCCGCCAATGTGTCAACACGTACGGATTCAGTATAAATAAATCGATCAGTCAAGTGAAATTTATCCGATTAGCCTGGCGGACTGTCCCAAAAGCGGAACGTGGGTAATGGTTTGTCAAACGCCCCTTCTGCTGCCCCAGAGGTAAACATGCAGACGCGGCCCGAAACGATAGCCATACTGCTTGCAGAGTTCGGCAATCCACACCCCGCGCTCGCTGAGAACGTCGCTGTTCGTGCCCTCGGGCATCAGGACGATTTTCTCGGGCGGGGCGTCCACCAGTGCGGCAATCTTCTGCAGTTCGGCGAGATCGGATTCGCTCGCGACCACGAATTTCAATTGATAGCCGTACTTCGAAGTCAGTTGCCGCAACACATCCGGCTGCAACCGCAGTTGCTCGTGCCGGTCGTGGAACACGCCTTCGGGAGTCGAGTTCGCGAGCTTCGGGCTGATGCTCATCAGATCGCAGGCAACCGGCGCGAAGACAGTACCCGCCGTTTCCACCGTGATATGTATCCCGCGCTCGCGCAATTTTTCCGAAAGCTCCACAACCCCGTGCGCGATCATCGGCTCGCCGCCCGTGATCACCACGTGCCGCGCCGCGGGGAACGAAGCCACGCGTTCCACAATCGCGTCGACCGCCATCTCTTCGCCTTCGGGCTTCCACGAAGTGTAGGGCGTGTCGCACCACGAGCACCGCAGATTGCACCCGCTGGTGCGCACGAACACCGACGGCACTCCGGCCAGAATGCCTTCCCCCTGCACCGAATAGAAAATTTCCGAGATGCGCATCAGCCTGAGACAGTGGGGTCCACAATGCCCGCTTCGCGGAAACCCTTCGCGCGCAGCAGGCAGGAATCGCACGCGCCGCACGGGTGTCCGGCGGCGTCAGGATCGTAACAGCTATGAGTCGCGCCGAACGGCACGCCGGTCTCGGCGCCAAGACGAACAATCTCCGCCTTGGACAGCCGGATGAGCGGCGTATGAATCTTCATGTGCGTAACGCCCTCCACGCCGGTCTTCGTCGCCAGGTTGCCCATGCGCTCGAAGGCTTCAATGAATTCGGGACGGCAATCGGGATAACCCGAATAATCGAGCGCGTTCACGCCAATGAAAATATCGCTGCTCTCCAGCACTTCCGCCCAGGCGAGCGCGAACGAAAGAAAAATCGTATTGCGCGCCGGAACGTACGTGATCGGAATGCCCTCGCTCATCGAACTCTCGTCGCGCCCCTTCGGAACCGCTATATCATCCGTGAGGGCCGAGTGCCCGAAAACGCGCAGATCGATCCTGGCGACGCGATGCGCGGCGGCGCCCAGCGCTTCCGCCACGCGGCGCGCGGCTTCGAGTTCGATCCGGTGGCGCTGGCCGTAATCGAATGAGAGCGCGTAACAATCGAAACCATCGCGGCGCGCGAGCGCGAGGCAGGTGGCGGAGTCCAGTCCTCCGCTGAGAAGGCAGACGGCTTTGGGCATCAAATCAGTTTTCGGAAGCCTTTTCGGCGCTGTCTATGACCAGCACATCCATTATGGCTTTACCCGATTCGAGACGCAGCCCCATCTGTTCCTGGAGCGCCGCGAAAACCGATGGGACGGTTTCGGAAGAACCGTCCGGATCCCAGGTAAAAGTGAAATCGTAGTCGCCGGTGATTTTGGTGTCGTCCTGCACAATGCGGCCCAGAAATTTCCCCAGCATGCCCGCGAACTGGTGGATGGAAATCCGCACGACCATAATCTGGTTCCTGCCGGGGCCGCGAGTCTGGCGGATCTGGCTGCCACTCGCCTGGCTTGGCTTCAGAAGAAAGCCGTCTTTCGCTACTTCGAGCTTGTAGACCGGTAGCTCGCGCTTGTCCACGTGCGTTTTCAACTGGAAACGGTCCGCCAGCAGATGCTGCAGGTAGAACTTCTCCTCGGAATCTCTAATCGGATGGCCGACTCTCGCCTCAATATCGTAGCGGTCCGAATCAAGCCACTTCGGTCCGCCGATAATTTGATCGTCCTGGAGGCTGTAGGCCGACCGGATCAGCATCTTCAGCGATACGTTATTGGCCCGCAGGAGGCCGGAGTCTTCGAAATCGACGACACTGCCTTCCCTGCCAGTGGGATTCGGATGAATCGAGGCCGCCTCAAATGTCTGCGCGTGAAGAGCACTGGCCAGGATCAGGAACGCGAAAAACCGCATATCGCGTATATACGTCCGCGCCGCGCTCCCGTTAACTGAAAAAGTGGGGCCGGCTTTCCAGCCGGCTGGACTCGCTGGAAAGTGAGCCTACAATCTAGAACGAAAATGTCGTGCCGAACTGCACACGCCGCAAATTCGATGTCTCGCGGAACAGCAGCGGGCTCGTGGACTGCCCAAACAGCGGCGAGGAAAGGTTGCCCACGAAGCCTCCCGGGCTCAGGTGATTGAAAACGTTGTTCACCTCGACGTTGAAGTTGAGCTTGTAGCGCCCTCCCTCGCTGCCGCTGCCGGAGCCAGAGGCGGCGGGGGCCGAGGCCGCTCCGGCGGCTTCCGAATGATGGCCGAGCGTAAACGTCCGGCCAAGCCGCGCATTCAGGTTCCACATTCCCGTGCCCTGCAGATAGTTGTGGGGCACCAGGGTCTGGCCCGCAATGGGATCGGTATCGAAGTCGCCGAATTTCGTGAAGACCACGCTGGGGCGCGAAAGATCCGTGGCGAACGTGGGGCGGTCGGAGCCGAAAGAATCGCCGTTCAGATCGTGACCGATGGTGAGGTCGTACGGCGCGCCGGAATTCGCCACAAACATCGGGCTGAATTGCAATTTCAGGGGCAGATTGATGTTGCCGACCAGATTCACCTGATTGCGGCGATCGTATCCCGCCCGCCCGAAATCCGCCATGAAATTATACGGATTCGAAGGCGTTGCCAGCCAGTTGCCGTCATGATTCGAAAACTGCAGCGTGTAATTCAGCGTAATCGAAACGTTCTTGCTGATCTTGCCATCCCACTTCACCATCGTGAGCTTCTGCCGGTAAATTCCATTCGATTGGTACTCGTAGATATTTCCCGCGGCGTTGCCGTAGGGGCGGACGCCGCTCGTGGGCACATTGGGATCGTACGTGCCCGGAAGCGGAGTGTTGACGTTCACGATGATCGGAAAGTGATCGCCATGGATGTAGAGATAAGTCACGCTCAGCGTGGATTTCTTCGGAAGCTGCTGTTCGAGCGTCACTGCGCCGATCGTGTCGATATCCGGCCGCATGTCTTTGCTGAGACGCCAGGTAACCGGCGGTTGCTTCTCGTCGGCCAGCGTGGAAAGTGACGGGACGTTGCCGTAGAAGTTCGGGTCCGTCACCAGATACTGCTGCTGGTTGACGCCGTTGAAGCGCGCGGCGTTCAGCGGGAGGTAGGTGCCGAAGCGGTCATAGAAAACGCCGGAGCCCAGACGGATGACCGTCTTCCCCGGCTTACTCGCGGTCGAGCCCGGAGACCACGCCAGGCTGAGCCGCGGCGCGATCGGAACGGGATAGATATGAACGTCCGACTGTTGTTCATGCCGAAGTCCCACGCTGAGCGTCACGTTGGGCCGGATGCGCCAGTCATCCTGCACGAAAGCTTCGAACTGATCCTGTGAAACGTATTGATACGCCTTGCCGCCGGCGATCGAAAACTGCGACGCGCCGCCCCCCAGCGACCGGATAGTCGCCATCGGATAGCCCAGACTTTGGAACAGCAGCGTGCGCCGGTATTGTTCGAGCGAACTGATGGAGATGCTGGTGTTCGGAATCGGCTGATTGTTCGAATCGAGTTCGGGCGCATCGCCCACGCCCTGGAACGTGAAAGTGCCGCCGAAATTCGAAGGCGAGTTATCCGTCGTGGAGGCGTGAATCCATCGCGCGCCGAAACGCACGGTGTGAGTGCCGCGAACGTAGGTGGAAATGTTCTGAAAGTCCGAGCGTCTGTATTTGTTGTACTGGTTGCCGACCTGATTTCCGCCGGCATTGAATGCGCCATCCACATTGATCGAGGGGAGCGACGTATCGCCGTACTGGAAACTATCCGAGGTGGAATAGAGAAGTCGCGTCTCGCTCGCCAGCGCCGGACTGAGCACCGCTGTCTCGGAAAGCTGGAGTTCCTGCGAGTTGCCCTCTCCGCTGTAAGCGCGGCTGAGCAGGGAATAGCCGCCGATCCCGCTGTTGTCACGGTCATTGCGGCTGTACGTGTACCGTCCCGTGGCCGTATGATTCGTCGAAATCTGATAATCGATCCGCCCCGTTCCCGAATCGTTGTTGCGCGGCGTCAGGACCGACTCCTCAACCGGCGAGGAGAGAAGGGTCGTGGTGTCAAGCGTGACGGCATGAATGATCGCGTCCGTGTTGACCTTGTTCTGGTTGGAGCTGAGAGACCACGAAATCTTTTTTGCGATCGATCCACCCACCGATTCGTTGAATGCGCGGTTGACGTAATCGGCTTTATTGGCGGCGTACGGGTTGCGCGAATTGAAGAACGCATCGCTGTCGGTGAGCTGGAACGTACCGTGCAGCTTGTCGGTGCCCGGCTTGGTGATAATTTCCACGCGGCCGAACCCCAGGTATTCGGATTCGGCGGTGAAGGGATTCTTGTTAAGACGAATTTCCTTGATCGTGTTCTTGGGCGGAAGCGTGCCGCCGCTGAAACCGTCCACCATCAGCGACGGAGCGTCACCGTTCCCGGCGGAAGGGCCCGCCAGCGCGGAAAGCATGTCGCCAAGGTCGGCGGGATCGTCCGGAAGGGCATCGAGATCGTTGTCTTTGAGCACGACGGCCGATTTGTTCTCCGATGGGTCCACGCTGACCTCCGCCGCTTGCGCCTCGCTGGTGACGTTGACCTCCTGCTTCCCGCCGGTCGGAACGAGCTGGATGGCCGCCTGCGCCGGGACGCCCGCCTCGATTGTAATCGCATGTTCATACGCGGCGAAGCCAGGGAATGCGACCGCTACTTTGTAGTTGCCCGCCGGCAATCCAGGGAAAAGATAAGTGCCATCGGCCTGAGTTTGTACCGTTTTTTTACCAGTGGGGCCGCTCAGGGACACGGAAGCCGCGGGAATGATGGCGCCGGACGAGTCCGTCAGCGTGCCGCGAAGGCTGGCCGTTTGCTGCGCGAGCGCGGCAATGGCGGCAAGAATCCATACAACAAGAATGCGCATAAAGGTTTATCTCAGTTTTCAGAACCGGGGACGCGGCGATTGGTTACAGAATTTATCGCGTTGCGCGGGAACATCGTATGCGTTTAAGACGATTCGATCCCGGATTTGTTCATCACAAAGTTACGAGCGCGCCATGGTTATTACATGTGGCATGACCGCTCGCTCAACGAAGGGCACGTCTCTCAGACGTTAACATGCGAATGGCGTTAGTCGTTCGCAAAAAAATTAGTGCCTGTGGATGGCGACGGAATCGCACGGCAATTCCATGTAGCCGCTGACGGGACGGACTTCAGCCAATGGGTCGAATTGCGCGGCGTCGAAGGAGATGGCGTCTTCGATGTAGTCGCAGATTTCCGATTGATCGAGGTTGCCGTCGGCGATGGCGACGGAAATCGAGTAGCGGCCGGGGGTGAGGCGCGGCATGGCGATGCGGAAATCGATGGTGCGTTCGTCGTTTGCCTGGAGCAGGGAAAGTGGATGATTTTCGCGCGCGGAGTTCGCGCCGAAGATGGTCTCTCCTTTTTGATTGCGGACAAGAAATCCGGCGATGGGGGCGGCAACCGTTCCTGCGCCGCGGACGCGAAGGCGCAGGAGCGCTTCGCGTCTGGAAGGCGCCGGCGGCAGGGAAACGTCCGTGATTTGCGCCGTCCCGTTGCCGAAACGGTATGTCGTGGCGGCAGTGATCTCAGGGATGGGACCGGGTTCCGCGACTTCGGGCGAACGGCCGCGTTCGAGAGTGGAGGTGAGATAGCGCGCTACGATGCTGTCCGCTTCCCCGAGACCGCGCACTACCCCGCGATCGAGCCAGAGACAACGTTCGCAGAGCGCTTTCACGTCGCTCGTATCGTGTGAGACGAAGAGAATAGTGACGCGCTGCGCGCGCAGTTCGTGAATGCGGCGCATGCAGCGCTGACGGAATGCGATATCGCCGACGGCGAGCGCTTCGTCGACGATGAGAATGCGCGGCTCGGAATGCGCGATGACGGCGAAGGCGAGGCGCAGCACCATGCCGGTGGAGTAGGTGCGGATCGGCTGGTCGATGAAGCTGCCGATATCGGCGAAACGCTCGATCGACGCGAATTTCGCGTCGATCTCTTCCTGCGAAAGGCCGAGAATCGTGGCGTTGAGGTAAACGTTCTGGCGGCCGGTGAATTCCGGCGCGAAGCCCGACCCGAGTTCGAGAAGCGTGGAGCATCGGCCGTTGATGGCGACGGATCCGGCCGAAGGCCGCAGAATGCCCGCGATAATCTGCAGCAGCGTGCTTTTGCCGGACCCGTTCGATCCGATGATTCCGAACGCTTCGCCTTCCTCCACCGCGAAGGTCACATCGCGCAGCGCGCAGACTTCATCCGCTGTGTGCGCGCCCGGCGAGAAAATACGGCGCACGCGCGACCACTGCGAGTTGCCGAGCGGGTAATATTTCGAGATTCCGGCGACTTCGACGGCCGCCATGGCTACTCCCCGGTCTCCGTGGGGCAGGCATTGCTGCCTGCGAGCCCACGCTGTTCACCGCGAATTTCCTCCGGGTTCAGGCTTTCCTCCGGAGCCAGCCATCTGGCCAGTAGGTGATGTTCCGGGTCAGCGTGCTCCCGTTCTCTTTCCATTCCGGTTGTCGCATCTCGAATTCGGGATGCCGCGCGAGAAACTCCTCGGCCGCCGCGGCGGGATGATCGTGCGTCCACTCGCTCTCGCCGTGCGGGGTATCGTGCAGATCGCGGATAATGCCGTCTGTCGCGATGATCCAGGAGCCGCGCGTCACGAGCGGCGCATACGCTTCCAGTTCGGCCGCCACGTGCGCCTTCGTGTGGTTCGAATCCAGAATCACGAGAACGCATTCGCCCGGCGCGATCCGCGCGCGTACGTCCGCCGTCATAGAGGGCGCCACGGAATCGCCTTCGAGCAACGTCACGCGATGCGCCAGCGGATGCGCCGCCAGCGCTTCCCGCACGCCATGGCGAACTTCCACGTCAATCCCGATCACCCGGCCCTTGCCCATCGCTTCACAAAGCGACGCATGGAACAGCAGTGAACCGCCTTCGAACACGCCGGTCTCGACGATCACATCCGGTTGCACATCATACAGAACCTCCTGAAGGCGGATGAGGTCTTCGGGCAACTGCAGAATAGGACGGCCGAACCAGGTGAACGTGTGGTAGTAGCGGAGTGCCCACCCGACCCGAACCCATTCGCGGCTGATGAGTTCAAAGGCCTCGCGGGAGTAGAGCGGAAATTCACGCCGCCCGCCGGAGTCCTCCACCGCCAGCACGCGGTTGTTGTTATCGATGGTGAGATTCATTGCAAAGGAGGCGAAACCGTCATTATCGCGCGTCCGCCTGCGTCCAGTGCGGTTCCCATCGGCGGCGCGCGGTGATATTCTGGTCTCGAAACGCGCTCTCGGCTTGCAGGGCTCAAACATGGATCTCAATCTCGCGGCACTCAAAGGCGAAATCCTGGATTATCTGGCGGCTTCGGATTTTGCGGTATTCCACAGTTTTTCGGGGGGACTCGAAGAACTCCCGGTGATCAGCTGGGATACGGAACGGTATCCGGATTACCGCATGTTTCTGGATGCCGCGCGCAAGGTGGGCCAGAAGCTGATTCTGTTCGCCGCGCGCGAGTTCGAAGAGCTGGAAGTGGAAGAAGCGCTTGAGGGCATCGAAGAGGCCGCCGTCGGTCGCGACGAACAGCGCGACCTCGAGCGCCGCGTGCGCAGCGCGCGCCGCCATGCCGGCGAGACCTGTACGCTCGAACTGGCGTTCGATCACAATTCGCACCTGTATGTTTACGAGGTGCAGCCCGATTGGTACGAAGATTTCCTCGAGACCTGCGACGAAATCACCACGATGCTGCCTGTAGGAGATGGCGGTGATTCGGATGATGGCCTCGGGGGCTTCTACTCAAATAATTGAAAGCTGTTGTATCACCAGACTTCCAATACCAGAACATCCATTACCAGACTTGGACACTGCTCCGTGGGGCGGGGCTTCGGAAGCTGTGAATGAATTGTAGCTTTACAAAAACAATTACTTTGCAGTAAGTAGCCTTTGGTTCCGATCCAACGTCATTACAGGTAATGAGCGACTCGGATCGCAAACTCGTGTTTGGCCAGCCTGTCGGTCGGGC
>CAZWTH010000113.1:0-12951 GCA_964636715.1 uncultured Solibacteraceae bacterium | reverse complement strand
CGCCGCTATCTCCGTGGTCGATTTCGACAAAGACGGATGGCCCGATTTCTACGTCACCAACGGCGGCATCGGCAGCAAGAACGCCCTCTACCGCAATAATCACGACGGCACGTTCAAAGACGTCGCCGCGGAAGTCGGCCTCGCCGACGTCAATCAGGACGGCACGGGAGCCTCCACCGGGGCCGTCTGGGGCGATTACGATAACGACGGTTACGACGACGTTTTCCTCTACAAGTGGGGCCGGCAGGAGCTCTTCCACAATGACGGCGGCAAGCACTTCACGCGCGTCACCGATCAGACTCCGCTCCCCAAATGGGCCAACGTCAACACCGCCATCTGGTTCGACTACGATAACGACGGCAAGCTCGATCTCTTCGTCGGCGGCTATTATGCCGAAGACGTCGACCTCTGGCATCTGAAGACCACGAAGATCATGCCGGAAAGCTTCGAGTACGCTAACAACGGCGGCCGCAAATACCTCTTCCACAATCTCGGCGGCGGCAAGTTCGAAGAGGTCTCCGCGAAGATGGGAATCGTCTCCAACCGCTGGTCGCTCGCGGCCGTCGCGGCCGATACGCGCGGCACAGGTTACCCCGATCTCTTCGTCGCCAACGATTACGGTGTCTCTGAGTTCTACATCAACAAAGACGGCAAACATTTCCGCGAAGTCGGCAAGGAAAGCGGCATCGGTTACGCGCCGAAGAGCGGCATGAGCGCGTCAGTAGGCGACGTCCTCAACGACGGCCGTCTCGGCTTCTACGTCTCCAACATCTCCGAACCCGGAATTCTGATCCAGGGCAACAACTTCTGGGTCCCCAATACCGCGAAGTTCGATATCGTTCCGAAATACCAGAACATGGCCAACTCCATGGGCATCGCGCTCGCCGGCTGGAGTTTCGGCTCGCAATTCGGCGATTTCAATAATGACGGCTTCGAGGACATCTACGTCACGAACGGCAACGTCTCGCTCGACAAAGAGCACAACTATTGGTACGACTACACCAAAGTCGCCGGCGGCAACAAAAACATCATCAATGACGCCGCCAACTGGCCGCCCTCAACCGGCCGTAGCCTCGGCGGATATCAGCAGAAGAAAATTTTCCTGAATGACGGTTCCGGCCAGTTCAGGGAAGTCGCGCAGGCAGTCGGCGTCACGGATGTCTTCGACGGACGTTCCGTCGCCCTCGCCGACTTCGGCAATCGCGGCGTTCTCGACGCTGTCGTCGCCAACCAGAACGGCCCCATCCTGTTCTATCGCAATACGGCAACGTCCGCGAATCATTGGATTGGGTTCGATCTGGAAGGCCAGAGCAGCAATCGCAGCGCGATCGGCGCGCAGGTGCGCGTGTTGTGGAATGGCCAGCAGCAGCTACAGGAGGTCACCGGCGGAAGCGGCTTCTGCGCGGAAAATGACCGCCGTCTGCATTTCGGTCTCGGCAAAGCGAACGCTGTCGACAGAGTTGAGATCCGCTGGCCTTCCGGTAAAACCCAGGCCATCACCGCCCCGAAACTCGACCAGGTTCTCAAAATCCGGGAGCAGTCATGAAGTCCCGCTATCTGCCGCCGATCTTCATCACCTGCATCCTGCTCGTCAGCCAGATATCGTACGGCGTACTCGAAAGCTTCTCGCGCACCCTCCTCGCAATCGTCACCGCGATGGCCTTCGAGTTTGTACTCTCCCGTCTGGTTTATAAAAAGAACCCGGTCCTCGCCAGCGCCTACATCACAGGTATCAGCGTCGGCATCCTCTGCCGCACCCCGGAATACTGGCCGTTCGCGCTCACGAGCGCCATCGCCATCACCTCGAAGTACGTAATCCGCTGGCGCGGACGTCACCTCTGGAATCCTTCCAACCTCGCCATCGCCGTGATGCTCCTGATCGCGCCCGAATATTTCTCCACTCTCGGCATCCAGTGGGGCAACGCCGTGTGGCCCATGCTGATCGTCTGGGCTCTGGGCGCCATCATCGTCTGGCGCGTAGACCGCTTCCACATCACCGCGACCTACGTCGTCTGCTTCATCGCACTCGCCGCAGTCCGGTCGCTCATCACCGGTCACGCCTTCTACGCCGAAGTCGCGCCCATCACCGGACCGATGTATCAGCTCTTCATCTTCTTCATGATCACGGACCCGCGTACTACCGTCAGCACGAAGAAAGGCCAGACCATCGTCGCCATCCTCATCGCCCTCGCCGAAATGGGCCTCCGCCTGATCCAGGCCAACGGCAGCCCCCTCCGCGACTTCGTCCCCGCGATCTTCAGCATCGACGCCCCCTACTACGCCCTGACGATCGTTGGTCCAATAGCCATGGTCGTCGACATACTACTGCACTCAAAACCGTGGGGCAGGGCTTCGGCCCTGCACGCCGGGCTTCCGCCCGGCGCAAGCGACCCGAAACACCAGGAGAGCCTCCGCGCTGGAGGGTAAGTAATGGCAAAAATGACGCCAGCGAGTGCCCCACTTCCGGAACCCCGCCCCAATCAATCGACACACGCAAAATGAATCGGCGATGGTGGCAATCCCGCGAGCAGGCGCCACGCTTCCTTCCACGCAAAATCGCGCTCAGGCGACGTCCGGTCCTCATCGAGAAATGCCCGGAAATGAGCGATGGAGCCGCGCCGCAACGCTTCGGGATCAGCGGGCTTGTTCGCTCCCTCTAAATCGGCGTCCGGGTAGGTCAGGATCAGACTCGCCGCATACGTACGGGCCAGTATCAGATCGACATACGGCCTCCAGCGGCTCGCCGGAAAATCCACCAGCAGCTTCTCTCCAAAGGGAATCAGCTTCTCCGGCCAGTTGTTGTGGCCGTCGTCAAAGGAGCACGGTTTTTCCATCCGAGCGATACCGGCCATCTCCGCTTTGTCGCCGCCTTGCAGCGAAGGTTGACCCATGCGGCGCCTGCGAAGATCGCGCGATAATCAGAAGCCGATGAAGTGCGCCCGGATAAGAGATCGGCGCCGGACCTCCCGGATCGACGGCCACCACGATGTGCGAAGAAGCGCGTTCCCATCGCAGATAGGGACTCCAGTAGGCGGAACCCCAGTCTCCATCTCTCCTCTGAACCCCTGATGGCTCCGACGGCGCTCCGAGAGCCGCGCTCAACTCCGAGGAAATCGCCTGAACAAGCTTCCCGGAATCCGCTGGGTTCCGCACCTCGTACCAGAGAGCGAACAATCGGCATTGCCCTACGAGGCCGGTATCCTGATGGTCCGGCAAGGAAGATGCTAGACTCCCTGACGGAGCATAGAAGAAGGCGTGCCGCGCAGCTTTCACGCCGCCTGAAAACGTATAGTCCGCGATGCTGTCCGCACACCACAGCCCGTTGGATTCATACTCAACGCTATAGGCTGCATTCTTCACGCGCTCTTCCGGATGCATCTTCCGCCACGCGGCGAAATCGGGAGCCGCTTCCAGAGCGGACATCTCAGAAAGCACAAGCCCACCCCACGGATGAGGGGCAATAGACTGACCAGCCAGATGAAACGCAGCCGCCAGCAACAGTAGCGGCGCCAGAGAACGCACGAATCCACAATAGCGCGAAAATCCTCGAGCAGCCAGATCCCGCTCACCCCTCTTCTGTTGATTCGTCGCCGTCAGAATCTTTCTCTTTCACATCACTGAGAATTCCATCGATCTGGTCCCGAAGAACGGGACACCGAACGCTGGCAGTCTGCCAAACCTCCGGCCAGTCAATTCCAAAATAAGCGTGAACGAGAACATTGCGTAGCGCCGCGATCTGCTGCCATGGAATATCTGGGTACGCATCGCGAGTCTCAGTAGAGATTTTGGCAGCCGCCTCACCAATCACGATGAACTTTGCGCTACCGCGCTTCTCGTCAACTCAGACCCCAGAAATGTCTCCAGATCAGACTCATGGATGAACTTCGCGATGTTGCCGGCGGCATCCAGAATATCGGTGAGATACAAAATCTCACGCCGCATAAATGGGGTGCGCTTCTTTCAGAATCGACTCCCGAATGAGCGGCTTAAGGGCCCTTTTGGACACGAGATCCACCTTCCGCCCCAGCAATTGCGCGAGATTCAGCATGAGTCCAGCATGTTCCACAAGATCGACCTGGGCTTCCGGCTGGAACTCGACAAGCAGATCGACGTCGCTCCCGGCGCGCATCTGATTCCGCGCGGCGGATCCAAACACCGCCAACTCCCGGACAGAATACCGCTGGCAGATCTCAGTCAGGGCCGCCTCGTCAATCTTCACATCGCCCAATTCGATCACCGGTTTTATCCTCGCTCCATTTTATCGCCGAACATGAGGAATCGCAGACCTCAGCCCCGCCGAACGAACTGAACTGGAGACATTACGGAGGAAGACAGCCCCCACAGAAAGAATTTACTGCTCTGACCGGCCAACGCTTTCTTCCCTCTCAACGTCTATTCCGATGAGGTTTCTCCCTCGATGCCTTACCGAATCTTCCCACCGGCCGCCGTATCCATCCTGATCGCGTTGCTGAACGGAGTAACTGTCCACGCACAAACAGCGCCGTCAGCCCTGAGATTTGAGGTCGCTTCTGTCAGACTGGCCCCGCCTCCGGATGGAACAACTCCAGCGCGTCGCCTGGCGGGCATCCCGGGGCCCAACAACAAAGCGCCCGGACGCTTCTCGTCCCGAGGCAACCTCCTGAGTCTCATTCTCACCGCCTACGATATCCCCCTCTACCGGCTCTCTGATGAGAATGACCTGGGCCTGATGCGGCTGGACGTCGAAGCCACGATGCCAATCGACACCGCGAGGGAGCAGTTTAACGGGATGCTGCAGAACCTCCTGGCGGATCGCCTCGGTCTCAAAGTCCACTGGGCAAGCAAGGCAATGGACACCTATAGCCTGGTCGTGTCGAAAGGTGGACCGAAGCTGAACCCGGCCGAACCCGATTCACCTCAGCAAACTGGCGATACGTCAAAAAACTCGGCCCCACTCAAGACAGGGACGAACGGCTTCCCCATCCCTCCGCCAGGGAATGCCGAATGGTTTGCGCAGGCCCCGGATGGAAAGGTCGGCATGCGAGGACACAATCAGACGATCGCGCAGTTGATCGGCGAGATTGCCGGCCGAACCCTCAATGGCCCTCTGACGGATGCCACCGGTCTCACAGGTCAATACGATTACACTCTCTTCTGGTCCATGTCGGCAACCACCGCCGCGCGAAATCCCATGTCGACCGCCGAGACCAGCGGTCCAAGCATATTCGACGCCGTGCAGGACCAACTCGGCCTCAAAATCGAGAAGACGAGGGCGCCAGTGCAGGTGTTGGTCGTCGACCACGTGAATAAACAACCGGCGGAGAACTGATTTTTCGGCAGCCAACAAAATGGCGGGCTCCGGCACAACCGAAATCACATTCCTTCACCGCATGCGTCACCCACCCCTCCGCCGGGCCAGATCCAAAGGACTCACGGCGGCGTTCCAAACGATAACGTCTGAGGATTACGATAGAAAAATGCCTGAACTGAGCCGATTCTGCGGACTGGCTGTTACTGCACGCTGGTCAGGCCGCGCTGCCCATTGAGCCTTTAAAATAACAATAAACACATGGTTCATCCAATCCACCGGGTCGAAGGGTTCGACATTCTGGCTCCCTACACTATCCGCGTTTTGTTCGAGGACCATACAGAGCAGGTGATCGACTTCGAGCCAGTGCTTCGTGGTGAGCTCTTCGGTCCCCTTCGAAGTCTGAACCTCTTCAATCGGTTGAAGGTGGATTCGGAAGCGCGAACTCTCGTGTGGCCAAACGGAGCGGATTTCGATCCCGCCACCCTTCATGATTGGCCGAATTGCAAAGACGCATTCATCGAGATGGCCGCACGCTGGGAACACGCGCCTGCGTGAGCAGGTCTTCCCCGAATAATTCGCCCTCTATTTTCCTGCTCCCTTCAATCGGCTCGCGCGCGCGGTGGCCACGGCGCTCATTTCCCGCGTGACAATCCTCGAAATACGATCCCGCGCGGCGGACGGCCCGCGGTCGCCCGCTATACTCACACCCTCATCGCACGCGCGCTTGACGCTGTTCGCGGCGGAAATCCTCCCGCCGTTATACAGGGGGTTCGGCATTTCCGTTTTATAGAGGTCAGCCAGACGACCGGCAGTATTCGCCGCGCACGCCTGAAGGGCTGCCGCCGTTCTCTCATCTGAACTTGTCCGGACCGCATTCAGAAGGGGCATCAGCCTCTCCAACTCATCCGCGTTTCCCGTCCGCATCTGGTCAATCGCCCTCAGTTGAGCCGCATCGCCGTCGGAGGCGCCATCGGCAAACAGCACCGCCGAGGGAGTGTAATCCTCCAGCGTCGCCTTTCCATTTTTTCCCGTGACGCGCCTCGGCATCGAGACCTCAAAGACGGCCCCGGGCGCAATGCCCGGCATGGCCGGCGGATAGAAATTGAGCGTCTGAAAACCGCTGCCCTCCATGTTGGGGATACTGAACGCAACCACTGTCCGCGAAGCAGTGTTCGTCAGTTGAATGCGATCTGGCCCACCCGGCTGAGCCGGCGCCAGGATCCGGGTTGGCCGCAGCGAAATTTGCAGTTGAGCGTAGATCTCCAGCCCGGCAAAAAACACCATGGCGATCGTCCAGGTTTTCAAATTCATTCGAATGCGCCGCCGCTATGCGTTATTGGGGCGTTAAAAGATTGAACGCCGGCGTGCCGCCCTGCTTCACCGTTGCGCTCATCGAATCCAGTTGCGGCCCGCCCGTTTTCCAGAACTTCCGGCAGAGTTCGAGATACTCCAGCACCGTATCGCGCTCGCCCTTCTTCAGCAATTCGCTCGCAAGCAGCATATTGGGACCGAACGAGTTGAGCTCAGGCGACCCCGGCGTATTCCCCGCCGCGAGCAACTCCTGGCGCGCCGCCGTGGAATCGCCCGAATGCAGCGCGACCAGGCCCATCACCGTATGACCGGTGTGAATAGCGTCGCCAAACTCCGGGTCTTTCGGATCCTTCACTGATGTAAGCAACTCGGCGGCCCATGCCTTCGCTTTTTCGTCTTCGCCCAAACTCGCCGCCTTCAACGCCATTTCCGGCAGGCGCAAAGATCGGCGATCCCTATCCCCGCCGCCTGCATCCTGTTCCAGATCCAGCAATTCCTGTTGCGGCGACCGCGGGAACAGGCGCTCCAGGCGCTGCATCCGTCCCACTTCGGCAAGTTGGTCCGCATCGACGTGAAAGGAATCGAACTGAAACCCGGCGGCCGATGGAGGTTGCGAGAAATCGATGAAGGGAACGCTCTGCTGCGTGTACGCCGTGACCGGCAGCCCATCGCGAATGACCGGCCGGAAAGTCCACTTTCGAATCGTCTTGAGAGCGCTCTGGCGCAAAGCTTCGGGACCGGACAGGACCTCGGCGTCCTCCACATTGCCTTTCGGCCCCACCGTCACCAGCACTTCCACCATGCCTGTCAGCAATTTTCCGTTGGAGTCCTTTTCAGCGGCAGGTTCAGTCTCCGTCAGAGGAAAGAGGACCGGAACGAAGGCTTTTACATTCGCCGGAACCTGCGGATCGGCTTTCGCGGAGTCCGCGCTCGCTTCGTTCGCCTGCAGCAATTCCTTCTCCGAGGCGGCTTCATCCTTCAGAATCTGCTCCAAAGGCTCCGCCGTAAAACCAGCCGGTACCCTGAACACGGAGTCGTCAATCGACTCAGTCGAGAGCCCTGTCACCTCCCGGCTCATCTTGACAATCGTGGTATCCCCACCGCCCATCTGCATCGACATCTCGCCGCTGAATCGCAGAACTGCCGACTGATCTTTCCCCATCGCCTCCGCCATCGTCTGCATCGCGTCCCCCGGCATCTGCCCCGAAGAACCCATCGGATTCATCACGTATTCCTGCCAGAGTTCGTAGCCTGATAGCTGCCAGAGTCCCGGAACGCGCAGACGCTCGGAACCAGAAGCCGCCCACACGTGCATCGTCGTTTTAATCCCCATCGACGGCATGACCGCGCGGACATTCTCCGGCATGTCCATAGTCGTCGTACAGTTCACCACCCGCTCTTCCGTCTTCACGCCCTGAATCTCTTCCGTGGCTCCGGAAGTCTTTGCCTCACACGTTGTCTTCATCGACTTCAGCATCTGGTCCATGCCCGGCACGGCGGCCGTCTCAGCGATGCTCGCATTCATCTGGCGGCCATATTCCGCCGCGGGAACAGTCGCATATTTGCGATGCGCCGGATCGATCTCGGTGACCTCCTGCCGCGAAAAGTCGATGATCGTGCCGCCGTGCGAACCGGTCGAAGCGCCCCTGGCGCCCTTCATGTAAATGGTTTGGTTATCGGATAGCTGGAAGCCAGGAGGGGTGGACATTTCCATGCGATAGCGAATCGTGACGTCCGCGTCAGCCATGGCTGTGGCGGCGAGCAGAACCGCCGGCAGGACAAAGCACCGTTTCATCGTGAAATCCTCTTTTCTGATTCAGCGGAGGTAGATATAAACCTGCCGCTCCGTGCCCGTATGGCCGAAAATTCATCTCGCGGACCTGCTGCGCCATAGCGGCCCCATCCGCATCCCGGATGGACGATACTTCGGCCTCCACTACATTGCCGTCTCCATCCACCTCCGCGTGAACAATCGCCTGGCCGCCGTTCTTCGCCGGCGCCCAGGCGCGAAAAGCCGGACCAAGCTGCGTCGGTGTCGGCGACGAAGTCATTTCGGGCGCCGGAGTCAGCGCACTCTCATCGGCGGCCGTGGCATCCGTGATTTGAAGCGATGCATCGACAACGGCCGTTCCGGCAACGTAGATGCGGATCCGTTCCGGGATGCGAAGCTGATGAAACTGCGTCTGCGCTCCATATTCAAATTGCGCGTAAGTGCCTGGAACGAAGGAATGAACAACCAGGTCCCCCGAAGCGTCGTCAAAGCAGTACTCATCCTCGTTCCAGAACCTTGCCTGCGCGGAACTGTCGAAGCCGTCGATCGCGGAATCAGGCGATTCGAGCAGACAGGTAGCGGGCTTCCCCTGCCATAGCGTCTTCGCCGTTCTGAGCCGCGCGGCGAGGCCCGGCTGCGCGCGCGCCCAGAATATTTCGTTGCGCAGCATGTGGGCCCGCATCGGGATGACGGCGATGTGCTGGTTCTCGAATAAGACGCCCAGGTATACCTGCTGAACATGCGAGATGCTTCCCAGATTCACGGTCCACTGCCACCGCTGGCCCGTCATCCAGGTTTCCGAAATCTCGCCCTGCCCCGTCTGCAACGCGTTCCCGCCCGCGGCAAACGACGCGTGAAGCCTGTATGGCGGCACTCCTCGTTCATGGCGAAGAGCCGCTGCCCGCGCGCGTCCCGGCAACGCCAGCGCCTCCGCGCGGTCGGCGGCCGAGACTTCACTGATCCCGCCGTTCACCGGCTCATAGGGATCGCTCACCGGCAACGCGGCCTGAGGCGGCGAGGCCGGTCTCACCGCGGCCACCTTCGGCGTTACCGGCGCCGGCTGAGGCGCGGGAACGGAAGCCGCGGCGATGGACGGCGCCACGGGTACGTATTGAGCAGAAAGCAGAGGAAAAGCCGCCGCGATAAACCACATCGCGCCACCGAGAACCGCAATCATGGAGCACAATGACCCGGCCACCCGTATCGAGGAAACCGGCGCATCGGAGAGCAATAGCTGCATCCGCTGCGTCAGATGACTGCGCCACAGAAAGGAGGGCGCGCCCGCCAGATCCATGCCGGCGCGTTCGCGCGCGATGGCGAGCAGCGCATCGATGTAAGGTTCTGGCGCCGCCGTCAGACGCACGGACTCGGCGTCCACAATCTGCTCGCGCGCCAGCCGCGCTTCGGAGAGCAGCAGCCACGCGCCGGGGTTGAACCACAGCAACGCGTTCGCAATTCCTTCAATCAGCGTCACCAGCCAGTCGCCACGCCGCACATGCAGCAATTCATGACAGGCAATTCCGCACTGCGCCTCTTCGCCGAGTTGCAGGATCGACGTGGGCAGCAAGACAACCGGAGCCAGCCATCCCAGCATCACCGGGCCGCGCGTTTCCTCGGAGATGCAGAAGAGCGCATCCGCCTGTGTGATCGCCGCCGCGGCGCGCATGGGCTCCGGAACCGGGTACAGAGGGCTGGCCGCAATTCGGAAGCGGCGAGTCCGGAACAGTCCGGCGGAGAGCGATACCAGTTGCAGAACGAACCCGGCGATAAGGATTCCGAACAACCACCATTCATAGCGAGTGACGGCAAACAACGGGCTCGGCTTGCCGCTCAAAACCCGCCACGGCTGCAGAACGGGTAACAGCAGGCAGGCCGCCAGTGCGGCATGGCAGTACAACAGCTGCGCCCGTGGATGCCGCAGCCGGAATGCGACTGGCAGTATGGCCGCGAGCGTTGCCAGAACCGTTGTCTGGATCATCCACGCCAGCAAGTTGTGCGAAAACGGAATCGCGGACAGATTCACTTCTTCCGCCTCGCCTTCACGATCTTCTCGACTTCCGCCAGTTCCGAAGCCGCGATTCGCTCATCGCCCGCCAGATGCACCAGGAGCGGCTGCGCCGATCCGTTAAACACCCGGCCGACGAATTCATCCACCATACTCCGCACCATTTCTTCCTGCGGAACCGCCGGAGAGTAGACATAAGCGCGCTCGCCGGGCTCTTTCGTCAGATAGCCCTTACGCTCCAGAACTCCCATCATGGTCAGCACGGTAGTGTACGCGATTTTGCGCTGCTCGGAGAGATCCTGAAATACCTCGCGCACCGTCGCCTGCCCTCGCGCCCAGATGGTCTTCAGGAGCTCGAGTTCGAGATCCGTGGGCACAGGTTTCGGCGGCTTCATTGACTAATAACTTAGTCTATAGTCAAAGCGAAGTCAATGATAAAGTTTTCGCATGGCAGGTAACCTCAGCCGGCGGGAGATTTTGCTGACACTGGGCGCTTCCGCGGGCGCACTCCGGGCCGCCACCGTCGCTCCGGCCATCGAAACTCATGTCCACCTCTTCGATCCGGATCGTGTTCCCTATGCGCCGGACGCCCCCTACAAACCGGCGGCTTATACGCTCGAAGACCACCTGAAGCTGGTCAAGGGCGCCTCGCTCGGGCACTCAATCGTCGTTCATCCGGAACCGTATCAGGACGATCACCGGTACGTGGAATATTGTCTGGCGCACGAGCCGAGTCCCGGATATTTCAAGGCGACCTGTATGTTCGATCCGCTGAAAGCGGACACGCCCGCCCGTATGCGGGAACTGGCGGACCGGTGGCCGAAGCGAATCGTCGCGTTGCGCATTCACGAAATGTCGATGACGCCCGAAAGCGGCGGCCCCATTCGCAACCGCGACATGAAGGATCCGCGTATGACCTCCTGCTGGCGCGCGGCGACCTCGATGGGGATGGCGATTCAGATGCACTTCATACCCGGCCAGGCCCCTGCCATTCACCGGCTGGCCGCCGAATTTTCCGAGACGGCCGTGATTCTCGATCACATGGGCCGTCCTGGACAGGGCACCGCCGCGGAATACGAGGAAGTGTTGAAACTGGCGGCATTGCCGCGCGTGATTCTGAAATATTCCGGCTGGGAATACTACAAAGGCGATTTGGGCGTCCTCACGCGGCGGCTCTATGACGCGTTCGGGCCGGACCGGATGATTTGGGGCATGCTCGGAACTACGCTCGCTCAATACCATCAGCAGTCGGCTCGATTCGAAGAATTACTGGCGTTCGCGCCGGAGCTCGACCGGGTGAAAATTCGGGGCGGCAACGCGCAAAGGCTCTTCTTCAGCTGAATATTCCGATCAACTCGAAGCCCGCGATTGTTATAGACTATTCCGATAATGACCCAACGGTTGCTCCTCCCCGTCTCCCTATGCCTGTTCACGCTCGCCTGCAATCAGGCCGCGCCTGTTGCGCCTGCCGCCGCGGCCGATACGGGCCCGAAGGCAAGCGAGGTTTTCGATAAAACACTGACCAGCGTGGAGAAGGAATTTGTTTCGCTGATCGAGGCAATGCCGGCGGATAAATTCGACTTCGCGCCGTCCAAAGGAGCATTTAATGGCGTCAGAAATTTTGGAGCTCAGGCGAAGCACGTGGCCGGAGTTCTGAATATCGTTTCAGCGTCGCTGCTGGGCGAGCCGTCGCCCGGCGGCGAAAACGGCCCCGCCGAAATGAAGACAAAGGATCAGATCGTCCAGTACGCGAAGGATGCGTTCGCGCACGCCCATAAGGCGGTCGCGACGGCCACGGGCGCAACGCTGCTTCAGGAATTGCCGAACCCCTTCGACGCGAAATCGAAGATGACCAGGGTGGAACTGCTCAACGAGATGTCAGCCCATACTTTCGATCATTACGGGCAGCTCGTCGAATATGCGCGAATGAACAACATTGTTCCGCCGGCCAGCCGGTAGCCTGCCGCGCGTCTATCGGAACTTCTTGAACAGTCCGCCCAGCGGATCGAAGAACTCGTCCACCACGCGTTCCTTCAGCGGAATAATCGCGTTGTCCGTGATCGTAATGTGCTCCGGACAAACCTTCGTGCAGCACTTCGTAATGTTGCACAGCCCGATGCCGTGATTGTCCTTCAGATCCCGCAGCCGGTCATCGGTATCCGCCGGATGCATTTCGAGCGCCCCCGCATATACCAGGAACCGCGGCCCAATGAAATCGCTGTGCATGTGGTGATCGCGCAGAACGTGGCAAACATCCTGGCACAGGAAGCATTCGATGCATTTGCGGAATTCCTGCACGCGGTCCACATCCATCTGCTGCATCCGCCACGTGCCGTCCGGAGCGTCGGGTTTGCGCGGCTTGAACTTGCGAATGGTCTTCTTGACCTCGAAATTCCAGCTCACGTCCGTCACCAGATCGCGAATCAGCGGGAACGTCTTCATCGGTTCCACACGAACCGGTTTGTCAGCCGGCAGCGTGTTCATACGCGTCATGCACATCAGCTTGGGCATGCCGTTGATTTCCGCCGAGCACGACCCGCACTTACCGGCCTTGCAGTTCCACCGCACCGCCAG
>CAZWTH010000112.1:0-16522 GCA_964636715.1 uncultured Solibacteraceae bacterium | reverse complement strand
AGGCAGATGAGGCCTTTGGAGTGGCGGGAGAGGAGGTCCTTATCGATGCGGGGCTTGTAGTAAAAGCCTTCGAGGTAGGCGGTGGAGACGAGGTTGATGAGGTTGCGATAGCCGTCCTGGTTTTCGCAGAGGAGGACGAGGGGGTGGTAGCGGTCCGTGTCCGAGCGGGTCTTCATGCCATCGCGCGAGACGTAGACTTCGCAGCCGATGACGGGGTGGATGTCTTTCTTTTTGGCGGCGTTGTAGAACTTGACGGCGCCGAAGAGATTGCCGTGATCGGTCATCCCGACGGCGGGCATGTTCATCCCGGAGACGACGTCCATGAGCTGATCGATTTCGCAGGCTCCGTCGAGGAGGGAATAGTCGGTGTGGTTGTGGAGGTGGACGAATGGAGTCGCGGCCATGGAGCTGTTCTTCGTTGTGACCGGGGGAGGTGTATTCATTTTAGCGCTCGGATGGATGCAGGGTCAGGCGGCTTTGGGTTCGATCCATGTGGGGGCGGGTTCGGTTGGGTCGGGGATGGGTTCGATGGCGGGAATGGTGGGTTCGCTCACTGGCGCGGGTTGTTTGGAATCAGCGAGATCGGTGGGTTCGTTGGTTGTTTTCCTCCGGGCGCGGGTTCGGTCGCGATGACGGCTGAGGGCATCGAAGGCGAGATAGAATTCGCGGCTGTAGCGGGATTCTTTGCGGCCGAGGGGATCGGGGTGGCGTTCGGAGTCGCTGATGGCGCGGATGGCGGCCATGGTGCGGGTGGGGGAGTCCTCTTTGAGGATGGATTCGGGCTGGCGATTTTTTTCGAAGCGGATGCCGGCGGTTTCCATGGCGAGGATGCGCTGGAGGCGCCAGTGGCAGACGGCCATGCGTTCGACGAGGGCGCGCTCGATGGGGTCGGCGGGGCGGTAGTGGGCGTTGAAGGAGTTGAGGACTGCGACGAAGCGTTTGGGGGATTCGTTATCGAGGACGACGGAGGC
Organism: uncultured Solibacteraceae bacterium; assembly: GCA_964636715.1. Lineage (GTDB taxonomy): Bacteria > Acidobacteriota > Terriglobia > Bryobacterales > Bryobacteraceae > BOG-234. The sequence goes on along the minus strand of CAZWTH010000112.1, from coordinate 15,551 downwards.
GGCGAGGATGCGATGGCGGTCTGAGTTGCGGGCGGAGATGATTTTGCCGAGAGGGGAGGTGGGACCGGTGGATTTCTGGGCGTTGGCCTGGTTGGCGGCGAGTTTGCGTTCGGAGATTTCCATACGGTGAAGATTATACGGGAAGGGCGCAAGGGTTTTTGGGTTAAGTGGTGTGTTTTGTTGGAGAAGATTGTTGAACAGAGGATGGACTTATTTCTCGCCGAGAGGGGTCACGGCTTTTGGAGTGACCCGGATGTATGTCAGACTTGGGTTCATGAAGATCGATGCCCAACAGGCCTTTGTTGCGGAAGGGCGTACTGATTTGGATGCGGGTGAGTTTGAGGAGTTCGATGACGACAGCCTCCACGAACTTTTCGATGGAGTTGCCGCGCGCGGGCGGGATCGCGTGGAGAGTTGACGATGCCAGTTGACACACTCGTGAGCCCGGAAGAAATTTATCAGATCAAAGTGACGCTGATGGGCAGCAACCCGCCGATCTGGCGCCGGCTGCTGGTTCCCGCGGAACTGACGCTGGAGCAATTGCATCGTGTGCTGCAGGCTGCGATGGGCTGGCACGACAGTCACCTGCATGAGTTCCTTATCGGGAAGCAGCGGTTTGGCACACCCGATCCGATGGAGCGAGCGCTCGGCTGGCCGAGCACGGCCAGCGAGCGAACGGCGCGGCTCTTCGATGTGCTGGGCAGGGTGCGAGCGAAGGCGACTTACACCTATGACTTCGGCGATGGCTGGGACCATTCAGTCGTGGTGGAGAAGCGCCTGACCCCGGCGCCTGGAGTCGAGTACCCGGCGTGCGTAGCGGGTGAACGGTGCGGGCCGCCCGAGGATTGCGGCGGAATGCCGGGTTTTTTCAACCTGCTGGATGCGATGAGCGATCCCGGGCATGAACAGCACGAAGAACTGATTGATTGGCTGGGCTACCGATTCGATCCGGAGGCATTCTCCGTGGATGAGGTCAACGGGCGGTTGGCGCCAATGCAGCGGCGAAGAAAGAAGACTGCGGGGAAAAGGTAAGGCGCTGGCGGACACAGAGCATTTTGTTGTCAGAGATGGCGGTTCGACATGTCCGCGGTTTCCGTGGAGCGGCATGGGGCTATATTAGGTTCCGCGCCGGCTTGCAATAGTAGTATGGTGCAGCCAGGAGTTTCCCTGCCGGGAAGGCCCGTATGATTCATAGAATTCATATTCAGCGGTATAAGTCATTGCGTGATGTGGACGTGACGCTTAAGCCGCTATCCGTGCTTTTTGGGCCTAATGCCGCAGGCAAGAGCAATTTTTTCGACGCGCTTCAATTGCTTTCGCGAATCGCCGGCAGCCGCAGTCTGAAAGAAGCCTTTGAACCCCCGTATCGGGGTAAGCCCATGGAATCGTTCTCTTTCGATGAAATGGGGATGGAAGGGCTGATGCGGCGTGAATCCGTCTCATTTCAGATCGAGGCCGATATTGAGCTTTCGCCCGCAGTGATCGCGGCCGTCAACAAGGAAATTCTTGAAACACGACGTGGGCAGGCGACGGACGGAAACGGGGCTGGGGCAACAAAAACAGCTTCCTATATTCACCACACGAGTCTGCGGTATGGCATTGAAATCGGAATCACTCCCCGTTCCGGCGTACTTCACGTGTCCGACGAATATTTGATCCCCCTCGGCCTCGACGGTAAACCAAAGAGCCGGCCGCGCCCTTTTCTGGAGAAAGTCAGTCAACGCATTCATCTTCGGATGGAAGGACAGTCTCACCCGACTTATTTCGACCGCTACTTAGACCATGCCATTGTCTCCCGGCCGCACTATGCCCCGCACTACCCGCATTTGACGGCGCTGAAAAAGGAACTGCAGAGCTGGTTTTTTTATTATTTTGAGCCCCGAGAAAGAATGCGAGCCGCAACCGGCGTCAAGGAAGTCCGGCATGTCGGACTGATGGGCGAGGAACTTGCGGCGTTCCTCAATACGCTGAAGAATCTGGACGCGCCGCAGTTTCGGGCTGTTGAAAAAGCCCTTCACAGTCTGATTCCCTCGATAACGGGTATCCGAACCGAGGTGAACAGAGTCGGGGAAGTGGAATTGAGCCTGATGGAAGGCCCTGTCGCGATGCCTGCCCGCGTGCTCTCAGAGGGAACCTTGCGCGCTTTAGGCCTTCTTTCTCTGAGTGGCGTGAAGGAGCCCCCCGCAGTGATCGGCTTCGAAGAGCCGGAGAACGGCGTTCATCCCCGGCGCATTCGGGACATTGCGAAGATTCTGGAGAGCCGAGCCGAGTCGGGGAACACTCAGCTGATCGTCACGACGCATTCGCCCATTCTGCCGGATCATATATCCGATGAGAGCCTTTTTGTCTGCCGAAAGACGTCTACGGGTACGATTATTGAACCGTTCGAGACGTGGGGGCCATTAGCCCGTGGTTCATCGATCGACACAGCGCTGGATGAGCGGGACCTCGGTTTGTCTGTTTCGCAGCGAATGCTCCGTGGGGATTTCGATGCGTGAGATTACGCTCTTCTGCGAGGATTCCTTCCATGAGAAATTTATTGGGGCGTTAGTCCAGCGATTCGCAGAGGAGTTCGGAATCGATGTTACGAAAAGGTTCCTGAGCTCAAGGGGTGGGTTGCCCCAAATGCATGGTGAATTGAAGGAGTTCCTGCGTGACCTCGAGCGCGACCGGCAACCGCCGCCCGACTCGATATTGGTGGTGACGGACGCCAACTGCAAAGGTTATACCGAACGAAGGGGCCATCTTCACGACGTGGCGACGCATTATCCCGATTACCAGCAGCTCATTTGTTACGCAATTCCCGATCCTCATATTGAACGCTGGATGTTGGTGGATCCTCAGGCATTCAAAGCTGTTTTCGGACGAGGTTGCACGCTGCCTGCAGTGAAGTGCGCAAAGGACGAGTACAAGAAACTCCTGCGTCATGAGATCCGCGAAAGCGGGATTGAGGCTCCGTTGGGTGGGGAGGAGTTTGCCGAGGATATCGTCAAGGCAATGAATCTCCAGAAGGCTGAGCAGGCCGAGGCGTCACTCGGCCTGTTTCTCAGGGATTTGAAGGCTCTGTTTAATCAATTCACCGCCAGATAGCGCGGTATGCACGTTTGCCGGTGATACCATGAAACACTTCGTAATTCGTTGCATGATGCGACGAATTCGGAAGCATGTCCATGAGCAATCCGTTTTTCGAGCGGCCCATCCTCAACTCTCCTTATGAGTACCCGCAGCAACACTGGGAGCTTGACGATTCCGGGCAGCCGACGCAACGCCTGATTGACACGCGCCGAAAGGCCGAATTCATCACGCCGATTCCGAAGCCGCGGAAGCAGAAGGGCGGCTCTCAGCAGAAGCTGGATCTGGATGGCAGCGGTCTTTCGAGCGCCAAACAGCAGTATGAACAGACCGCGACCGTTATCAACGAGTTGCGCTCATACGTGGATCAATGGCGCAACCTCGATTCACGAAACTGGCTGGTCACTCCGGAGACGGAACGGCTGCTGACACACTGGCGGACTTATCAGTTCGGCGCGATCCGTCCCTTCTTTTGCCAGATTGAAGCCGTTGAAACCGCCATCTGGCTGGCCGAAGTCGCTCCGAAGATGGGAAAGACGGGCGCCAAATTCCTGGAGCATCTGCGGAATGCGAACGCCGAAGCGAACCCCGAACTGTTCCGGCTTGCGCTGAAACTCGCTACCGGCGCGGGCAAGACGACTGTGATGGCCATGCTGATCGCCTGGCAGACAATCAATGCGGCGCGCCGGTCCGGAAGCTCCAAATTCACGCGCGGATTTCTGATCGTCGCTCCCGGTCTGACTATTAAGGACCGTCTGCGCGTCCTTCAGCCGAACGACCCGTACAACTATTACGACAATCTGGAGCTCGTTCCACGCGACATGCTGCCGGATATCCAGCGCGCGAAGATCGTCATCACGAACTATCACGCGTTCAAGCTTCGGGAGCGGATGGAAATCTCGAAGGGAGGCCGCGCGCTGCTGCAGGGGCGGCACGGAACTGAACTCAATACGCTCGAAACCGAAGGGCAGATGATCCAGCGGGTGATGCCGGATCTGATGGGGCTGAAGAATATTCTAGTCATCAACGACGAAGCTCACCATTGCTATCGCGAGAAAGTGGGCGAGGCAGTGGAAGGCGAATTGAAAGGCGATGACCGCGACGAGGCGGAGAAGAACCGCGAAGCCGCGCGGCTGTGGATCAACGGGCTGGAAGCGGTGAAGCGGCAGATCGGGCTGACGCAGGTCATCGATCTTTCGGCGACGCCGTTCTTCCTGCGGGGTTCGGGTTACGCGGAGGGAACGCTGTTCCCCTGGACCATGACCGATTTCTCCCTGATGGACGCGATTGAATGTGGGATCGTCAAACTGCCACGCGTGCCGGTTGCGGATAACATCCCGGGCGCCGACGTTCCGAAATTCCGCAATCTCTGGGACCACATCCGCTCGAAGATGCCGAAGAAGGGACGCGGGAAGGCGGGGTCGCTCGATCCTCATGATTTGCCGAACGAGTTACAAACAGCGCTTGACGCTCTCTACGGTCACTACGCGCAGACGTTCGAGCTTTGGCAGAACCATGGGATTCGCGTGCCGCCGTGCTTCATCGTTGTCTGCAATAACACGTCGACTTCGAAGCTGGTTTACGATTACATCTCCGGATTTGAGCGGAAGATGGAGGACGGTTCCGTGGTTCCGGTGCCCGGCCGGCTGGAGCTGTTCCGGAATACCGATGAGAACGGTACACTATTCGCGCGACCCCGCACGCTGCTGATCGACAGCGAACAACTCGAATCGGGCGACGCGCTGGACGACAACTTCCGGACGATGGCGGCGACGGAAATCGAGCGATTCCGGCGCGAGATGATCGAGCGCACGAAAGACGCGCATGCCGCTGACAACCTGTCCGAACAGGACCTACTGCGGGAAGTAATGAATACGGTCGGCAAGTCCGGCCGCCTGGGCGAGTCGATTCGATGCGTGGTGTCTGTCTCGATGCTGACGGAGGGTTGGGACGCTAATACCGTCACGCACGTTCTGGGCGTTCGCGCGTTTGGGACGCAGCTTCTCTGCGAGCAGGTGATCGGGCGCGCGCTGCGGCGGCAGTCTTATGACCTCAATGGCGAGGGCAAATTCAACGTCGAATATGCCGATGTGCTGGGAATTCCGTTCGACTTTAACGCGAAGCCCGTGGTCTCAGCTCCGCAGCCGCCGCGCGAAACCGTGCTGGTGCGGGCGGTGCGGCCGGAGCGCGATGCTCTGGAGATACGATTCCCGCGTGTTTCCGGCTATCGTGTGGAACTGCCGAGCGAACGGCTGGCGGCGAAGTTCACCGATGAATCCCGCTTGATTCTGGATCCGAGTCTGGTGGGGCCGTCGCGGACGCTGAATGCCGGAATCATCGGCGAGGCGGCGGAACTGAACCTTCAGCATCTGGAAGACACGCGCACTTCGACGGTGCTTTTTCACCTGACGCGCCATCTGATCAATGTGAAGTGGCGCAACCCGGGGGAAGAGCCGAAGATTCATCTGTTCGGACAGATGAAGAGGATTGCGAAGCAGTGGCTGGATGGGTATCTGGAATGCCGGGGAGGCACGTATCCGGCGCAGCTACTTTATCGCGATCTGGCGGATCTCGCGTGCGAGCGAATCACAAACGCAATCACCCTCTCTTATGTGGACGAGAAGCCGGTGAGAGTGACGCTCGATCCTTACAACGCAGCGGGTTCGACCAGTCACGTTCGTTTCACGACTTCTAAACAGGTTTGGGAGACCCGGGCGGATCGCTGTCATGTCAATTGGGTTGCGCTCGACAGCGGATGGGAGGGCGAGTTCTGCCGGATCGCTGAGGCGCATCCGCGTGTTCGGGCTTACGTGAAAAACCAGGGGCTGGGGCTGGAGATTCCGTACCGGTGGATGAGCGAGACGCGCCGTTACCTGCCGGATTTTATTCTTCGCGTTCAGGACGGCCATGGCGAAGACGACCTTTTGAATCTGATCGTGGAGATCAAGGGGTACCGCGGGGAAAACGCGAAGGAAAAGAAAGCGACGATGGACGCTTACTGGGTTCCGGGAGTGAACAATCTGGGCACTTTCGGACGGTGGGCATTTGCCGAATTTCGGGAGGTCTATGAACTGGAAGACGACCTGGACCTGAAGATTGCGGAAGAGTTGAACCACGTGATCGCGTCGGCGATACCGGCGACCATGACCGCATAGAGTGAAAAATGCCTGAGAAAAATCCGCCGAAGAAGACACTGAAGAAGGTGGAGACGATCGTCCATGACGAAGCCTCGCGCCGGAATATCCCCACCGCGGAATACCAATCGCTGATTCAGAAGGAATATCAGGACCCGCTGCGGGTGGCATATGAGCGGCGCAACCGTGACCTGGATCCGCAGTTGGTGTGGCGCGGGAAGGATGAGCAGGACTGGTCGGATCACCGGCACATCGACCGGAATCATTCCGGCGACACGCTGGAACGCCTGCACCGCATCAGAAGATATTGGGTTGTGTTGACCGACAGCGTTAACGTCGCTCATGTGAATCTGCTTCAGCCGAAAGCCATGCTCGCTCAGAAACCTTTCGGATTCGATCATAGTTGGATCGATTTGACGGGCATGGCCGATGTCAAAGCAGAAGCCCGCTTCTGGCAATCGATCAAAGATCTTTGCCAGTTCCGAGGCAGTGCGCCCGACCGATTTGCGATTGTCCATGTTCTCGACAACAAGGAGTTCACCAAAGTCACGCCACAATCCAAAATCCGAGATGGTATCTGGGTGAACGACAACTGGAATTCTCTTCGCGATGACCGACCGCAGGGTTTCGACAAGCAGGTGTTCATGCGACTTGTCGAAGGAACTGGGAGCGTGGAAGGAAACAGACGAAAAATGCGATAAATCCACGCCAGGGAGATCGCGGACGAGCGGCGCGAGTTCGGCCAGGCGGAGCGCGGAGAGCTCAACTACTTCCACGCGGGCGTCTCTCAGTGTATTCAGGGCCGCGCGATAGTTGGCGCGCGCAATCGCGCCAGTTGAAAATCCGATTCGCATCGCGGAGGTTTGTGACGTGCCGAGTGCACTTATCAGGATAATCGGCTAGCCATTGAGGGAGTAACAACTTTTTTCGAAAATTTTCCTGAATGGCAACTCGCGTGAAATGTGGCGGTTACTGCAATACCCACACATCCAATTGCGCTCAGTTCTTCCGACGCTTGTGGTATTTCGTGAGCGTGAGGAGATGGGACACGTTCAATGATGTCTACGCGACAATCCGGCCGAGCAGTGAGCCGCAGGAGAGGATCGATGCCGTTGCGTTCGCCCGGACGCGGCTTGGGTTTGAGCCGGATGAGAAGCAGGCGGAGGTTCTCGCTTCGGATGCGAAGCGGGGAATTTTGAATTGTTCGCGGCAGTGGGGGAAGTCTACTGTTACGGCGGCGAAGGCGATCCATCGGGCGTTTACGCGGGCGGAGAGTTTGGTGCTGGTGGCCAGTCCTTCAGAGCGGCAGAGCGCGGAGTTTCTGCGGAAAGCGTCGGGGCTGGTCCGGCGGCTTCAGATCAAACCGCGCGGCGATGGCGATAACGCGATTTCGCTGCTGTTTCCGAATGGGTCGCGGATTGTCGGGCTGCCGGGGACAGAGGCTACGGTGCGCGGGTTCTCGGCGGTGTCGATGATTCTCATCGATGAGGCTTCGCGGGTACCGGATGAGCTTTATCGGGCGCTGCGGCCGATGCTTGCGGTGGGCGATGGGGATCTGTGGATGATGTCCACGCCTTGCGGACAGCGCGGGTTCTTTTATGAGACGTGGGTGGGGTCGTCCGGAAATGGCGAGGAGTGGATGAGGGTGTGCGTCCAGGCGACGGACTGTCCGCGAATTTCGGCCTCGTTTCTGGATCGTGAGCGCGGGATTATGACGGCCGGGGAATTTGCGCAGGAGTATATGGGGGAATTCCATGGCGATGGGACGGAGTACTTCGACCGGCAGCTCATTGAGGAGGCGATTGATCTCAGTGTGCCGGAGTTGAATTTGCGGGGGCGGAATTAGGCCGACTGCCAGTCGGCCGGCAGATTCACAATCTGCCCCACATAGCTACAGGAGGGTGCGAGGGATTGTGTTTTTTGTTGGCCTGGATTTAGGACAGAAGCGGGATCATACGGCGCTGGCGGTGGTGGAGCGGATTGAGAACCGGCGGGCGTTCATGGGGACGGAGTTTGAGCGGCTGGTGGTGCGGTATGTGGAGCGGATGACGCTGGGGATGCCGTATCCGCAGGTGGTGGAGCGAGTGCGGGAGATTGTGCGGTGCGATGAGTTGTATCACGGGCGGTCCACGTTGACGGTGGATGCGACGGGTGTCGGAGCGCCGGTGATCGATATGCTGAACGCGGCGCGGCTGGGGTGTCCGGTGATGGCGGTGACGATTACGGGCGGGGAGCGGGCTGCGGGGCAGTGCGTGCCGAAGCAGGATCTGATGGCGGAATTGCTGGTGCTGCTCGAGAACCGGAAGCTCACGATTGGGAAATTGCGCGAGGGGCAGCGGCTGGTGAAAGAACTGGGCGAGGTGCGGGCGCATGTGAATGCCAGCGGGCGAACCCGGCTGGGCGCGGAGCGGAGCGGGGAGCATGACGATCTGGTGATCGCGCTGGCGCTGGCTTGCTGGAGCGCGAAAGGGAGGCAGCATGTCCGGGAAGGAACGCAGAGAATACTTTGAGCGGTACAAAAATGTGGATGAGTACGATGCAGTGCTGCGGTGGCATTGCCGGCTGGATGAGCCCAAGCCGGAGAAGAAACCCGAAAAAGATATTGGGCCGCAGATGAACGCAGATCAACGCAGATGAAGACAAAAGTCTTAAGACGCTGCGGGTTGATTTGTTTGGAAGTGGTCGTAGCCTTTGGGTTCGAGGGGTTTGCCTTCGAGGCGAACTTCTCCGGGTGAGCCTGAAGTTACGGCGCCAATACGCGTGAGTGCGAGGCCGTCGAGGTTGGCCGGTACTCTCGTGCCCTGGCGGACGGTGAACAGGAGTTCGTATTCTTCCCCTCCGTGGAGCGCCTGCTCCGGACTCGCTCCTGGGAAACGCGGGGGGTGTCCGATATCGGCGGATACGTTGGAGGCCAGGCAGAGGCGGTGGAGGTCGAGGGAGAGGCCGTCGCTGATGTCCATTGCCGCGGTGGCGTGCAGCTTTTCGCGGAGGAAGCGTCCGAGGGCGAGGCGGGGTTCCGGGTTCAGGTGACGTTTTTTCGCTTTCCCTTTATTGGTTGCGAGTCCCAGGGCTGAGCCTCCCAGTGCTCCTGAGACGTAGATTTCGTGTCCTGGTCTGGCTCCGCTGCGCAGGAGCGCTGTGCCTCGCGGGACTGTGCCGCAGACGGTGATGTCGCAGGCGAAGGTTTCCCCCCGCGCCAGATCTCCGCCTGCGAGGATGGCCTCGCTTGATTTGGCCAATGTATCGAAAAAATCCTGTGTCCAGCGTTCGGACGCCCATTTTGGCAGACAGACGGACGCCAGACAGAACGTTGGCGCGCCTCCCATGGCGGCTATATCGCTCAGGCTGCGGGCGAGGGCTTTTCGGGCTACGTCCGCCGCTTTGTGGGTTTCGCGGAGGAAATGGATGCCTTCTATAAATAAGTCCGTGGTGAAAAGCAGGTCGTCGGCGCTGCCGCGCGGGCGGTAGATGGCGCAATCGTCTCCAATTCCTGCGATCAGGGCGGAGCCGGGGGGGATTCGGACCAGTTTGCGGAGGCGTTCGGTAATGGTGCTTTCGTTTGACAAGCCGCAGTCTAGCATTTACGCCGATTTGAGGGGGTCCGAATATGGTTGAACCGATCCCCCGGCTTGTGAGACAATTTGTGACGTTGCATACACAAAAGGCTTCTGGCTTTATCGGAAGTCTTTTCAGGAGAAGGTTTGTGAAAGAAAAAGGAACAGTGAAATGGTTCAACGCTGCCAAGGGCTTCGGCTTCATTCAGCGTGAAAGCGGGGACGATGTGTTCGTCCATTTTTCGGCGATCGAGGCCACTGGCTATCGCTCCCTCGATGAGGGCGCGGCGGTGGAATTCGAAGTGAAACAGGGTCCGAAGGGGCTGCAGGCGGAGAACGTTACCAGAGTTTAGCCCGGCTTGAGCTGAATCACTGGATCGGAAGAGCCCCGGCTTCGCGCCGGGGTTTTTTTATTGGGCTTTTTATTGGGCGAGTGCGGTCATGCCGGAATCGAGCCAGAGCTTGACCCGGTTGCTCTCTTCGCCGTTCACGACCAGGCGCAACTCGGTGGCGCCGCGGTTGACGATGGCCGGGATCTGGAGTTCCACAAGATAACTGCCGATCAGCGTGGGGGCCAGCGTCGCGCTGGTGACGCGGATGGGGGTTCCATCGAGAAACGCCGTGACCGGCGCGATCACGGACGGCGGCGAATCGACGGGCGCGGGGACATTGGTCGGCCAGTCCGGACTGACGCGGCCGAGACCGGTAGCCAGCACCTGAATGGTACTGCCCGCGCGGATCGGCGTGCCCGAATCGATCACCAGGCCGCTCGACGCATCGAGAACCATGGGGGCGCCATCGGCATCGACAAAGATCGCGGGCGAGGCCTGCTTCACATTGAGCGGGGCGAGCCACATACCGCCGTCAGTGCGCTGCACGGCTAATTGAAAAGTGCCTGGGGTGGCTTCGAACGGAACCTGCAACTGGGAGCTCTGATCGGACGAGATCAGGACGGGGAAAACGTTTGGTCCGCTGGTGGCCTGTTTGACGTTGGCGCCGAGCACGCTGATGAGCGAGCCGGGCGCGGCGGCGCGATCGCTCATATCGGCGCTGTTGACGAGGCGGGGGGCCTGCGCGAGGTGCGGGGCGGGCGCTTCGAAAACGCCGTAGCCTTCGAGGAGAACGGTGAGAGTGCCATCCGGATTCAGGCGGGCGTCCCAGGCGGAGGCGATGGGGAGATTGCCCTGGAGAGGGGTCCATGTGGCGGGGGTGCGGTCGGCGGCGTTGAGGGCGACGCGTCCGGAGGACACGCCGTTGTCCGTGGCGGCGTAGACCACGCCCGCCGTGCTGTCAGCCGTGATGCCGTGGATGGCGCCGCCGTTGAGATTGCCGGTGATGTTGTCCCAGAATTTTCCGCCACTGGTGGTGCGGTAGAGTTTGGCTCCGGAGACGGCCAGAGCGGCCTGCGGATTGGCGGGATCGATCCAGAAGCGGCTGACGATACCGGCGCCTTCAAGGGTGGCGGGCGCGAGGGTTCCGTCTGTGGCGACGGTGAAGACTCGGCCGTCCGCTGTTCCCGCATAGATCATGTTTCCCGCTTGCGCGGCGGCCGTGGCGACGAGTCCATATTTCGAGGCGAGCGAGGCGCGGAGTTCGGCTTCAGCGGGAACGCCATCTGCGAGGGCCCACTTGCCGGCGGTGACGGAAGCGAGGCGGGGCGCGACGGGAATATCGCCGGGCAGGAGCGCGTCGGCCAGGACCAGGGTTCGCTGGGCGGCGAGGGCGCGGGCGTCGAGGTTCGGAAGATTATCGTTCAGGCCTTGCCAGGAGAGGCCGCCATCGAGCGAGCGCCAGACGCCGGATTGATTCGAGGCGACGATATCGAGCGGGTTGGCGGGGGAAACGGCGAGGGCGGTAAAGCCGCCGCCGATGATGGACTGGCCGTTGAAGCCGGTGAGGTTGGTCCACGAGCGGCCGTCATCGGAACCGAAAAGATTGTCGCGGGTGACGGAATAGCGGCGGCCCGCGGCAGATACCTGCACGCCGGCTTCGGGACGGAGGACGGCGGGGGGCGGCGGGAAAGGGGTGGGAACGATATCGGTCGAGTTCAGCTTCCAGTTCTGGAAGTCCGCGGTTTCGAATATCTTGCCGGATTGCGCCTGCGCTTCGAGGCGCTGGCCGCCCGCGATGTACCAGACAGAACTGACGGGTCCGCTGGCGGGACCGGCGAGACCGGTGTTGACCGTGTAGCCGGCGATATGGTTCCAGGCAGGCGTATTCTGCGCGGACACACCTGGTGCCAGGCAGCCCAGCGCGGCCAGCGTGGAGACCGCTCGAATCGTCAGTCGCATTGCGCGGTTGTCATGCTCCGGTACTTCTTTTCGGCAACTCGACCCGAGATTCGATAGCAGCGCCAAAGGGGGCACTGTACCAGGGCCGACACACCGCCTGTGTCCCGATTCTACCCTACTTCAGACAGGCTTATTTTCGGAACTTACTGATTTGCCGAATCTTGCAAGTTTCCGGCCAAACAGGCAGGACTTTTGCCTGCACTTTCGGTGGTATCCTAGAGGATATTTTCTAAATGTCGCGTCCAACGACAGCGCTGACGTGTGTTTTGCCGCTCGTCCTGCTTGCGGGGCTGGGCAAGACTGCACCTGCCCAATCGATGACGCACGTTCCGATGGTAACTGACGGCGCGGCGAAGCTTGTGGCGATGACGGGGCAGGTTTCGGTACTGCGCGACGGCGAGCCGTGGGCGCTGCACGTGAACGATTCCGTTCAGCCGATGCAGGTGATTGTGACCGGCGATCACGGTTCGGGGATGTTTAAGGTTGCGGACGGCAGTACGTTCGAAGTGTTTCCCAACTCTAAGGTCTATTTCCGGGCGAATCGCGGAAACTGGGACGATCTGCTCGAGCTGATTCTGGGCAAGATCAAAGTGCAGATCGAGCATCTGGGCGGGGTTCCGAACGGGAACAAAGTACACACGCCGACGGCCGTGATATCGGTGCGCGGGACGACGTTCGACGTGGAGTACGACCCGGACAAGGAATATACGACCGTCACCGATGAAGACGGGTCGGTAGAAGTGGCGCGCGCGACGCGGCTGAACGACAAGAAGATTCTGCACGCGAACGAATCGATTGTGGTGTATAAGAATGAGCCGCTGGCCAAGTCGGGGATCGATAAGGGCGCGCTTGCGCAGCGAATTGTGCGGTCCGCGATGGACGCTCTTTCGCAGGCGGCGATCAATTCGCGGATGAGTACGCCGGCGGCCGGTGTTCCGGGCGGGGCTGTGGCGCCTCCGACCGGGGCCGGGGATCATGACGGTTCGACGAAGACGGGCGGGACGACGTCCACTTCCGGCGCTCCGCCTGCGCCCAGTGCTCCGCCGCCTCCTCCTCCCGCGCAGTAATTGCGGTTTTTCCAACCTTTGTGCGCCGGCGGTGCTAGCCTGAAGACGAATGCGTCTGCGCCCTGCTTTTCTGGCGGCGGGTATCGCCGTTCTCGTCTCATGCTGGCTCGGGGTCAGGGCTCAGCAGCAATCGCCCGAGGCCGGGAATCGGATCGCCATGCAGGCTCTTTCGCTCGATCCGGCTGATGTGACGGCGCTGACGGGAGAGATCTCGCAACGCTCGGAGCGTTTGAAGCCGCTGTTCGCGCAGGTGCATCCCGAGGGCTGGACGCAACAGGGCGCGCCCGCGGTGTATGCGGCTCAGTGGAAATCGCTGGGGGAGCAGAATACTTCCATTCAGGTGGATATGGCGGATGCGGGCCAGCACACCGATGCGATGCCGGCGATGATGACGGCGTTGTTCCGGATTCACCGGTTCGATGTGGACCTGGAGGGGATGATTCCGGCGATCCGGCGGTACCAGGATGAGTCGCTGGGGGATCAGATTGAGGCGGCGTTTGCTGGCGATCAGCGTGCAGTGGAAAAGCTGCAGCAGTATGTCCTGGATCTGGCGAACGAGAAAGAGCGTTTGCTCGATCTGGAGAACAGCGAAGCGCAGCGGTGCCGGGCGCAGCTTGCCGGTCCGCCGGTTTCGCGGCCGTCCGCGGCGAAAAAGCCGAATGGGAAATCGAAATGACACCGACTACGTTTATCTGCAGTATCTGTGAGGCGGAATCGACGAAGATCTGCTCGCATTGCACGAAGGACGCCTGCGCGAATCATTTGTGCGAGCGGTGCGGACGATGCAGCGATTGCTGCAATTGCGAGATCCGGCTGGACGAGGAGACGGTGGGGGCTGCCGAGGTTGAGTAGCCAGGGGCTTTTCGGTAACTTCGCGCTGGCCGGAAGGCCTGCGGCAGTGCCGAAGCTCTGCCCCACGTGCCTCGAGTGAGTGCATTTGGGGTGGGGTGGAGTGGATTCAGGGTGGGGGATCAGGCTGGCCAGGCTTCGTCGAGTTTTGCCCGGGCGAAGGCGAGATCTTTCGTGAGAGTGGCGAAAGCGTTGCGCGGCTGGTAATCCTGACGGATCGAGATGGGGCCTCGGAAGTTCGATTCCTTGAGGATTGAGAAAAACTTTTTCCAGTCGATGACTCCTTCACCCAGCGGACATGGCGCAGGATTCGCGTCGGCTAGCGAGATGGCGCCGAGGCGCGGGAGCGCGGCGCGGAGTTCGGATTCCCAGGCGTTGGGCGATTTTGACTCGATGACGGATTGGGCGGGGTCGAAGCAGTAGCCGAGGGCGGGAGTCAGGGAATTCAGTGCGGGCATGCCGCGTACGGGGTAGCTGCCGGCGCGATTCGGAATCAGCGAGGTAATGCGGCACTGGAGGCTCATCGCGGCGAGCTGGTTGATCGCGACTGGGGACGGCCAGCCGCCGAGTTTGCAGAAGCGCGCGCCGAATTCGGCGGAGACGTAGAGCACCTGGTAGGCGAATGGCTGCGAGGCCGCGGTGAAGTTGGTGGAGATCATCGGGACTTCGAGCGAGGCGTCCTGAAACATCTGGAAGGCGCGGTCCATCTGGACCATGTACTTCGAGGGATCGACGTGGCCGCCGGGCATGACGGTGAGGTCAACGCCTTCAAAACCCATGCCGCCGATGGTTTCGGGGAGCAGGTCTACCGGGAGCTTCGCGAAACAGCCGGAGTAGACGCAGAGCATGGGGCGGGTGCGGTCTTTGCGGCGTTTGGCGATTTCTTCGGGGGTGAGGCGCTGGTCGAAACCTGGTTCCTGGGCGAGTCCCAGTGCGGCTCCACCTAATACCGCGAGCGCGATACGTCTCCTCACGTCTTCAGTTTAACGAGGGAGTTTAATTGCGGAGGGGTTTTCCGGTCCTGAGCATGTGCTGGATGCGCTGCTGGGTTTCGCGGCGTCCGCAGAGGCTGAGGAAGGCTTCGCGCTCGAGATCGAGGAGATATTGTTCGGAGACGATGGGACGGCCGGTGAGTTTGCCGCCGCTGAGAATCCAGGCGAGCTTTTCACCGACGACGGCGTCGTAGTCCGAAATGTAGCCACCCTGGCGCGCCATCCAGACGCCCATCTGCATGAGGGCGTAGCCGGCTTCGCCGGAAACCTGGATATCGGTGCGGGGGGCGCCGGGGGCGTAGCTATCGACGAGGGAGAGCGCAAGTTCCTTCGCATCGTCGATGAGGCGTTCGGGATTCATGGAGATGCGGTCGCCGTCGCGCAGATAGCGGAATTCGCGGGCTTCGTCGGCGCTCGAGGAGACTTTGGCGAAACCGATCTGCTCGAAAATCTTTTTGACGTCGCGGGAGCGGAGGAGCATTTCCTTGCAGCCGCCGCCGGCGGGAATGACGCCGACGCCGACTTCCACAAGGCCCATGTAGAGTTCGGCGGAGGCCTGGATGCGCGCGGAGTGGAGCGGGATTTCGCAGCC
>CAZWTH010000111.1:0-20300 GCA_964636715.1 uncultured Solibacteraceae bacterium | reverse complement strand
TCATGTCCTATCCGATCTGCCGCGATCTTCAGAAAAAAACAGAAATCTTCGATGGCGTACTTTGCCGGGCGCTGACCCGAGTCAATCTTTCCACAGGCGGAAATCCGCAGCCCGCGGAAGCGGAGATCGTCTCCGGCTCCTATTTCACGACTCTCGGCGTGGAGCCTGCGTTGGGAAGACTGATAACTGCCGGCGACGATCAGGCGCCGGGCGCGAGTCCGGTGGTTGTGCTTTCCTGGAATTTCTGGAAACAGGAGCTCGGTGGCTCCCCGAACATTATCGGCCAAAAGATCCTGGTAAACCGGTATCCCATGGTGGTGGTGGGGATCGCGCCGCCGCGGTTTTACGGTGTGGACGTCGGTGAGATTCCGTTGCTCTGGATTCCCGCGTCAATGTCTGCGCAGGCAATTCCCGGCTTCCATGGCATGCTTAACCGGCGCGTTCGCTGGATGCAGATATTGGGACGCCTGCGGCCGGATGTTTCGGTGGTACAGGCCCGGGCGGGTTTGCAGCCGTGGTTTCAGGCCATGCTGCAGGACGATACGCGAGGCGTCGATTTTCCGAAGGCGACCGCCGAACAGAAGAGCAGGTTCCTCGCTTCGAAACTGCTGGTGATTCCCTCGCCACAGGGCCATTCGGTCCTGAGGAGGAATTTGGCGCGTCCTCTGTGGGTGGTGTTCTCAGCGACAGGCGTGTTGCTGGCGCTGGCATGCCTGAACGTGGCCGGGCTTTTCCTGGCGCGCGGGTCGGCTCGCGAACGTGAAATCAGCACGCGGCGCGCGATGGGCGCATCGCGCGGCCGGATTGGGCGGCAACTCCTGGCGGACAGCATTCTGCTGGCAATTGCCGGCGGATTATTGGGGATAGCGATCGCTCCGGTGGCGGTGGGGGCCCTGATCGCTTCTCTGCCGCATGATTCCGGAGCGAATGGGCTGACAGCGAGCGTGGAGGGACATGTTCTGCTTTTCGCGCTCGCGGCGAGCCTTGGGGCGGGATTTCTCGCCGGTTGCGCGCCGGCGCTGCAATCGGGCAAGGAATCGCTGATCGCGTCGCTTCGCGATCGCGCCGGCGCGGCGCTGGGGAGCATACGTCTGCGGCGGGCGATCGTCACAACGCAGATTGCATTTGCGCTGATTCTGGTGGTTGCGGCGGGGCTGTATGTCCGCACGCTCGCCGAATTGCTGGAAAAGGGTC
Organism: uncultured Solibacteraceae bacterium; assembly: GCA_964636715.1. Lineage (GTDB taxonomy): Bacteria > Acidobacteriota > Terriglobia > Bryobacterales > Bryobacteraceae > BOG-234. The sequence goes on along the minus strand of CAZWTH010000111.1, from coordinate 19,106 downwards.
CCGGCTTCGATACTTCGAGCCTGGTGTCTTTCAGTATTAGTCCGGATCTGAATGGCTATTCCGCTTCGAGCGCGAGCCAACTCGAGCAGCGGATCGCCGATGAACTCCGGGCGTCGCCCACGACACAACAGGCGGGTGTGGCGCGCATATCACTGCTGGGGAACGGAAGCTGGGGAGACCCGGTTACGATTCAGAGCGACCGGCGATTCGCCACAGACCGCGATGTGAATATGAACGCTGCGACGCCGGGATTCTTCGCGACGATCGGGACGCGGATTGTGGCGGGACGCGACTTCAACGAGCACGATACGCTGCCAGCAAAGCAGGGTGGGCGAAACGTGGCGATTGTGAACGAGGCGTTTGTGAAGCGATACTTCGGCGGCAGCAGCCCGCTGGGCGCTTACGTCTGCGAGGGCGCCGGGCCGGATGCGAAGCCGGATACCGAAATCGTGGGAGTGGTGCGGGATTTCAGTTACCGGGATGTTCGGGACCAACGGGAGCAGATCTGGTTCCCGGCAGGAGCGGGCGAGGTGGGCTCGAATTTTTATGTACGGTACCGGGGAGCGCCGGAGGCCGCGTTTCGGTCTATCCGTAGCATTGTGCATAACGCCGATCCTACGTTGCCGATCAATTACTTTGCGACGTTGCAGGAGCAGGTGAATATTTCGGTGCATACGGAACGCATGCTGGCGGCGCTTTCGACGAGCTTCGGGGCGGTGGCGCTGTTGCTTTCGATGGTGGGGTTGTACGGGGTGATGTCATTTGTTGTGACGCGGCGGACGCGGGAGATCGGAATCCGGCTGGCGATGGGGGCGACGCGGCTCTCGGCCATCTGGCTGGTGCTCGGCGATGCGGTGATCATGATCGCGGCCGGGATGGCGATTGCGCTGCCATGCGTGTGGATGCTGGGGCGGCTGGTGGAATCGCAGTTGTTCGAAGTGAAGGCGACCGATCCGGCGACGATCGGGATTGCGGCGCTGATTTTGTGTTCCACGGCGCTGGGGGCGGCGTTTATTCCGGCGCGGCGGGCGTCGGCGGTGAATGCGGCGGATGCGCTGCGGTTCGAGTGAATGGTCCGCGGGGAATGATTGATGTGATGCCTGTCGCCGATTGTGAATCGGCAGCGGGTAGCCGTTGATCGTAGACGCCGATTCACAATCGGCGGCAGGATGCCATCCATGCCCCACATCTGCTGGTTGTCGGTCGGGGACCTCTGCAGGCGATCGCTCGTTTGGGGCGGCTGCCGCCTCCGCCGCAGGGTGGATGGACGGTGTCGCTACAGCTGATTCAGTTCGCGGAGGGGTGTTCGATGCGATCGATGACGAGGAAGTCTCCGGGGCCTTTTGCGGTCACGAGTTTCAATCCGAGCTGATCCGTGAGCGCGCTGAAAATGGATGGTTCGGCGGTGAGGTCGGCGGGCGCTGGGTTGGGGGCGTAATGCACGGCCAGGTTGAACCTCCCGTCTATTCCCGTTTTGTTGATGACGGTCCGATCGAGTTCGGAGGAGAGAAGGATGCAGAAGTCGTCCAGCGTGATGCCGGTCGCGGTCCAGGATACGTTCGGGTCGGATCTCGCGCGGATGATTCGACATGTATTCGGCGTGGGCGGGGGAGGGAACTCCGTGAAACTGAGAGGCGCGCAACTGCCCAGCGCGAAGGGCGGGAGTTTTGTCCTGCCCGGGAGGGCGGTCAGGTCATAGACCGGTATTTCCCTCGTCTCGCGGTGGATTTTCAATTGAAAGCGGTCTTCTAACAGGGTCTGCAGCATGGGTCCGCTGAGTATGCCTTCGCCTGGAGCGCCGGGCGCGGTGGCGTCGACGGAATAGAGTTCCGAGTGAATCCATGCGGGGCCGCCTTCAATGGGGAGAAGTTTTCCCCAGCGTCCTTTGCCGTTGGCCCAGCGATCGTATGCGGTTTGAATGAGAGCGATGACTGGCTGGCAGACGATGTGCAGCCTCGCGGGACTTGCGCCGCCGCTCCTTCCCTCGGAGGCCGCGTCCGGCTTGCACGCTTTCACGGACGCCGCCTCGAATGCCGTTTGCGCAGCGGCGATAGAGGCGGTGATCAGAAATATGGCAGCGGTCAGGGTTCGCACGATGGCGCGGAAGGTCAGGCAATTTGAGTTCCCGCGGATAAAGCACTGGGCTTGCTGTCAATTTTCAATCCGGCTGTGTGACAGCGGGGAACATGTGACGTTTTCTATCCACAGCCATCAATTCGCGGAGGGCTCGTGAACGCTGTCAATCACGAAGTATTCGACGGGAACGTTTTTGACGGGATTCAGGCGGAGGCCCAGTTGTTCCTGAAGCGCCGTGGAGAGGGAGGGCGCGGAGCCGTCATCGGTTTGGGTGTCCGGAGTCCATATGAGGGTGAAGTCGTAGAGCGCCGTGAGCTTCGTTCGATCGGCGATGGGCGTCTCCAGTTGGGATGAGAGTTCCCGGGCCAGCAGGCGCATATCGGCTCCGCGGCCGTTCAGGTGACCTCGGCCCAGACCGAGTCCCGGACCGGGATTCTTACTTTCGGTCAGCTTCAGGCCGTTCTTGTCGATGACGAGCGCGTATCCAGAGTGATTTCGGGTCAGGCGATGGAAGCGAAGTCCGAAGCGATCGGCCAGGAGGGTTTGCAGCATCGGACGAAACTGGTCCGTTGTGGCTGAGTCCATTTTGGCCGAAATGTTGTAGTGGGTTGTGGACGCCCAGCCCGGGCCGCCGGAGATCTGGAAATTCAGTACACCGTATGCGGACGCGACGAGATCCCGCACGCTGGCCGTCAGCGCGGTGTACCGGTCGCCTTTGAGGCGCTGCTGAAAGCCCACATATTCGGGCGGACTCAGCGTGATCGACGCGGCTTCAAACGCGGGCTTCGAGTTTGCCGATTGGGCAAGGAGCACACCACCAATTGAGAGGACAAGCGCCGCGGCCAATCCGGCGGTGGGGAGTTCGGCGGGCGTTGCGATGCCGAGCAATCGAGCGATGCGATTTGGCAGGGAGCCATCGGTTGCGGCGAGGGCGGTTTGGGGCCACGCCGCGCGGGATGCTTCGAGACCGGCGAGCGCTTCTGCGTAGAGAATCGCATCGCCGGTGGCTGCCACCGCGATATCGTCACAACACTGTTCGCGCTCGCGGCGTATTTCGCTCGAGATCCACCAGACAGCGGGGTGGTAGAACAGGATCGCTTCGGTCAGGCGCTGGAGGAGATTCACCAGGTAGTCCTGCCGGAGCACGTGGGCCAGTTCATGAGCGAGGACCGCTTCTACCTGGTCGGAAGGCAACCCGGCGAGCATGCCGATTGGCAGCAGGATTACGGGACGTAACCAGCCGGCTACGCAGGGAACATCGACACGGGCGGAGACCAGGAAACCAATGCGGCGCGAGATACCGATTCTGGCTGCAAGCGCGTGGAGTCTTTTGCGCCATTCCGGTGCGATGGGATATGCGAGCGCCGATTTCAGCCGGGTGGTGAATATCGATTCGAGAAGAAGGCGCAGAGAGAGAGCTCCCGCGCCGGCGATCCAGAACATCACGATCCATGGCATTGCTGTTACGGGGAGGGGAGACGTGGCTTCGGTGGGGGCGACGGATGTGGTCGACCATTCGCTGCGTATGGGCGCGGCGCGGTGATGGATAGCCGGGGTGGGCGGTGGTTGTGTGTTCCCGAGAAGGGTTGCGAGCGGAGCGGCGGCCATGAGTGAGAGCGCGGCGCAGGCGAGTAGATAGCGAGCCTGCGGTTTCGCGGTGAAAAGACGCGCGATGGAATAGATGGCCGCGATGACGGCGCCCTGCCAGAGGAAGTGGATCAGAGTCCAGCCGAGAGCGGAAACCCAGGGAGCGTTCATTTGGATTTTCCTTTTTTCTGCTTCGCCGTTTCGATCATGTTGCGGATTTGGTCGAGCTCTTCGGGGGATGCGCGCTTGGTGGAGAGGGCGCGCATGACGAGCGCGGAGGATGAACCGTCGAAGGCGCGGTTCAGGAGATCGTCGAGGATCTGGGTTTGTGTCTGTTCGCGTGGAAGTCCGGCTTCGTAGATGTGGACGCCATAGCGCTCGGTCCGCGTCAGGAGACGCTTTTCGAGCATAAGTTGCATCTGCTTTTGAGTGGTGGTGTAGCCGCTGGCTTTGTTGAGTTCGTCATGGACTTCGCGAACTGTTGCCGGTCCGCGGCGCCAGAGGACAGCAAGGATGTCGAGTTCGGCGGCGGTGGGGAGCGGCGCATCGGCCATATATGAATCGACTGTACTCCGAAAAGAATCGGAAGTCAACGACTAAGGTCGGAGGCGCGCGGGGGCGGTATGTTGAATGTATGGCGCACCTCATCTCGACCACGGTCCGGCTTGAAGAAAAGGACGTTCGCGCATTGAAGCGCGCCCGTGCGGACGGTCTTTCGGCGTCCGAGCTGCTGCGCAAAGGGCTCCGCGTGGTTGCCTCGCGTTACTATGCGGGCCGCCGGCCGCCATCTACGCTTCTGTTCGAATCCACCAATACCAAACTCGGCGATGAATCCGAACTTTTTCGGGATCTGAACGTTTGACTCCGCCCGTCATTGCCGACACTGGCGGCCTCCTGCGCGCGCTTGCCAGGACGCCGGAAGGCAAGGCGAGCTTTCCGGAATACCAGAAGGTTCTGATCTCTGCATCCGCGATCATTGTTCCCGGACTCGTCCTCGCGGAGGTGGACTACTTTCTTCGGGACAATCGGGGAGCGATGCGCAGGTTGATCGCTGAGATCTTCGATCCGGTAACCCGCTACGAATACGAAATGCCTCTTCCCTCCGATATTGCTCGCGCTCTTGAGCTTGACGCCAGGTTTGGCGAACTCGGTCTGGGACTCGTCGACGGGATGGTTGCCGCCGTTGCCGAACGCCGCCAGGTCTACCGCATTCTGACGACGGACAGACGCGATTTCACCGCAATACGAATCGGCCCGCGCCTCACTAGAGCACTGGAATTGTTGCCCTGAAGATTCCCGGAAAGCAGCCGGCCACGAATCCTTACCGCCAGATTATATCTTCGCGGCGCCCGATTTCCGGAGATCCTCGACAAGCGCGAAAACGGGGGCGCTCACGTTCGAATCCTTTCGAACCAATAACGCATGAAATCGTCCGCGCCGCCGCGATAACCGAGTTGCGGCAGCACATCTGTCAGGGCGTCTTTCACGTCGCGGCGGCCCGGTGACGCACGTGAAAATGTGTGGCATCCCACGGATTGTAACCGGCGCTGTTCGCATGCCACCTGCGCCCGGCTGTGGTATATTCGAAATTTAGAATATACGAATTGTAGAACAGCCATGCCAGACGCCCTTCGGCAGTTCAAGGCCGAGTTTTTTCAGGCGCTTTCGCATCCCACGCGGATCGCCATTATTGAGCAATTACGCGACGGCGAGCTTTCGGCCGGCGCGCTCATGGAGCGCCTGAATCTCGAACAGGCGAATGCATCCCAGCATCTCGCCGTCCTGCGCGCGAAGAATATCGTGGTGGGGCGCAAGTCCGCGAACCAGGTGTTCTACTCGGTGCGCCATCCCCTGATCATCGAAGTCCTCGATGTGATGCGGCGGTATTTTCAGGTGCATATGAAGGAGTCCATCGCCTCGCTCAAGGTTCTGGATAAGGCCGAGAGGGCGCACCGATGAAATTTCCGGAGCAATGGCTGCCGCAATCCGTGCGCGCGCTGCGGTCTTATTCGCGCGCCGATTTCGGCTCCGACCTGACCGCAGGCGTCACGGTGGGCCTGGTCGCTCTGCCGCTGGCCATGGCTTTTGCCATAGCCTCGGGCGTGAAACCCCAGGCGGGGCTTTATACGGCCATCGTCGCGGGCGGTCTGATCTCCGCTCTGGGCGGATCGCGGATGCAGATTGGAGGGCCAACGGGCGCATTCGTCGTCATCGTCGCGGGCATTGTCGCGAAATTCGGCGTTTCGGGCCTGGCGCTCGTGACGCTGATGGCGGGCGCGATGCTCGTGCTGATGGGACTAACCGGGCTCGGCTCCGCCGTGAAATTCATCCCGCGGCCGGTGACCATCGGTTTCACCAACGGCATCGCGCTATTGATCGCCTCGACGCAGATCAAAGACTTCCTGGGCCTCCAAACGGGCGCGACGCCGGGCGCGTTTCTGCCGCGCATGGCCGTATTGGCAGGCGCTTTCCCCACGCTCTCCTGGCGCGCAACCGGCATCTCCGTGATTACACTCGCAATCGTGATCCTGCTGCCGCGCTTCGCGAAGCGCATCCCCGGCTCGATCGCCGCCATGCTGGCCTGCACTGCGTTTGTGGCGTTCACAGGCCTTTCCGTCGAAACCATCGGCAGCCGGTTCGGCGGAATACCGACCGGGCTTCCGCACTTTTCGCTGCCTGTTTTCCGGCTGGACGAGGTGGGCCCGCTGCTTCCCTCCGCGGTTACCGTAGCGCTTCTGGCCGCCGTGGAAAGTCTGCTCTCCGCGGTTGTAGCCGACAGCATGAGCGGCACGCGGCACAACTCCAATGTCGAACTGGTGGCGCAGGGCATCGCCAATATGGCGTCCCCGCTGTTCGGCGGAATTCCCGCAACCGGCGCAATTGCGCGCACCGCGACGAATATCCGGTCCGGCGCTCGAAGCCCGCTGGCGGGGATGATTCACGCGCTCACGTTGTTGATTATCGTGATGGCGGCCGCGCCGCTCGCCCGGTTTGTGCCGCTGGCAACCCTCGCCGCCGTGCTGTTCGTAGTGGCTTACAACATGGGCGAATGGCGGGAAATCGCCACGATCGTCCGCCTTTCCAAAGCCGACATCGCCGTATGGGCCGCGACTTTCGCGCTCACCGTTTTGGCGGATCTGACGGTCGCCGTGGAGGTGGGAATGGTGCTGGCCGCGTTGCTCTATATTTACCGGATTTCTCAAACCACGACGGTTTCGGTGGTGACGCAGGACTATATCGACGACGGACGCGCCCACATTCTGCAGGACAAGCAGGTGCCGTGGTACGTAGCGATATTGCGGATTCACGGACCGTTCCTCTTCGGGACCACGGAGAAGCTTGCGGAGGCGACGGCCAATCTCACGGTCTTTCCGGCCGTCGTTATCGTCCGGCTGCGCAACATGACGGCGATAGACGCGACCGGTTTGCATGGCCTGGAGACGGTGGCGGAGCGCCTGCGCAAGTCGGGGCGAACGCTGCTGCTGTGCGGCGCGCGCGAACAGCCCGCGCAGTTCCTGCAACAGGCCGATTTTATGCGTCACGTTGGCGTTGAAAACATACTGCCTGACGTTGGAGCGGCGCTTCGCCGCGCGCGGGAAATCCACGTGGGGTCCGGCGGCGAAGGCCGGCAGATGGCGCCCCCTATGTCCGGGTTGCCGCGGCCCAACCCTATGTACTACAATGAAAATTCTGGTTCGTGCCCGGGCGGGGAAGTGTGCGCCTGAGCGTCCCACTGAGGTTCAAGAGACTCCAATGAATGCAATTATTGAAACCGGCGGAAAGCAGTTCCGTGTCGCTCCGGGCGATGTGCTCCGCGTTCCCAAATTAGACGCCGAAGCCGGCGCGGAAATCGCTCTCGGTAAGGTTCTCGCTGTATTCCCGGATTCCGGCGCGCTTGTCAGCGGCGATGCGGCCGCCTCGGCCCGCGTCAATGCCACTGTTTCGGCGCATGACAAGTCCGACAAGATTCTGGTCTTCAAGTTCAAGCGCAAGAAGCAGTATAAGCGCACGCAGGGCCACCGGCAGGATTACACGGAGGTTCGAATCCGCGACATCGTTGCATAAGCGGAGAATTTTTCCATGGCACATAAAAAAGGATTAGGCAGTTCCAAAAACGGGCGCGATTCGAACGCCCAGCGGCTCGGCGTCAAGGCCTTCGGCGGCCAGCTGGTTCCCGGTGGTTCCATCATCGTGCGGCAGCGCGGTACACCGATCAAGCCCGGCGTCAATGTAGGCCGCGGTTCGGACGACACCCTCTTCGCCACCGTCACCGGCACCGTGCAGTTTCGCGATCGCGGGCGGATGGGCAAGTTCGTCAGCATCGTCGCTGCTGAGTAAGCCGATAGTTTCAGGTAAGAGAGGCCGCCCTGTTGCCTTTGGCAGCGCGGGCGGCTTTTTTTGTGTGCCTGGGCTGGGCAGAAGCCCTGCCGCACCATTGAAAGCCCGCCGCAAATTATTGATAACACTAGAAGCGCTATTGGCGGGCTTTTCATGGTTGCTTGTGGCGCGCAGCGCCATTCAGACAGGGCAGAAGCCCTGCCCCACCAGGCGGGGATAAAGTGGAAAACAGATGCTGGTCGATGAAGCCAAAATTACGGTAAAAGCAGGGGACGGGGGCAACGGCTGCCTCGCGTTCCGGCGGGAGAAGTATGTTCCGCGCGGCGGCCCCAGCGGCGGCGATGGCGGCCGGGGCGGGGACGTCACCATGGTCTCCACGATCCACCGCAACACGCTGATCCACTTCCGCTACAACCCGGAATACACCGCCCAGCGCGGCCGGCACGGGGAAGGCAGCAATCGTACCGGACATGAGGGAACCAGCATTACGGTTCAGGTGCCGGTCGGGACGGTTGTCTACGACGCTGAATCGGGGGAGCAACTCTTCGATTTTTCGGAAGACAAGCAGAGCTGGCTTGCGGCGAAGGGCGGGCGCGGAGGGCGAGGGAACGCCCGGTTTACCTCTTCGACGCATCAGGCTCCGACTGAGCATGAACCCGGCAAGCCCGGCGAATTCAAGGTCTTACGGCTGGAACTGAAACTACTGGCTGATGTCGGATTGTTGGGATATCCGAATGCCGGCAAGTCCACCCTGATCTCGCGGATCAGCGCCGCCAGACCAAAAATCGCCGATTATCCGTTTACGACGCTCGAACCCAATCTGGGCGTGGTTCAATTGCCCGATGATCGCAGCTACGTGGTGGCCGATATTCCGGGGCTGATCGAAGGCGCGCACGAAGGCCGGGGGCTCGGGATTCAGTTCCTGAAGCACGTGGAGAGGACGAAGGTGCTGGCGCACCTGGTCGATATGTCCGAAACAGGCCGCGACCCGAAGCGCGATTTCGAAACCTTGATGACGGAGCTCGAAAGCTTCAGTCCGGCGATGCTCGAAAAGCCGATGCTGGTGGTGGCGAGCAAGATGGACACGTCACAGGATCCGAAGAAAGTCGCTTCGCTGAAGCGGCTGGCGAAGAAGCGCGGACTGCCGTTTTTCGAGATTTCGAGCGCGACCGGTCAGGGTGTGGACGAGCTGAAGTTCGCGCTGGCGGAGCGCGTTTTACCGCCGATGACCGGCGCCGGCGAGTAAGCCGGCACGCAGGATCTCGGTGGCGTCGCGCGGTTCGAGCGGCGGCGCGATCTGATAGCCCTGGAACAGGTGGCAGCCGGCGGCGCGGGCGCGATCGAGTTGTTCGGGACGTTCGATGCCGCGGGCAATTACGGTGAGATCCGGGCGATTGTCCGGCGGGTAGAACGGTTCGCTGATGCGAATTTCATCGAACAGCGTGTCCTCGCGGCTGATCTGTAAAGACGAAATCCGGACGCCTTCGGTACGCAGCCGGTGGGTCTGCTGATTGGGATGCGCGGCGCCGGTGATATGGACCGTGATTGAGGAAGGCTGCAGATTCCAGTCGGCCAGTTCCTTCAGAAGTTCAGCGGCGAAATTTCCTCCATTCATCTGGCGCGGCGAAACGTTCAGGGTGACGCGCGTGTGCAGTCCGTGATCTTCCCATTCGCGCAACTGGCGGCAGGCCTCGCGCAGAATCCAGGCGCCCACTTCGTGGATCATGCCTGTCTGTTCGGCCACGCCGATGAATTCAACCGGGGGGACGCGCCCGAGAATCGGATCGTCGATTCGAACCAGCGCTTCCATCCGGACAATTTCACCGTCGGCGTCGACAATCGGCTGATAGGCGAGGCGCAGGCGGTCATTGGCGAGGGAGGAGCGAACCAGAGCGGCGGCTTCCGGACCGCCGAAATCACCGGACGACATGGAGCGTTCGTAGAACACCATTTGCCCGGGCGTTTTCGATTTTGCCTTGAGCATAGCCGTTTCTGCAAGCACGAGCAATTCGGCTGCCGTTTCGGCGTCGCTGGGGTAGCGGCTGATTCCCGCGCTGGCGGTGACGCTGTTCAGAATGCGCGACGTGATGCCGGGAGCGGATTCGTGGCCGAGAAGGAGAACCAGAAATTGGGCGCCGCCGAAGCGCGCCACGGTATCGCCTGAGCGCACGCAGCGCTGGATGCGCGGCCCCACCTGCGCGAGAAGCAGATCGCCGCTTGCATGGCCGTGGACTTCATTCACCCGGCGGAAGCCATCGAGATCCAGCCAGACGATACTGAAGGGTATGTCGCTTGCGATGCGGTCTGCGACGATCGCCTCAAAACCCGCGCGATTGGGGAGTCCGGTGAGCGGGTCCGTCTGCCGCTGGTGTTCGAGCGATGCGCGATGGGCGGAGACGAGGCGCGCAATCACGATGAGCGCGGCGGCGAGCGCCACTGCGAGGGCGATAGTCATACCATTCTTATGCTAGAGAGAAAAGGAGCGGCAGCCAATATTCCCATTGGATATCGGCTCAGGCGTTAACATCCGATCTATGAGCGTTTTAACAGGTGAAGAGGCGCGCGTTTTGGGGGCCTTACTCGAAAAGGAGGCTACTACTCCGGAGTATTACCCGCTCACGCTGAACAGCCTGCTCGCGGCGTGCAATCAGAAGTCGAACCGCTGGCCGGTAGTGAGCTATGGCGAGGATGATGTACGGTTTGCGCTCGACGGACTGAAGGCGAAGGGGATGGCGGCGGAGATCTTCGGCAACGGCCGGGTTTCGAAATACGCGCAGCGGTATACGGAAAAGCTCAATCTGGGGCGGCGCGAATCCGCGATTCTCTGCGTATTGTTGCTGCGGGGGCCGCAGACTCTCGGGGAGATCAAGGGCCGCACGGAGCGAGTGTACGATTTCGCCGATCTGGAAGAAGTGGAGACGGTCCTGGAGAAAATGGCGGCGCGGGAGGATGGCGCGCTGACCCGGAAGCTGTCGGCGGGGCCCGGAATGAAGGAGCCTCGGTGGGCGCAAACGCTGGGCGGGCCGGTAGAATTTTCCGGACCGGCTGCAGGCGGTGGGCCGGAGACGGCCGGGGGTTCCGCGGACCGGGTGGCGGCGCTGGAAGCTGAAGTGGCGAAGCTGCGGGAAGAAGTTTCGGAATTGCGGCGTCAATTCGACGAACTTTTGCGCTAGCGGTTTCGTTTCTCCCCTCAATGAGGAGAGCAAAGACGGCTTTCGCGGCCGTGATTTTGACTGGTGCGCTGGCCTATGGCCAGTCATTCGACGCCGCAACGGTTAAGCCGAGCCAGGCGGGCACAGGCGGTAACCGGATTGGCGCGACAGCGGACAGCCTCACCATGTCGAACGTCACGCTTCGCATTGCGTTGAAGCTGGCGTACGATCTCCAGGATAGTCAGATCGCCGGATCGAACCAGCTCGATGGCGAGCGATTTGACATTGTGGCCAAAGCGGGCGCGCCGTTTACCAGTCAGGAGCAAATGAAGCAGATGCTTCAGGGGTTGCTCACGGAGCGATTCCATCTGCGGCTGCATCGCGAGACCCGGGATATCACGTCGTACGCGCTATTGCAGGCGAAGAGCGGGCCGAAGTTTCAGCGTTCCGTGGGGGAAGGGCGGCCATCCATGAACGGGAAGGGAACGCTGGTCGCGCAATTCGCCACGATGAAAATGCTGGCGGATTTTCTTTCCGGGCCGATGGGCAGGCCGGTGCAGGACGCGACGGGTCTCGATGGTCAATACGATTTCAAATTCGATCTGATGCAGTATCTGCCGCCCAATCTCGCGCCGGGGCAGGAGCCGGATGTGGCGGGCATGGTTCTGAACGGACTCGAAGAGCAACTCGGTTTGAAGCTGGAAGCGCGGAAAATTCCAATGGAAGTGATGGTGATCGATCATGCGGAACGCCCTGCGGCTAATTAGCGGAGTAGCATTCGCGTTCTCCGCGTGGGGACAGGCGCCCGCGGGGTTTACGGCTGCTTCGATCCGGCCGAGCGCGGCGGAGGTGGCGTTCGAGCACGATGGCGCGATTCAGACGACGCCCGAAAGCGTGACGATGCGCGATGTGCTGCTCACGTCGTGCATGGAGTGGGCGTGGGGGATTCAGGAGAATCAGATCGTGGGGCCGGAGTGGATTCAGAACAATCGCTATGACATCGTGGCGCGGACGGAGCAGCCGATTTCGATAGATCAACTGAAGCTCATGATGCAGGCGCTGCTGAGAGAGCGCTTCGGGCTGGAGTTCCACCACGAACAGAAGGAACTGACAGCCTATGAGATGACGGTGGCAAAGGGCGGGAGCAGGATGAAGGAAGCCGCGCCGGAGGAAAAGCCCTCGCGGGAGAATACGGCCATCAGCACGATCGCGAAGGCAATGACAATGCGGCAATTCGCCGATTTCATTTCGCAGCCGCTGCGAATGCCGGTGGTGGACCACACGGGGCTGGCGGGACGCTACGACTTCGTGCTGGACTTCACTGCATATTTGCCGACGGGTGAGAAGACGATGACCACCAGCTTCGACAACAACAACGGCATCATCCTGGCGGCGATTCAGGGAGAGCTGGGGCTGAAGCTCGAATCGCATAAGCTCTCGGTCGAGACTTATGTGATCGATCATGTGGAGAAGCCGTCGGCGAACTGATCAATCCGGCGAGGGACGCTCGGCGTGATCGATGACGAGGAAGTCTTCGTTGCCTTTTTCGGGCGTGAGCCGGAGGCCGAGTTGCTGAACGATGGAGAAGATGGAATCCGGGGTGTCAGCGGCGGAGGCCGTGTTTTGGGCGGCGGTGACGCTGCGCCAGTCCATTTCGAGATCGAACTGGTCGGAGATGCCGGTTTCGTCGATCACTTTCGTATGAACATCAGGATGCCTCGATAGCGTACCGGCGATGTATTGCATGGTGGCGTTGCGGAGCGACATTCGCGTTCGCTCCCGAAAGCCGCCTGACGGCGGCGCTTCGGTCGCGCTGGGTTTCAGCTTGAGTCCGCCTGGGGCGATGGTCAGGGCATAGATGGTCACCTGCCGCTGTTCCGTGTGAGCAGTGAGTTTCATCCGATCCTGAAGCAGAGAAACCACGTTCGGTCTAAGTTCTTCCGCGGTCATCTCGCCTGCGCCTGTCGCCACGGCATCGATGTCGTATGGGTCTTCGAACCATGCCGGAGCGCCGGAGAGATTCTGATCGCGGACGTCCCACGCGAAGGCGATGAGCACGCGAAGCGCGACGTTCCGGGCGACAAAGCGTCCGCCTGGAAGCGTGTCCATACGCAGCGGGGTTGTGCGAACGAGAGCCGGATCGGTGGGCTTCATCGAGGCGACGTCGAATGCTTTCGGGCTCTGCGCCAGAAGCGATGCGCTCAGGAGCAGAGAGAGACTTGCGTTCTTCCGAAGCATTCGCATTAAAATGTATCGCATCATGTTGAGAAACCGTTCCCGAACTGAGATGACGCGCCGCGCGGCGCTGGCGATGGGAGGAATAGCGGCGGCGCGGCCACTATTCGGGGCCGCGGCGCAGCCTCATACCGCGGTGAACTTTGCCGTGCCGGCGGATGCTTGCGATTGCCACACGCATATCTTCGGCGACGCCGCGCAGTTCCCGTGGTTCGCGGGGCGGACGTATACGCCGGAATCGGCATTGCCGGAGGAAATGAAAAAGCTGCATGAGGCTTTGCATATCCGGCGGGTGGTGATCGTGACGCCGAGCGTCTACGGGACCGACAATTCGGCCACGTTGTTCGGCATGAAGGCGCGAGGCGCGAATGCGCGGGGCATCGCGGTGGTCGACGAAAAAACTCCGGCGGCGGAAATGGACCGGCTGGCGAAAGCGGGTTTCCGCGGCATGCGCATCAATCTTGCGACGGGCGGGCAGAACGATCCGGTCTCGGGGCGGCGCCGTCTGGAATGGGCGTTGAAGCAGGCGAAGAGTCTCGGCTGGCACGTGCAGATGTTTACGACTCCGAATGTGATCGCCGCGATCCGCGATCTGGTGGCGGGATCCGGCGTGCCGGTAGTGTTCGATCATTTCGGCGGCGCGAAAGCGACGGCGGGGTTGCAGCAGCCAGGCTTTTCGGACCTGCTGGATTTGCTGCGATCCGGTCACGCCTATGTCAAGGTGTCGGGGGCGTATCGAGCGTCATCGAAGGCGCCGGATTACCAGGATGCCGCGCCGCTGGCTCGTGCGCTGATCTCCGCGAACCCGGATCGCGTCTTGTGGGGCACGGACTGGCCGCATCCCGATACCACCATTCGGCCTGGTCATCCGGCGACGGAGGTAACGCCGCTGTTGCAGATTGACGATGGTCTGCTGCTGAATCAGCTTCCGTTGTGGGCGCCGGACGCGGGGGTACGGAAGAAGATACTGGTGGAGAATCCGGTTCGATTGTACAGCTTTTGACGGATGAAGGGCGTGAATGCGCGCATTACTATTCAATATGAAAAGAAACTTCGGTTTTCTCCTCGCGCTCGGTGGGTGCGCGATCCTCGCGCCCCTTGCATCGGGCCACTTCCGGCTGCTCGCGCCTTCTTCGTGGATCGAGGAAAACCAGCTCGGCGATCCGCAGAAACTGGGACCCTGCGGCGGCACTTCCGCGAACGCCGGAACTCCCACCAACGCAGTGACCGACGTGCAGGGCGGGCAACCGCTCCATATTAAAGTGCAGGAGACGGTCTATCATCCCGGCTTTTACCGGATCGCGCTCGCGGTGAATTCGAAATCCGAATTGCCGGGCGATCCCGAAGCGACCACGCGCGATACCGACCGCGGACCGGTCTCCGTGTCGGCAAAGTTCGATATGAATCCCAAACCGCCGGTTCTCGCTGACGGTCTCTGGCAGCATGCGGCGAAAATGGCCGACCCCTGGGAAACCGACGTGCAGATCCCCAATATCAACTGTCCGTCCTGTATTCTGCAGGTCATTCAGTTCATGGAGCAGCATGGTCTCAACAAGGACGGCGGCTTCACTTACCATCACTGCGCGATTCTTAACATCAAGGCCGATTCCTCGAAGCCGATCGATACCCGCTGGCCTGCGGCGAAGTAGAGTTTCCATGACAAAGTATTTCCAGTTCGGTCTGCTGCTCCTGATCTGCGGACTGTCGGCGAATGCCGCCGATTTCCGTCTCGGCATTATCGGAACCGATACGTCCCACGTTCCCGTCTTCACCAGGGAATTCAATGACCCCACCGCGCCCGGTTTTGTGCCCGGGTTTCACGTTGTAGCCGCGTACAAGGGCGGCAGCCCGGATATTCCGGACAGTGCCACGCGCGTGGAGGGCTTCGCGAAACAAGTACACGATACGTACGGCGTACAACTTGTGCCCGACATCGCTACCCTCTGTTCCATGGTGGATGGCGTGCTGCTCGAAAGCGGGGACGGCCGCAAACACCTGGAGCAGGCCCGGCAGGTGATTGCCGCGCACAAGCCGCTATTCATCGATAAGCCGCTGGCCTCCACTCTGGCGGATGCGCGGGAGATCGCGCGTTTAGCGAAAGAAGCGGGTGTGGCGTGGTTCAGTTCCTCCAGCCTGCGCTATTCCGATCTGACGAGCGTGAAGTCTCCCGATAACACGGGCGTCAGCGTGTGGGGACCTGGGCCACTCGAAGAACACCATCAGTTGTCCCTTTCCTGGTACGGTATTCATGCCGTTGAAATGCTTTACGCCATGATGGGACCGGGCTGTGTGACTGTAACGCAGACTTCTTCGCGCGATTCCGATGTGGTGGTGGGCGTGTGGAAGGATGGGCGCATTGGCGAGGCCCGCGTTTCGCGCCCTTACAGCGATTACGGCGTGGTGGCGTTCCGCGGTCGCGATGCAGTGGTGGACCATCCGGTGAAAGTGGATTACGCCGCTTTGGACGCGAAAATCGGGGAGTTCTTTAAGACTGGCATTCCTCCGGTTCCCAATTCCGAGACACTCGAAATTTTCGCTTTCATGGACGCCGCGCAACGCAGCAAGGACAGCGGCGGAAAGCCCGCCAACCTGCAATAGCGGTCAGTTACTCGCCGGTATCTTATCCGCGCTATCGACGACGATCGTATCGAGCGGGAGTGTAGTTTTCACCAGTTTCAGCCCGAGCTGGTCTTCAATTGCCGTCGGAATACCATGCGGCGGCGCGATCTCGGGTCCGTCTGCTTCCTGGATCATCGTCACGCCATCCGGCACCCAGTCAATCGTGAAATCGTATTTACCGGCCAGGCCGGTTTTATCCACGATATGGGTGTTCATCAGCTCGGTCAGCAGCTTTGTGATTTCCGCCAGACTTTGCTCTCTGCCGATGGCGTGATTGGCCGTCGACCTTGTTCCCTTATAGGGAAACACCAGAAAGCCCGGGCGCAGAAGTTTCCCGTATTCACCGGGGGCGCCATACTTCACGAGCGGCCCGGCGGGATCGCCGGTTCCCAGTTCTGACGGAGGAGATGCAGTAAGTCTGGACCCGCTCTTCGCCAGCGTCAGGTTATAGCCCGGAAGGGCGCGAGTCTCATGATGAAGTACCATCCGAAATCGCTCGGTGAGAAGGTTCTGCAGCATGGTTCGAAACTGTTCCGCCGTCGCGCCGGCGGGGATCTTCGCCTGAATGTTGTACCGGTTCGATCGCAGCCATGCGGGCCCGGCGATCTGATCGCAATCGTCCTGCTGGACCTTGCAGTCCGCGCCGTAAGCGAGGATGAGCAAGCTCTCGAGCGTTACGTTCGCGTAAGAGATCCGGCCGGGATCAGCCGTTCCAGGACCGCCTCGAAGAGTAGACCTGTTCACCGGCGCCGATTTGGGATCCGCCGCCTGGACGGAGGCTGCTTCGAAAGTGGAAGGCTGCGCCAGAATCGGTAATCCGGCAAGGAGCGCAAGCGCGGGCAATCGCGCGATCGATGTCACACAGTGTTGACGTGCGGATGCTCGGGGCGTGCAGGGGTCAATTTGCGGAAGGCTTCTCCACCTGATCGATCACCATCACGTCAGCCGGGGCCTTCGTGGGACTGAGCTTCAATCCCAGTTGCTGCTCGAATGCGGCAAACACGTCAGGCGGCGCATCGAGGGCCTCGGCAGCCGCCGCTTGCGGGCCGAAAAAAGTCATCTGGGCGCCGGGCGTGAATTTCAGCGTGAAATCGTATTTATCCGTAAGGCCTGTCTGGTCGACGACCGGTCTATCCAGGATGGAACCCTGCAGCGTGTGACCCACTTCCTGGATCGTCGCGTTCCGGACGTTAAAGTTCACTCCGGGCGTTCCTCTTCCGAAGAACAGACCGGGAAGACCGTTGGGATCGGACTGGCTCTTCGTTAGTTTGGAACCACCTTTCGATACGGTGATCGCGTAGACGGAGAGTTCCTTCTTCTCCTGATGAAACTTGAGCTGGAAGCGGCTCACCAGCACTTTGTGAAGGATGACTTTTAACTGGGCGATATTGGGCTGGCCGGGCACGTCCGGTTTTATCTCCAGATCGTACTTATCGGAATCCATCCAGGATGGACCGCCCGAGATCTGCTTCGTATGGAGGTCATAAGCCTGGCTGATGAGATCGTTCAGCGTCGTATTTACCGTGACTATGTACGGCCCTCTCACGGTAAATAGTTTGCCCGGCTTGTTCGGATCGCTCGGGTTGATCATGGCCACTTCAAACCCCGGTTTCGCGTCGGCGGCCATGCGCACGGGCGGTGGCGGCGGCGTTGGAATCGTCCATGCGGTTTCAGGCGTGGCGCGGGTCAGAATCAGCGGCTGAGCCGCGCCCTGCGACCATGTGCCCGTGATCGTTTTTTCGTCGGCGCTGAGTTTGCCTTCATAAGTCCCGTTCATCGGAACAAAGGTCATTTTCAGATTGGAACCGCTGGCTGTGATCGTCGTGGCCGAAATCGGCTGCCCGCCCTGATCGATGCTGTAGAACACCGCCGTCAGCTTATCCGCGTCCGTAGTCGAGATCTTGACAACGGTGCGCAATTCGCCGTTGGGCGCCTGGGGAACCTTCAGCGCGCCTTGCCACGTGCCGGCAAAAGTCTGGCCGAACAGCGCGCCGGCCTGCAGCAGCAGAAACGCGAATGAATAAGTCAGTATTTTCTTCATAGGTGTGTACCCCGGAAATGTCATGATATCTCGATTTTTACTTCAGTTCGCCGACGGCTTTTCCACGCGATCCACTACCAGAAATCCGGACGGGCCTCTGACTGACCGAAGGATGAGACCGAGCTGCTCC
Organism: uncultured Solibacteraceae bacterium; assembly: GCA_964636715.1. Taxonomy (GTDB): domain Bacteria; phylum Acidobacteriota; class Terriglobia; order Bryobacterales; family Bryobacteraceae; genus BOG-234. The sequence goes on along the minus strand of CAZWTH010000111.1, from coordinate 928 downwards.
TGAATCGCGGTGAGCAGGGAAGGACCGGAGGAATCTATCGGCTCCGGGAGCGTCGCCGCTTCGGATGGCCGAGCCAGGGCGGCGTCGGGAGTCCATTTCAAATGGATATCGTATTGGCCGGTCAGCTGGGTCCGATCAATGACGTTCCGGCCCAACCGGGTTGCGATAAGACTGGCGAATAGTTTGATGGGTACGGCTGTGCCGTTGAGACTGGCTGCCCGGAAATCCATCGAAAGCTTTTCGGAGGCCTCCGAGGATTTCAGATTGAGCCGGTTTGGCCCGTTGACTCCGACTTCGAGCGCATAAATGGAGGCGTCATCCGTGTCCGGATGAAGCACGAGGAGAAACCGGTCCGCCAGGAGGGCCTTGATCATTGAACTCTCCCGCCCCTTATCGGCATGCTCATTTTCAAGCCGCGCTTCGACATCGAAGCGGTCGGAATCGAGCCAGCCCGGGCCGCCGGTAATCTGCCAGGTCTGCAATCCGTAGCCGATCGCGATGAGAAATCTGGCGGTCACATTAATTGCGCGGAAGAGACCGGGAGTAATCCAGAATCCGCCGGGGGCTCCGCTGGCGGGTTTGATCGATGCGACGTAAGAAGGTGAAGTCTCGGGGTTCGACTGCGCCCCGGCGATTCCGGTGAGAGCCAGGATGGCCGGGAGAATAAAGCGCATGGCGGCATCTTAGCAATTTGCGCGCCGGGGTGTTATGCGCGCCGGCTAAAGCAGTTCCATCCTGATAACTGTGGTGGCGCCGGCCACAACTGGGCTGAGAACCGCTCAGTCGAATTTAGTATCCATCGCCGGGTCTAAGCCCACCGCCTTTTAGGCGGTCAGCTTGAGCAGCCCGTTCCACGCTACGAGAATAGGAGGAATGGCGGAATACAGGCAAAGCGCGCACGCGGTATTCGATTTGAAGTATCACCTGA
>CAZWTH010000110.1:0-3554 GCA_964636715.1 uncultured Solibacteraceae bacterium | reverse complement strand
CGGTTTTCCAGAAGGCGTAGCTTTGCTCCGGCACGCCGCTTTCGCCGTGCGTCCGCAACGTCACGCCGGTGATCGCGGGGCAGGCCACGAGCAATGCGTGCAGCGCATCGCGGCAATAGGGCGCGTGCGTGGCGCGCGTCAGGCCGTGGATGCGGTGCGTGGCGTTGGGAGCCTCATCGAAATTCCATGCGTGCGTCCAGAGGCCCAACTGGAAATCAAGGCCCCGATCGGCCGCCGCGGCGCTGATGTATTGCAACAAGCTGAGATTACGGTCGCGTTCTTTATCGGTGAGTAAAACCGGCTTTTCGGAAGGAGCCTTTACAATACTGACCTCTCCCTAATATCCGGGGACATTCAGGAAAAAGGGGTACGCAAAGTGGAAATACGAATCGCGAATTTCGTTCACAAAATCGTAACCAATTCCAAAACTGAGGTTCAGCCGGTTGAAACGATGCGTGGCCAGCATCGTCAGATAGTCGTTCCATGCGCCGCGATCGTAGAACCACGGCTTATCTTCCACTTCACTAACGAACGGCTTCAATACGCTGCGAACACGGTTCGCCGGCTGCTCTGCGATTCGCGGCTGAATCCGCAATGCGGTCTCGAGCGATTCCTCATAGTCGGCGCGATCAGCCAGCTCGAGCAGTGCGTAGACGATTCCGCGCGCATCGCGGCCCGCGGCAACAATGACGCGCCGTCCGCTCACGCTCGCATTCGCAATCGAAAACGATTCCGGAGCCGCGGGGGGCCGCGCGCCCGCAGGCATGACGGCGGGCGCTGTGAATGCCGGTCCGCTGACGACGATGCAGATCTCTCCCCGTCCCGCTTCCGCCACCGAACCCACCAGCCGGACCAGAACGCCGTGCGCCTGCAGCCGGTTGAACAACTCCGTGACGGCCCACTTCGCGGGTGGTGAGGACGCAACGGGATCGGACAGATTGAGAACGATGGTGACGGGCGCGGGCGGCTTCTGGGCAAAAGCCGGCGGCCCGAATTCCATGCCGAGGCCCGCCGCCGTGCCCGCCGCCTGAAGGAAAGTGCGGCGCTTCATTCCTGGCGATTATGATAACGCTGCGTTGCGCGTGAAGACGCTCTTCCAGTCACGGATTTATCCGCGAAACCGGGTGTGTTATTTATGGTGAAAAGACCGGAAGCGCCCTGACGATTTCCAGAGCATTCTGCATTCCCCGCGCTGGAAACCGGCTTCCATGGAATGAAAGGAATTCCTGTGGACTCCCCGAACCGCAAGTTGATCCGCCCATCCTTCAACGAAATGAAAGAGAAGATGGAGCAGCCCCGCAAGGCGCAGCAGAAGCGCCCCACGCCGCCGGATCAGACCAACGCGGAAAATTTTTACTACGTCAAGCAGATGCAGGCGAAGACCCGGATGGTGATCACCCTCAAGGACGGTGAAGTCCTCAAGGGAAGCATCGAGTGGTATGACCGCTCGTGCCTCAAAGTGAATCGCGACGGCGAACCGAACGTCCTCGTCTACAAGAGCAACATCAAATACATGTATAAGGAAGAGTAGGCGCTGAACGCTTAGGCTGTCCGTCGCTGGGCGAGCCGGAGCTCGCGCCGCGCACCCGCGCGTTCATAGCGGCGTTTCTCATCGTCCGTCTCTGGGATGACAGGCGGCACGAGTACGCGCTCGCCTTCTTTCGTCACAGCGACAAACGTAAGAAATGCGGAGGAGACGTGCAGCTCTTCACCGCGAATCAAGTCCTCCACCCACACTTTGACGCCCACTTCCATCGAAGTCCGGAAGGCGCGGTTCACGCTTGCGCGCAGCCGCACAAGCTGGCCGATGTGTACGGGCTGAATGAAATCCATGTGATCCACCGAGGCCGTGACAACAGGACTGCGCGAGTGCTTGATCGCCGCAATCGCGCCCGCCAGATCCACCAGGTGCATGATTTTGCCGCCCAGAAGATTGCCAAGCCCGTTGGCGTCATTGGGCAATGCCAGCTCTGAATATTCCGATGCCGATTCTCTGACGAAGCGTCCTTCCACGATGAGTGCTCCGGTTTATAGATGCGCCGCCGCGGCGTTTTGAGGCGGCGGACCGGGGCGCCTGTGCGTCTGGCGCGCATAGGTTGCCGCGCAGGCGCGCACCTGAGCCGCGAGCGCGGTCAGGCTGCCTGCCGGATTGATCTCTCCGGCAACAACCTCGACGGTTTCCACACCCACCGCTACCGGATGATGATCGCGTTCGATGGCCCATGCGACCTGGACAGAAAGTCCATCATCCGCGCGGACCAACACGCGTATGGCATCGGAATCCGCCTGCGCGGCGCGGTCGCAGTGGCGGCGCGCATACCCCCGATTGCAGCAGCAACGGAGCGTGTCCGGTTCGATTTCCGCCTCCGGGCTGGCGGCGCACCGGCCCGCGGATATCGTCGCCGAACCGCCCGGCGCCGGCGAAGGAATGAACAGCGGGCAAGCCATTGCTGGACGCTATAGTAGCAGTAGCGATGGCGGGCAATCGGGCAGAGATTCTCAGGTCGATGGTGGAGCAGGATCCCGCGAGCGCGTTCGGCCGCTACGGCCTTGCCATGGAGTATGTGAACGCCGGCTATCTGGAATCGGCCGCCGAACAATTCGCCAAACTCCTCGAATATAATCCCGCCTATGCGGCGGGTTATTTTCATGGCGGGCAGACGCTGGAAAAACTGGGCCGCATCGAGGAAGCAAAGGACCTTTACCGGCGGGGGATTGACGTAACGGCGTCGAGCGGCGACGGCCATACGCGAAGCGAACTCCAGGGAGCGCTCGCGGCTTTGGGCGGTTGAAACGCCCGGCGACTGAAACGCACCCTGATTTCTGAAACAATATGGATGTGACGCAACTCAGCGATAACGCGCATTTTTCGTGCCCGTTCCACGTAACCACCAACCAGATTGAAGACGAGCTCGTCGCTCTCAATCTGGAGACCAGCTTTTATTACGGCGTGGACGGAATTGGGACTCAAATCTGGCGGCTGCTGATCGATGAGAATATGACGATTCCCGCGGCCTGCGCGAAACTCCTGGAGGAGTACGACGTGGATGCCGAAACCTGTCAGCGGGAAGTAAGGGCGTTTGTCGGACAGTTGATCGATGCCAAACTCATGGAGACGGTGGAGGCGTAAACTGCGGGTGGTGGCGCGGATGCCGTGGAGCCGAAAAGCGCTCGCGGTGGAGGCGCTCGTCATGCTGGCCGCGGCGCGCATTCTGATCCGCTTCGGAAACGAAAGAGATCTGGTCGCCCGGATCGGCGGGACGCGGGTGGCGGGCGCGCCGGACGAAACGATCCCCGCTCCGCGGGAAGAACCCGGCGGATCCAGAGGAATTCCAATCGGGGATATGCTGGCCCGCGTCGCGCGGCACACCTGGTGGCGGAGCATGTGTCTGGAACAGGCGGTTGCCGGGCGCTGGATGCTGCGCCGCCGCGGGATTCCGAGCACGATGTATGTCGGGATGGCGAAGCGCGATGGCAACTTCATCGCGCATGCATGGCTTGTGGGAGAAGGGCGCACCGTAACTGGCGCCAGCGCCGAAAGCTACGCGACGCTC
>CAZWTH010000109.1:0-3323 GCA_964636715.1 uncultured Solibacteraceae bacterium | reverse complement strand
GTCGCGCATGCCAAAGTCGCGGAAGCCGCGGTCGTCGGCCGCCCAGACGAAATCAAAGGCCAGGGCATCGTCGCCTTCGTCACCCTCCAGCTCGGCAACGAAACCACGCCCGCTCTCGAAGCGGAACTGCGCGCCTGGGTCGGCAAAGAAATCGGCTCTCTTGCGAAGCCGGATGACATCCGCGTCACCGACGCTCTCCCCAAAACCCGCAGCGGAAAAATCATGCGCCGCCTCCTGCGCGAGCTCGCCTCCGGCGGCGACGTGAAAGGCGACACGACTACCCTCGAAGACCTCACGGTCCTGGCGAAACTGCGATCAGACGAGGACTAACTGATGTGCCGCAACATCCGGCCGCTGTTTAATTTCGAACCACCGAGCACGGAAGACGAAATCCACGCGGCCTCGCTGCAGTTCGTACGAAAAATCAGCGGCTTCGTAAAGCCGTCGAAGGGAAACGAAGCGCCCTTCAACGACGCAGTCGCACAAATCGCCCGCATCTCATCCGAACTAATCGAAAATCTCGAAACGACGGCCCCACCAAAAAACCGCGAAGAAGAAGCCGCAAAGGCCCGAGCCCGCAGCGCCGAGCGCTACGGGACGCGGGCCTCTTAACTCACCACAACCTGCACTGCTCCGCCGCCGGCCGCACCATCGCATCGCCCTGCTTACACTGAAACGCCGCATGAAACTCCGGCATATTCTGCAGCGTTGCGTTCACCCGATACTTCGCCAGCGGATGCGGATCCGTCGCCAGTTGCTTCGTCATCGCGGCAGGACGCTGATTCTGCGCCCACACCCGCGCAATCGCCAGGAAAAACCGCTGATCCCCCGTAAACCCATCGATCACCGGCGCCGGCTTCCCATGCAGCGATTCATGATAAGCCTGATACGCCAGCCGCAACCCATTCAGATCGCCCATCGCCTCACCCGTCACCAGCTTCCCGTTATGATGCTGCCCATCGCCCACATCGATCGAATCGAACTGATTCACGATGCACGACGCCCGCGCCTGAAAATTCGTTTTGTCCGCCGCCGTCCACCAGTCCTTCAGGTTTCCATCCGCGTCGAACTTCGCCCCCTGATCGTCGAACCCGTGCCCCATCTCATGCCCGATCACCGCGCCGATCGCTCCATAGTTCTCCGCGTCATCCGCCTTCGGATCGAAGAACGGCGGCTGCAGAATCCCCGCCGGAAAAGTAATATTGTTCCGCTGTGAAGAGTAGTAAGCGTTGACAGTCGGCGGCGTCATGCTCCACTCCGTCCGGTCGAGCGGTTTTCCGATCTGGCTCACGTCATACGCCGTCGACGCCCGCACCGTCGATTCTTTGCCGGCCAGATACTCGCCGCGCGCTACCGACACATCGCCATAATCCCGCCACTTCACGGTGCCGCCAATGCGCGCATCAAACGACCCCAGTTTCCGTAACGCATTCTGCCGCGTCTCCGGCGCCAGCCAGTCGGCCTCGCGAAGCTCCTTCCCCAGCGCCGTCCGCAGATTCCCAATCAGCTCCGCCATCCGCCGCTGCGATTCCGCCGGAAAATACTTCGCTATGTAGAGCTTCCCCAGCGCATCTCCCAGCGCCACATCGGACGCCGCCGCGCAGGTCTTCCATCGTGGACGCTGTTGCGTAACGCCGCTCAGCACCGTGCTGTTGAACCAGAACGCTTCATCGAAGAACGGCTTCGCCAGATAAGGCGCGCGATTATTCACCAGCAGCCACCGCAGCCATGTTTTCCACGCGTCGAGCGGCGCCGATTCGATCTGCCGGCCATATGCCTTCACCAGATCCGGCTGCACGACATTGACCGGAATCGCGGCCGGAATCTTCAGCAGCGCGTAAGCGCCCTGCCAGTCATAGACCGGGGCCAGCGCCTTCAGCTTTTCGAAATCCATCTTATGGGTCCGCTGATAAGGATCCCTTCGCGCCGCCCGCGTCAGCGTCGCATTCGCCAGCGTGCTCTCGAAATCGAACACCGTTTTCGCGCTGGCGGCGGCCGCCTCCGGTTTATCGCCGAGCAGTTCCGATATCTTCGTGACGTATTCCAGAAACGCCTCGCGAATCTTCCGCGTCGCTGCGTCGTCGCGAAAGTAATAGTCACGATCCGGCAACGAAAGTCCGCCGCTTCCGGTTCCAGCGATCACTTGATTCGCATCGTCCGGATCGGACACCGGACCGATCCCCAGCGGCGTCAGGTCCCCGCTCGTTTGCAGAGTAATCAGATATGCCACCAGCTCCTGCCGGGTTCCGATCGCCGCAATCCGCGCCAGTTCCGTCTCGATCGGCTTCGTCCCCACCGCATCGATCGCCGCCGTATTCATGCACGCCGAATAGAAATCCCCCAGCCGCTTCTGATCCCCCGTCACGCCCGGCGCCGCCGACGCCTCCAGAATCGTCCGCATCCTCTCCAGGTTCGCTTCATTCAGCTCATCGAACGTTCCCCACCGCGACCGGTCCGCCGGGATCGGATTCTTGTCTTGCCAGGCGCCTGTTGCGTAGCGATAGAAATCCTGGCACGGCTTGCACGTCGTATCGAGAACCGTGGTGTCGATGCCATTGAGCGTCCCCGTCTGCGCGGCGCACAGCGCCGTCAGCAGCAATGCCAGCATGATTTTCCGCATAGAAATCTCCGTTCCAGTGAGACTATCACGCGCGGCGCCGAAAAATGTGAGAAGAATCCGCCAAACCGCCTCTAATCAGGAGCGAACTGTATCTCAAGGAGGCGAAATGACAGAAGCAGAACGGCGGCGAGCCATCGATCAGGCTCTTCTCGCAATGGACAAGCAATTCGGCAAAGGCGCGGTCCTGCGCCTCGGAGCCGATAACGCCGTCCCCGTCGCGGTCATCTCATCCGGCTGCCTCTCGCTCGATGCCGCCCTGGGCGTCGGCGGCTTCCCCCGCGGCCGTGTGATCGAAATCTTCGGCCCCGAATCCTCCGGCAAAACCACCATGGCCCTCCAGGCCATCGCCCAGGCGCAGCGCAACGGCGGCGCCGCGGCCTTCGTCGATGCTGAACACGCCCTCGATCCCATCTACGCCCGCAAGCTCGGCGTCGATATCGATAATCTCCTCGTCTCCCAGCCCGATCACGGCGAGCAGGCCCTCGAAATCACCGCGGCGCTCGTGCAATGCGCCGCGCTCGACGTCATCGTCGTCGATTCCGTCGCCGCCCTCGTGCCCAAAGCCGAACTCGAAGGCGAAATGGGCGATTCCCACATGGGTCTTCAGGCCCGCCTGATGTCTCAGGCGCTCCGCAAACTCACCGGCATCGTCTCCAAGTCCAAAACCTGCCTGATCTTCATCAACCAGATTCGCGACAAGATC
>CAZWTH010000108.1:0-18893 GCA_964636715.1 uncultured Solibacteraceae bacterium | reverse complement strand
AGCGCAGGAGAGAAACGACATGGAAAACCAGGCGATTGGAATGATCGAAACGAAGGGCCTTGTGGCCCTGGTGATCGCGACGGACGCGATGCTGAAGGCGGCGAAGGTGCAGTACAAGGGCTGGCGCAAGGTCGGCAGCGGTTTCTGCACGGCGTTCGTGGCGGGCGATGTGTCGAGCGTGAAAGCGGCGGTGGACGCCGGCGCGGCGGCGGCGCGTCCCGTGGGCGAACTGGTGAGCGTGCACGTGATCCCGCGTCCGCATGACGATCTCGGAATCGTGCTGCCGAAGTAATTGCTGCTGAAGGAACGCAAGAGGATTCATGTTTCTGGCGAAGGTGATCGGTACTGTGGTCGCGACGCAGAAGAGTCCCGAATTTAACGGGATGAAGCTGCTGTTGATCCAGCCGTACATCAATAAAGACAAGGCGCTGGTGATGTCTGGCAGTTCGATCGTGGCGGTCGATAGTCTGGGCGCGGGGATTGGCGAATGCGTGATGTTTACGCAGGGCAGTTCCGCGCGCCTGACTCCCGCGACGAAGCAGGCGCCGGTGGATGCGGTGATCGTCGGGATTGTGGATTCGGTGGAAGTCGAAGGAACAACGGTGCAGAAGCCGTGAGGCTTCGCGATTAAAGCAGAGAAGCCATGACACTGAATCAGGATTTAGTCGCAGAGATTACGCGCGAAGTGGTGGCGCGGCTGCAGGCGCAGATGCAGCAGACGGCGCCGGTGAGTTCGGGCGCTGAGATTCGGGACGGTGTTTTTCCGACGGTGGACGATGCGGTGAAAGCGGCCGCGGCGGCGCAGTTGAAGGTGGGGCAGCTCAGTCTCGACGAGCGGGCCAAAGCGGTGGCGATCATCAAGCGCATGTGCGAAGAGAACGCCGACGACTGGGGCCGCCAGGAGATGGACGAGACCAAAATCGGCCGCCTGGACCACAAGATCGAGAAGCTCAAGATTGTGAAGCAGGTGCTGGGCACGGAAGCCATGCGCAGCGATGTTCGCGCGGATTCCACCGGTCTCTGTCTGATTGAGCGCGCGCCGTGGGGCGTGATCGGCATGGCGCTGCCGGCGACTCACTCCATCCCGACGATGGCGAGCAACGCGATCAACGTGATCTCGGCGGGGAACACGGCGGTGTTCTGTCCGCATCCGGCTGGATCGAAGTGCGCGGCGATGGCGCTGCGGGCGTTCAACCGTGAGATCGAGCGCGCGACCGGCGTTGCGAACATGATCACGACGATGGCGGACCCGACGATCAAATCGGCCGAAGAGATGTTCCACCATCCCGGGATTGCGCTGCTCTGCGTGACCGGCGGACCGTTTGTGGTGAAGGCGGCGTCGAAATCCGGCAAACGCGTGATCGCGGCGGGTCCGGGTAATCCTCCGGTGCTGGTGGATGAGACGGCGGATCTGTATCACGCGGCGAAGTCGATCATTGCGGGCGCGGGTTTCGATAACAATCTGCTCTGCATTGGCGAGAAGGAAGTTTTTGTGGTGGAAAGCGTGTTCGATCAGTTCCGCGCGGCGATGAAGCGCGCGGGCGCGTTCGAGCTGGATGCGGCGGCTGTGGAGCGACTTTCCGAAGCGGCGTTTAAGTTCGATGGACCCGGCAAGGGCTGCGGGCGCGCCCATCTGAAGCGCGATCTGGTGGGCAAGAATGTTTCCGAACTCGCGGCGGCGGCGGGTGTGCAGGTTCCGGCGGGGGTCGATCTGCTGTTCGGCGAGACGAAAGCCGATCATGCGTTCGTGGTGGAAGAGCAGATGATGCCGTTCATCCCGATTGTGCGCGTGCCGAACGCGGATGCTGGGATTGCGGCGTCCGTGGAAGCGGAGCATGGCTACCGGCATACGGCGGTAGTGCATTCGAACAACATGGACGTGGTGACGCGGATGGCGCGGGCGATGAATACGACGCTGTTCGTTCAGAATGCGCCGTGTACGGCGGCGCTGGGCAGCGACAGCCCGGGGTATCTCAGCTTCAGCATTGCAACTCCGACGGGTGAAGGCATCACGACCCCGATGACGTTTACTCGCGAGCGTCAGATTGTGCTGGGACGCGGGGCTTTGAGAATCGTTTAATGTATCTGGCTCGCATTGATGGGACGGTGACTTCAACGGTCAAGCACGAAACGCTTGAGGGGTTCCGTTTCCTGATTGCGCAGCGGCTGGAAGGCGATGGGTCGGATAGTGGTGAGCCGCAGGTAATCGCGGATATGATCGGCGCGCGGATTGGCTCGCTCGTCCTGGTGACGACGGATAACGAGTCCGTGCGGAAGGCGTCGGCGAATACGAATCCGATGCGCCTGGCGGTGATGGGAATTGTGGATTCGGTGTATCCCGAGTTGGGGCCCGCATGAGACTCGGGGTGGTTCGCGGCACGGTGACGCTGAATCTGGCGACGCCGGCGATTGAAGGTTTGCGTCTGGTGATTCTGGAGCCGGTGAGCGCGGAGCGGCTGGCGGCGGGAGATCCGGGCGGCGGGAAGTGTCTGATTGCGGCCGATCAGTTGAATGCGGGCGTGGGTCAGATGGTGGGTTTTGCGGAGGGGCGGACGGCGGCGAGTCCGTGGTATCCAAACGATATTCCGGTGGATGCCTATTGCTGCCTGATTGTGGAGAATTGCCACTACGCTCCGCCGGCGGCGAAGGCTCCTCCAGTGGCTGCTGCGCCGCGCGAGGCTCTGAAGCCTCAGGGTAAGAAGACGAAAAAGGTGCGTTCATGAAAAGTTTCGATCTGACTCAATTTCGCGTGATCACGCTCGAAGATGTGCAGAATGTGGTGAAGGCCGGCGCGAAGGAACTGCAGGTGCAGTCGCGCGCGATTCTCACGCCTTCCGCGAAAGATCTGGTGACCGCGAAGGGTCTGGCGGTGAAGGGCGGCTGCTGCGACGATTGCGGTCCCGGAACTTGCAGCACCGGCGGCGGTGGTTCGTCTCAGGCGTTCTCCAGCAACGAATGGGACAAAATCCTGAATTCGCCGGAAGCCGAGAAGATCAAGCAGGAGATCGTCGACGTAGGCCGCAAGCTGTGGATGCGGCAGTATGTAGACGGCAATGGCGGCAATATTTCGTATCGCATCGCGGAAAACGCGGTGATCTGCACCCCGACCCTGACCAGCAAGGCCGATCTGAAGACTTCGGATATGTGTTTGGTCGATCTCGAAGGCAAGCAGCTTGCCGGCAGCGCGGCGCGCACCAGCGAAATCCTGCTGCACCTGGAAATTTACAAGGCGGTTCCGGAAGCCAAGGCCTGCGTGCACTGCCATCCGGCGCATGCGACGGCTTATGCGATCACCGGCCGCGTGCCGATTACCTGCGTGATTCCGGAGTTCGAAGTATTCGTCGGCAAGGTGGCGCTTTCGCCGTATGAAACGCCGGGTACGAAGAAGTTCGCTGAAACCGTGATTCCGTATGTGAAAAAGCACAACACGGTGCTGCTGGCGAATCACGGCATCATCTGCTGGGGCGATACGGTGACGCACGCCGAATGGTACGTGGAAGTCACCGACACCTACTGCTGGACGCTGATGCTGGCGAACCAGTTGGGGTCGCCGATCACCCACATCACCGGCGAGAAGAGCGACGATCTGCTGGCGCTCAAGAAGAAGCTGAATTTGCCGGACGCGCGGCACGATTCGCTGCAGGAATGCGCGCTGTGCGATCTGCCGGAATTCCCCGGCGGAATTGCCGTGGTGCCGGGTCCGATTTCCGGCGGCCCGCCTTCGAACGGCGCGTCTTCAAACGAAGTGGAAGCAATCGTGAAGTCGGTAACCGACTCCGTGATGGCTGCGCTCAACAAAAAATCCTGATTAATAGGCTCATCGCCCGATGAAGGCGCCCGGACGGCATCTCAAAATCCGCGCATTACTGGAAGCGCAGGAGTTCGTCGATCTGGAGACGCTTTGCCGTGAGTTGGATGCTTCGGAATCCTCTGTCCGGCGCGATCTGGTGCAGCTCGAGGCTGAAGGCGAGCTGCGGCGCGTATACGGCGGCGCGATGTCGATCCGCACGCGGGACGGCAACGGGCGGGACGCGAATCGTGAACAGGGTCTCGATTTCGACTGGCAGAGCACGCGCCAGGCGGATGAGAAACGACGCATCGCAGTGAAGACGGCGGCGCTGATCGAGGACCGGCAGACGGTGATTCTCGATGGCGGCTCAACCGTAGCTGCGGTGGCGCGCGAATTGAACAATCGCTCGCTGCACGTCATCACGAACTCGGTACCCATCGCGATGGAGTTCGAAGACAAGCGCCAGATGGAAGTGACGCTGACGGGCGGATTTTTCTATCCGCGGCTGCGCGTGACGCTGGGTCCGCTGTGTGAACAGATGCTGAGCGGCGTCGCGGCGGATGTGCTGATTATGGGCACTGGCGGCATTACCGCGGACGGTTTCAGCAACGGGAATTCGCTTGTGGTGGGTTCCGAACGCAAGATGATCGAGGTAGCGCGGAAGGTCATCATCGTCGCCGACCACACCAAGTTCGGACGCAACGCAATGCTGCAGGTCGCGCCGCTGAACGTGGCGGATTGCGTCGTGACGGATTCCGCGCTGGCTTCGGAACATCAGGAGATGTTGCGCGCGCAGGGCATTGAAGTTCTCCTGGCTTGACAACCTGCTAATATCGAGGCAGGGAGTATAGCGGTTATGGCGGTTGTAGCGTTTAGACCAAAAAAACCGTCGTCATCGATCGAGCAGCAATACGCCGATTTTCGCTCCGGCGACACCAGACTCATCAGCACGAATGGACAGGCGCGGGCGCTTCCTTCGTCCGCACGCCGCTTCTTCAAAGACCTGGCCGGGCAACTCATTGACGGCAAGACGGTCACTCTTGTGCGGGGACAAGCAACCTTCACAACCGCTAAAGCCGCCGGCCTCCTTGGGGTATCGCGCCAATTCCTCGTCAATCTGCTGGAGAAGGGTGAGATCACCTTTCACAAAGTCGGGACTCACAGAAGAATTTATGCGCAGGATCTATTCCGTTACAAAGCGGCGCGGGATCAGAAACGGCGCCGCTTGATCCGGGGACTGGCAAAGGCAGAAGTCAGAGAAGGGATCTACGACAAGATTCCAACGGGTGCCGGATAGAGAAAGCCGAATTGCTGTCCTCGATGCGTGCGTGCTGGCGCCGATGCCGATCGTGGATACGCTGCTGAGACTCGCCGAGACTCAGACTTTTTACATCCCGAAGTGGTCTTCGCACATCCTCGCGGAGTTGTCCCGCACACTCCTCAGATTTGGATTCTCGAAAAGGCAGGCGGATCGCCGTATCCGCACCATGGCCGAGGCGTTTCCTGAAGCACTCGTACACGGCTATGAAGAACTCATCCCCGCTATGAGGAATGATCCAAAAGACAAGCATGTTCTGGCTGCTGGGGTGAAGTGCGGCGCACGATGGATTGTCAGCGACAATCGACGCCACTTTCCCGCAGCGGCCCTCGTGCCTCACAAACTGGAATGCGTGACAGCCGATGCCTTCCTGTCGCTGCACCTGCGAAGTGATCCGGCGATGTTCACGGATATCCTGGTTCAGCAGGCTGCGGATATCGATTGGCCGATCGAGAAACTGCTTGAGAGGCACGTCCCGTCATTGGCCCGATTGGGGCGCCAGCGTAGCGGAATTTGCGATAATCGACCGTTGTGAAGCGCTTCCTGCTCCTGTTGAACGCCGCCACGCTTTTCGCGCAGATGTCGCCGGTGTTCCCCACCGGCCGCTTCTACGCGCCCTACATCATGCCCCGCCCCACGCCGGATCTGGCAAGGGGCTTTCTTTCGGATCTCTCGACGACATCCGGCATCCACTACTTCACCCTGGCTTTCGTCATTGGTAACTCCGACGGTTCCTGCCAGGCGGCCTGGGGCGGCCGAACGCCGCTCGGGCAGGAGACCGCGCTTCGCGCCGCCATCGACGAACTGCGCGCCCAGGGCGGCGACGTGCTGATTTCCTTTGGCGGCGAAGCCGGCAGGGAACTCGCGCTCAACTGCCCTACCCCGGAGGCGCTCGCCGCGCAATATCAGGCAGTCATCGACAAATACAACATCAAGGTCCTCGATATGGACATCGAAGGAACCGCCATCAAAGATCCGGCAAGCGTCGATCGCCGGAACGCCGCTCTGGCCGCCATCCAGACCGCGAACCCCGAGGTCCAGATTTCGTACACCCTGCCGGTCAATCCCACCGGCCTCGCGCCAACGGGCGTGGCGCTGCTCAACAGCGCCATGGCGCACAAAGTGAAAGTCGCGGTGGTCAATCTGATGACGATGGATTACGGCGGATCGGCCGATCCGCTCCAGATGGGGCCATACGCCATCAGCGCCGTGAACGGCGCAACGGCCCAGATGCTGGATAACGGAATCCGCGCCCGGCTCGGCATTATCCCGATGATCGGAAACAACGACGTAAAACCCGAAGTCTTCACGCTGGCCGACGCGAAGCTGGTGGCGGACTGGGCGCAGGCGAATCCGGTCGTCATGCGGATGTCCATGTGGTCCGTCAGCCGCGATAACGGCTGCGCCCCTGACGCCGCACGCGGGCAGTGCAGCGGGATACCCCAGCAGGCGTACGATTTTTCAAAGATCCTCGGCGCGTTCCATTAATTCCCGACCCCGACTTTGGATAGGGGCGAACGGGATCGCAATGACGATAAGATGTTACTCGGTAAAACTATGCACAAAGCCCTGTTAATTGCCGGTGGAACGATGCTGGTTGCGGCCGGCGCCCTGGTCGTGGCGCAGACGCAGAAGACGGCGGCGGTCGATGCCGCAAAGGAGTGGCCCACCTACGGGCATGATTCGGGTGGCATGCGGTTTTCGCCCCTCACGGAGCTGACTCCGAAGAACGTCGATCAGCTCAAAGTCGCGTGGGTTTATCACCTGACGCCGCCCCGCCCGGCGGGCGCTTCCGGTCCCGTAGCCGACGCGGGCAGAGGTGGCGGCCGCGGCCCGGCTGAGCCTGAAGGAGAAGCGGGGGCGATTGCCCAGGCCGGCCGAGGCCGCGGACGCGGACGGGGCAGCGCCAACGGATTTGCCGCGAGCGAATCCACGCCGCTCGTGATCGATGGCGTGATGTATCTTTCGACGCCGCATTCGCGCGTGGTGGCGGTCGATCCAACAACCGGCAAGGAAATCTGGGCGTTTCAGCTTCCCTCGAGCGTGCCCTCCACGCGCGGGGTCGAATTCTGGCCGGGCGATGCGACGACGCCCGCCCAAATCGTCTTCGGGTCGAGCGAAGGTAAGCTGTATTCGGTCAACGCGAAAACCGGCAAACCGAACAATGACTTCGGCGATAACGGCATCGTCAATCTCAACACGGACGCGATCCTGCACGGACTTCCGGGCCGCGATGGGCTGAGCTCGCCGCCCAAGATCTACAAAGATCTGGTGATCACCGGCGGCACCACGCAGGAAAATCCGCCGCACGGTCCCGCGGGCGACGTTCGTGCGTGGGACATGCACACCGGCAAACTTCGCTGGACATTCCACTCCATCCCGCAACCGGGCGAACCGGGTCACGACACCTGGGGAGGCGATAGCTGGAAGAACCGCTCCGGCGTCAACGTCTGGGGCTTCATCACAATCGATGCGCAGCGCGGGATCGTTTACATGCCGTTCGGCGCGCCGTCGGTCGATCAGTATGGTGGCGACCGCCCTGGCGACAACCTTTACGGCAACAGCGTGGTGGCGGCGGACGCCAACACCGGCAAGTATCTGTGGCACTTTCAGGTGGTGCACCACGATCTCTGGGATGGCGACATGACAGGCGCGATGGCGCTCATTGACGTGAAGAAGGGTGGCAAAACCATCCCGGCGATCGCCGCGATCAACAAGCTTGGCCTGCTGTTCCTGCTCGATCGCACCAACGGGAAACCGATCTATGGCGTGGAAGAACGCCCGGTACCCGCGAGCGAAGTGCCTCTGGAGAAGGCTTCGAAGACGCAGCCGTTCCCGGTGAAGCCGGCCCCGCTCGCTCGCAATACGATGAAGCCCGAAGACGTTGCGACCGTGACGCCGGAAATCGAAGCGGGCTGCAAGAAGCTGCTTGAGGGCGTACAGACGGGCGGTCCTTATCTGCCGCCGGCTTACAACCGCCTGCGCGTTCAGTTTCCAGGGAATCACGGCGGCGTGAACTGGTTCGGCACCTCGTTCAATCCGCAACTCGGCTATCTGTTCGTCAATACGAATGAACTCGGGCAGCTTTCGGGCCTTCAGGATCACGATGTGAAAGCTGGCCGCGCACTTGGAAAAGGCGTGGGCAACCGCGTCGATCCGGACGGTCCCTACGAAGGTTTCCCGGGCGGCGGACGCTTCAGCCTGCCGGCCATGGAAGGCAGCACCCAGCAGATCCCCTGTCAGCAGCCACCATGGGGTGAGCTCACGGCGGTCAATGTCAACACTGGCGAATTCGCCTGGCGCGTTCCGCTCGGCGTGACCGACAGTCTGCCGGCAGATAAGCAGAAGACCGGACGCCCCGGCAACGGCGGAACGATTGCGACGGCGGGCGGACTGGTGTTCGTCGGCGCCACTGACGATGCGCGTTTCCGCGCCTTCGACGCCAAAACCGGCAAGGAGCTCTGGGTCTACAAGCTGAAGGGCGCGGCGGAAGCGACGCCGATCACTTATCAGGGCCGCGACGGCAAGCAGTATGTGGTGATCACGTCAACCGGCGGCGGATTCTTCAATAATCCGGTGACGGACGACAGCGTGATCGCATTCGCGCTCGATTCAAAGAAGTAGGTCAATCGAGCAGATCCAGCACGGTTTCGGCGGGCCGGCAGGGGCGCACACCTTTGCCGGTCGCGACCACCGGCCGGTTCAGAAGCGACGGATTTTCCGCCAGGAACTGAACAAGCTGGTCCTCGGACCACTTGGGATTATCGAGATCCAGCTCCTCATACAAACGTTCGCGCTTCCGCAGGAAATCCCGCGCTGACAACCCTGAACGTTTGATCATGTCGCGGAGCTGATCGTGGGATGGCGGTGTCTTCAGATATTCGACCACTTCCGGCTCCATACCGCGCTCGCGCAGAAGGGCGAGCACATTCCGCGAAGTGCCGCACGACGGATTGTGAAAGATGGTGACACGTCTTGAAGCCATCAAGACAATGCTATCCGAAACGGCTGGGTAAACTTCGGGCATGAAGAAAATCGGCTTCCTCTCGTTCGGCCACTGGCAGCCTTCACCCCAATCGGGAACGAGGTCGGCGGCTGACGCGCTCCTCCAGTCCATTGACCTCGCGATTGAGGCGGAACGCCTCGGCATGGACGGGGCTTATTTTCGTGTTCATCACTTCGCCAGGCAGCTCGCGTCGCCATTCCCTCTTCTTGCCGCGGTCGGCGCGCGCACGCAAAAGATTGAGATTGGCACCGCGGTCATCGACATGCGCTACGAGAACCCGCACTACATGGCGGAAGACGCGGGCGCCGCCGATCTGATCGCCGACGGCCGCCTGCAGTTAGGAATCAGCCGCGGATCGCCCGAGCAGGTGATCGATGGATGGCGCTATTTCGGCCAGCGCCCGGCTGAAGGCGAGGACGATGCGGAGATGGCCCGGCGGAACGCGGAAGCCTTTCTCGATCTGCTGAGCGGCAGAGGCTTCGCGCAACCGAATCCACGTCCGATGTTTCCGAATCCTCCGGGGCTGCTGCGCCTGGAGCCGTATTCCGAAGGCCTGCGTGAACGCATCTGGTGGGGAGCCGCTACCAATGCAACAGCCGCGTGGGCCGGCAAGCTGGGAATGAACATGCAGAGCTCCACTCTCAAGTTCGATGAGACCGGCGAACCGCTTCGCATCCAGCAGGCCGCTCAGATTCGCGCCTTTCGCGCCGCCTGGAAGGAAGCGGGCCACACGCGCGAGCCGCGCGTCTCCGTCAGCCGCAGTATTTTTGCGCTGGTCGATGACCGCGATCGAATGTATTTCGGCCGAGGAGGTCAAGAGGAAGACAAGATCGGCTTTCTGGATGAAAACACCAGAGCCATCTTCGGCCGCGGCTACGCTGCCGAGCCGGAGGCCCTGATTGAGCAGCTCAGAAAAGACGAGGCGATCGCCGAGGCCGACACGCTGTTGCTGACTATCCCGAACCAGTTGGGCGTCGAGTACAACGTCCATATTATGGAGGCTTTTCTGACCACCGTTGCCCCCGCTCTCGGCTGGCGTTAAAACGCATGGCTTTCATGCCGCGTTTTATATAATGCTCGTGATGGACTCTACGCCCGCCGTTCTGGTGACCGGCGCCAGCCGCGGGCTCGGGCGCGGCATCGCTCGGGCATGCAGCCGTTGCGGTTTTGACGTCGCCATTCACTACTCCACGAATCTCGACGCCGCTCTCGAAACGGTCGCCCTCTGCCAATCGCAGGCCGTCAGCGCACAACAGCGCTTCGTTCCCGTACCCGGCGATATCGCAGTCGCCGCCGATCGCGCGGCTCTGTTCGACAAGACCCTCGAAACTTTTGGACGCCTCGACGCGCTGGTCAACAACGCAGGCATTGCGCCCACCGTTCGCGCTGACCTCACCGGGACGGCTGAAGAAAGCTTCGATCGCCTGCTCTCAGTCAATCTCAAAGGCCCTCATTTTCTCTCTCAGCTCGCCGCTCGCTACTGGCTGGAAAACCCTCCGTCCGGGCGGCCCTACAAGCTGATTTTCATCACTTCGATGTCCGCCGATACCGCATCCGTGAATCGCGGTGAATATTGCATCGCCAAAGCCGGACTCGCCATGTCCGCCCAGCTTTGGTCCACACGGCTCGCCGCACACGGCGTACAGGTTTTCGAACTGCGTCCCGGCATCATGGAAACCGACATGACCGCCGGCGTCAAAGGCAAGTACGACGAACTAATCGCTAACGGTCTGGTGCCGCAAATGCGCTGGGGCGCGCCGCAGGATGTCGGGCTGGCGGTCGAAGCGATCCTCCGGGACTACTTCCCGTTCTCCACCGGCGCGGTCATCCCCGTCGATGGCGGATTCCATCTGCGAAGACTCTAATCTCATGCTCAAGATCGATTCATCCCTGACCGCGGCCTCTCTCCTTCCCGCGGTGGAACGGCTCTACGAACTCTCCGCCGCCAAGGTTCGCGACATCGAACGCACCTGGCAGCCCGCCAACGGCTCGCCCGTCTTCACCGTCGCCGGCAAATACGCCTCGCGCGGCTGGACCGAGTGGACGCAGGGCTTCCAGTACGGCTCCGCGATACTGCAGTTCGACGCGACAGGCGACAACGAATTTCTGGAAGCGGCCCGCAAGCGCGTGGTGGAGCTGATGGCGCTGCACGTCTCGCACGTCGGCGTGCATGATCACGGTTTCAACAACGTCAGCACCTATGGCAACCTGCGGCGCCTGATGCTCGAAGGCCGCATTCCCGCGAGCGATTGGGAACTGCGTTTCTATGAGCTGGCGCTCAAACTCTCTGGTGCGGTACAGGCCGCGCGCTGGACGCAGCTCACTCCCGATCTCGGCTACGTTTATTCCTTCAATGGCCCGCACTCGCTTTTCAGCGATACCATTCGTTCCATGCGCGCCCTCGTCGTCGCGCACCAGCTCGGCCATCGCCTGATGGGCGAAGGCGACGAGTCCATCGATTTGCTCCGCCGCGCGCTGCAGCACGCCGCGGCCACCGCGCGCTGGAACGTCTACTATGGGACCGGCCGCGATTCCTTCGATATTCGCGGGCGCGTGGTTCACGAATCGATCTTCGATCTGAATAATCGCGCCTACCGCTGCTCCTCCACGCAACAGGGTTTTTCGCCGTTCACGACGTGGACGCGTGGCCAGGCATGGATCTTATGTGGCTACGCCGAAGAGCTCGAATTCCTCCAGACACAGAGCGAATCCGCGCTCGCCCCGTACGGCGGAAAGCGCGAGTTGTTGCAGTCCTTCGAGGAAGTCATGGCCGCCGTGATTTCGTTCTGGCTGGAATACACCCCCACCGACGGAATTCCCTACTGGGATACCGGCGCCCCCCACCTGCACAAGCTGGGCGATTGGGCCTCGCGGCCGTCAGAGCCTTATAACGATTACGAACCGATCGACAGCTCCGCCGCCGCCATCGCCGCGCAGGGTTTTCTCCGCTTCGGCAATTATCTGAACGCCACCGGCCGCAAAGGCGAAGGCGAACGGTACCGGCAGGCGGCCTTCACGATGGCGAAACATCTCTTCGCCGAACCTTACCTTTCCACGAATCCCGCACATCAGGGTCTGATTCTTCATTCCATCTACCATCAACCCAATGGCTGGGACTATAAACAGCCGGGTCAGAAAATCGCAAACGGGGAATCATCGATGTGGGGCGATTACCACGCCCGCGAACTCGCGTTGATGATCCAGCGCGAAGCGAAGGGACTGCCCTACTACACGTTCTTCTGAGCGGCTCGGTTTTACAGGTCAATGACAATATCGCCGGCAGGTTGGGAGCAGCAGACGAGAACGTTGCCTTCGGCTGGTTTATCGAGCGGGTCTGGTCCGTAGGTTACCGCCCCGGAAACCAAACCGCTCTCGCAGTTGTGACACACTCCGGTCCGGCATGACCAACGGACCGGAACGTCGCAAGCCTCGGCCAATTCCAGAATGCTCCGGCAAGCCGCCGAATTCCAGTGCGCGGCGATACCGCTTCGCGCGAATGACACCACTGGTCCTGTGGCCGCGTCGCCCTCAGGCAGATGCGGACGCCGGGTTGCCGCACTGACCACCCCAGGATTGACCGGCTCGCTCCCGTTGAAGATCTCGATGTGAATCCGATCGCGCGAGATGCCGTAGTTGCCAAGCGACGCCTTCATGTCCGCCATAAAGGCGACGGGGCCGCAAAGGTAAACATCCGATTCTCGCGGGATGGCGACGCTTTCGAATACGGATGGCGAGAAATGACCGGCGGCATCGAAATCCTCGCCGAACCTGTCCGATGCCGCCGGTCTGCTGTAACAGATATGGCTTCGGCCATGCGGCAGAGTCAGTATCAGCCGTTGGACTTCCTGCGCAAACGGATGATGTTCGCCATCGCGAGCCGCGTGCAGCCAGAAAACTTCCCGCGTGGATCGCTCCGCCGCCAGCGAATGCAGCATCGCAAGGACAGGCGTCGCCCCAATACCCGCGCTGAGCAAAACAACCGCCTTCTCTCCGGATTGCAGGATGAAACTGCCCCGAGGCAAACTGACGTCGAGACTGTCGCCCACTCGCACACGATCCCGCAGCCAAATTCCCGCCATGCCGTTCGGCTCGATTTTTACGCTGATTCGATACTGCTCGCTCGATTGAGGCCCTGAGAGCGAGTAACTGCGAAAAATCCGGGCTGCGCCCTCGTCCGGCTGAAGCCGAAGGACCACATATTGCCCCGGGCTCGCCGCCTCCGGGCGCTGCCCGTCTGGATTTTGCATCCGGATCGACAGAACATCCGCCGACTCATGCTCGATGGATATCACCTTCAGCCGGTGAAATCCAGGCGCCGCGGGACGTGCCTGCGCCGGCATGAGACCGGCGTTTCCATCTGCCGGATTTCGCAGCAACGCTTCGAATGATGCGCGCCACCCGCGCGAAAGAGCCTCCATCCGCAACGCGCGTTCCAGCAAATCACGGGGATGATTCGGCGAGTAGAGAAGCGTGTTGATCTCCGCAATCGTCATCCGCTCATTCGCTTCATCCACCTTCACAATCTCGTCGCTCGCGCCGGCGTCACCCTCTTCGAGAACGCGGAAGTAGAATCCCGGACGTCCGCTGCCCGTCAACAGAGCCGGCATTCGAGGCTCATTCAAACGGATGCCAACGCGATAGCAGGTGACGCGAGGTTGCGTGACCTCAAACAGCGCGTTCCCGATTCGGTATCGATCGCCGATGCAGACCGAATCGTCGGGCAGGCCTTCGATTGTGAAATTCTCGCCGAATTGCCCTGCGGAGCCTGGATCATTCAGATCGGGCCGCTGCAGCTGCGCCGCCCAATAGCGATACGACTCGATCTGATAGACGAAGACGGCCCGATGTTCACCGCCGTGACCTGCCAGGTCACCCTGACCATCGCCATCCAGATTCAACCGTCGCGCGCGGCAGCGGCCAGACACTGGATTTTTCCAGATCGCCGTGTGCACGGTTCGCCCCTTCCAATCGATGTCGCGCGGAAGACCGACGTTTACGGAGAGTAGTCGGGGCATACCAATCCCGCCGCATATTATGTTATCGAGAAGGAGTCGAACGATGCGCTCTGACCTGGCGCCCGGCGCCGTTTTCCCCGACTATGAATTGCCCGATCACACGAACACGCTCCGCAAACTCAGCGAACTTCAGGGCGACGATCCCCTGATCCTGACGTTGTCCCGCGGCCACTACTGCCCGAAGGAACACCAGCAGCATCGGGATCTCGCTGAGTTTTACCCGAAGATCGCCGTCGCGTATACGCAGATCGCGACCATATCCACGGATGACCACCACACACTCCAGGAGTTTCGCGCGTCGCTCGGCGCGCAATGGACTTTTCTCTCCGATCCCGAAAGAACCGTGCAGAAGGACCTCGACATTGCGGAATACACCGACCCCGAGCACAATCCGATGATTCCCCACACGCTCGTGCTCACGCCGGGGCTCGTTATCCACCGCATCTACAACGGCTATTGGTTCTGGGGACGGCCCTCCATCGCCGATTTATGGCATGACCTCCGGGAGGTGACAAGCCAGATTCGGCCCGATTGGGATCTCAGCAAGCCGGGACTTCGCGAGGCGTGGAACGCGGGCGACATGTCATCGTTCCATGGGTGGAACAAGCGCGGGGGCGCGCCCCGGTAATCAAAGTTCTTGCCGGCCTGACTCAGTCCACCTACCGGCCCTCGTGATAGCCTGATGTTTACCATGAGCAGACGTGCGTTCCTCCGAATGGCGGCTGCGGCCGCCGTGCTGCCGGTGCGCGGTTTCGCTCAGCAGCGCCACGAAACCACTCATGCCGTGACGCCCGAAGCAGGTGCTCGCCACGTCCACCCCGGCGGCAGTATTCAGGAGGCGCTCGACGCCGCCGCGAAGGATCCGCTCAACAAGACTGTTTACGTCCACGCCGGAACCTATCGCCCGTCCGCTCACGGGCAGGCGCTGATCTGGTTCAACAGGCGGCACGATGGCGTCACGCTCGAAGCGGTCGGCGAGGTAACGTTGACTGCCGGCAATCCAGCCATTGCCGATAACAAGGCGCCGAGTTTCCCCGCAGTCGTCACTCACGTCGTCTATTTCGGCGACGGCATCTCGACAAAGACCGTGCTGCGGGGCTTCCGCATCACCGGCGCGCATGACTACACCAACGGCGTTGGGCAGCATTCCCCGATCGAATCCGATGAAGTGCCCAAGACGGCGTTCTTCCATCTCGATGGCGGCGGCATCAAGATCTATGCCCGCTCCTATCCGACCATCGAGCAGGTCGAGGTGGTTGACAATTACACCAGCCCCTGCGGCGGCGGCGTATCCGTGGAGCACCTCGGCCAGACGCTGGACGCCGCGGTCTTCCGGGACTGCATCTTCCGCAACAACCGCACGCAGATCACCGGCGCGGCGTTCGACCTTCTCCACGGAAGCCGCGCCACGCTCGATAACTGTCTTTTCGTTGGCAACGTCGCGAATCTCGGGGCCGACTATGTCGGCCTGCTGACCGGCGGCGAGTATCACCCGGAGAACGGCTCAGGCGCCATGACCGTGTTCGAAGGGTCGCGCGCGGACGTCAGCAACTGCACTTTCACCGGGAACTGGGCTGGCGTGGACGACAACGGCACGGGCAGCACGTACGTGAAGTCGATCTTCTGGAACGACACATTGAAGGGCGGGATCTCGACCGGGCCCCGCTATGAAATCGACATCACGAGCGGAGCGGGCGTCCGGGGATCGTTCATCCACGGCGAGACGAACGATCTGCGGGGAACCATCGATCGGACGGCGAACACCTTCGACCCGCCGGATCCCCGCTTCGACGCGCAGTTCGTTCCGCAGGCGCCGGAGTACGCGGCGGTGGGCTACCGGCCGCGGCGTCGCGCAACGCCGCCAGCCAGCAGTCGATTGTGACTCTCCGCCGGAACAGTGCCGCGAAAGGGCGCCTGTATCTGCCCGTCACTGTGGCGTAAAAGAAAAGCGCTTCATCGAACGGACTTTCCTTCTGGATCGTGAACTGCTGCGTCGTTCCGTGGCGCCAGTCGCCGCGCACGATGTTACGCCGGTTTTCCACATATCTGCTTTTTGCGCTCGTCGTTACCAGTGCGCAGGAGCCGCCCTTTCGCGTTCAGACAAGAATCGTGCAGGTTCCCGTGAGCGTTACAAACCAGAGCGGCGAGAGCGTGGATGGTCTTTCGGCGCAGGATTTTACTGTCCTCGATAACGGTATTCGGCAGGAAAAAGTCAGAGTGGATGACTTTTCCACTGGCCTGGCTCCCATCTCGATTGTCATTTTGATTCAGACGTCAGAGGCCTCGAAACCGGCGCTGATGAAGATCAACCGCATCGGAGGAATGATTCAGCCTCTGATTACTGGAGAGCGGGGCGCGGCGGCTGTCGTCACATTTGACCAAAACATCCGGTGGCTGCAGGACTTTACTTCGGATGACAACCAGATCCGGGCGGCCCTGAAAAATCTACGGGCCTCCCGAAGCGAAGACGCGCGCATGATTGACGCCATCGCGGAAACAGCGGCGCGCCTGAAAGAGCGCAGTGGACGCAGGATGCTGCTGGTGATCGGCGAGAGCAGGGATCGCGGAAGTAACGCCAGGTTCGAGCGGGTTCGCGAACTGATCGAGCGGGAAAGTATTGAAGTATTCGGAATACACTACTCGGCCTACGCCACGGCAATGGTCGCGAAACCCGAAGACTTGCCCGAATCGTCTCCCATGGTGATGTCCGGCGATCCGAATGACTGGCCGCCATCTCCGCCAACCGTGAATTTGCTTGCAATTGGCGCGGAATTAGCGCGGCTGGCTAAGGTCAAACCGATTGAAATATTAGCGCAGGTATCAGGCGGTTTTGACGAAATATTTACAAAAGAAACCAGTCTTCAGCGTGCGCTCGGCAAACTCGGAAGCGAGGTCCATTCCCAATATGTCCTGAGCTTTCCGCAGACCAGCCCCTCACAAGGGATTCACCAGCTTGAAGTTACAGTTCCCGCCTGGCGCGGCGTTCACGTTCGTGCGAGACGTACCTACCTGGCGGACCAGCAGTTGCCGTGACACAACAATGTTGTCCGATTAAATTGTCCGTTCAAACTTTACTTCATTACACAGTTTTGCTATTATTTGTTGCCAAAGGGGTCTGCCGGTAAGCTCGTAGCTTTTTTTTACGGCGGTGCTGTGTGCCGCTGCCACTATCGCTGCGCAGCTCCTCAGACTGAAATCGCGAACAGACGGATTCACACGAACGTTTATTGTCCGCGCGCGGAGAAATGACTACTACGCTCTTCCAAAGGCTTCGCGGCGCGTGGCCCCGCGTTCCATTGATCCTCGCCGCCCTGATACTGACGTATCCGGCCGTGCGCGCCTTTCGGGCCTCAGCCAGCGCCGCATCGCCGCCTGAAGTCATCTTCCCGGCGCCGGATGCAGGAGTCGATTCGCTGGCAAGCCGCGCCCAGGCGCAAAAACAGGCCGCAACCCAGTACCCCGTTGTTCACGATTTTCATTTCGAAGATAAACTTCCGGAAAGCGGCATCACGTTCCGTCAGCGAATTGTGGATGACTCCGGCCTGCGATACAAGAAGGTTCACTACGATCACGGCAACGGAGTAGCCGTGGCGGATGTGGATGGCGACGGTCTTTATGACATCTATTTCGTGAGCCAGGCCGGACCGAGCGAGCTTTGGAAAAATCTCGGCGGCGGCAAATTCCGCAAAATCAATAGCCCAGCGCTTTCACTTTCCGGGCGCATCGGCGTGGCGGCTTCGTTTGCCGATATCGATAACGATGGCGATGAAGACCTCTATGTCACCACCGTGCGAGGCGGCAATCTGCTATTCGAGAACGACGGTCACGGGAATTTCCGCGACATCACGCGGGAATCCGGCCTTCTCCATTCCGCGCATTCCTCCGGCAGCGTATTTTTCGACTACGACCACGATGGCAAGCTCGATCTTCTGGTCTGCGACGTAGGGCAGTACACGTCGCAGGAGAAAGGCGCGCAGGGCCAGTTTGTGGGATTGCCGGACGCCTTTTCCGGTCACATGTATCCGGAGCGATTCGAGCATCCCATCCTCTACCACAATCTCGGCAACAATCGATTCAAAGATGTGACCGCGGCCTCAGGGCTCACGCCGCATGGATGGTGCGGAGACGCCGCCGTCGCGGATGTGAATGGCGATGGCTGGCCCGACGTCTATTTCCTGAATATGATGGGCGCCAATCATTACTACGAGAACCAGGGCGGGAAGAACTTTGTCGAGAAGACAAAAGCTTATTTTCCGAAAACCTCCTGGGGCGCCATGGGCGTCAAGTTTTTCGATTACGACAACGATGGCCGCCTGGATTTATTCGTCACCGACATGCATTCCGACATGGTGACGGATGTGGGTCCGGAACTCGAACAGAAGAAGGCGCCGTCGCAGGCCCCCGAGAGCTTCCTTATGGGTCCGCCCTCCAGCTTCGTATTCGGCAATTCGATGTATCACAACACGGGAAAAGCGCCGTTTGAAGAAGTCTCCGACGCCATGGGGGTAGAGAACTACTGGCCGTGGGGACCGAGCATCGGAGACATCAATGCGGATGGATGGGATGACATTTTCATCGCGTCGTCCATGAACTTTCCTTTTCGATACGGGATCAATTCCCTGCTGCTGAACGAACACGGGAAAAAGTTTCTGGGAGCAGAGTTTCAGTTGGGAATTGAGCCGCGCCGCGGATGGAGGACGCACAAGCCGTGGTTCCAGATGAACTGAGCCGCCATGCCGCCGGATCAGCAGAACATAATGCACC
>CAZWTH010000107.1:0-10597 GCA_964636715.1 uncultured Solibacteraceae bacterium | reverse complement strand
CGGCGAAGCTGAGCGAATCGCTGGCGAAGTCGGCGCCGAAGCCGAAGGAGGCCAAATAACCATGGCGCTGCATGACGTTTTAAGGCGGCCGCTGGTCACCGAAAAAGGCATCACGAAGAAGGAAGCGGAAGCCACGCTCTCTTTCGAAGTTTCGCGCGACGCCAACAAGATCCAGATCCGCCAGGCGGTGGAGAAGCTGTTCAACGTGAAGGTGGCCGAAGTTCGTACCGCGAATTTCGAAGGCAAGCTCCGCCGGCGCGGACGTTTCGTGGGCCATCGTTCGGACTGGAAGAAGGCTTACGTCAGACTCGAACCGGGACAGAAGGTGCCCGAGTTCACGGAAATGTAGGCGGAGCGGAAAACACATGGCCATTAAAAAATTCAGCCCCACAACTCCGAGCCGGCGCTATATGACCGTGGTGTCCCGCGAGGACATCACGAGCGACAAGCCGGAAAAATCGCTGCTCGAACCGCGCCGCAAGACGGGCGGACGCAACTCGACCGGGCGCGTAACCTCGCGCTTCATCGGCGGCGGGCACAAGCAGAACTACCGTAAGATCGATTTCAAGCGCGACAAATTCGGGGTGCCGGCGACGGTTGCTTCGATCGAATACGATCCCAACCGCTCGGCCCGCATCGCTCTGCTCAACTATGCCGACGGCGAAAAGCGCTACATCATCGCTCCGGACGGTCTGAAGGTCGGCGCCACGGTTTCTTCGGGACCGGAAGCCGATATCCTCGCGGGCAATGCCCTGCCCCTCAAGAACATTCCGGCCGGTACCGTGGTGCACAACATCGAACTGCGGCCTGGCAAGGGCGCTCAGATGGCGCGTTCGGCGGGCACGCAGGCTCAGCTCATCTCGCGCGAA
This sequence comes from uncultured Solibacteraceae bacterium, assembly GCA_964636715.1. Taxonomy (GTDB): domain Bacteria; phylum Acidobacteriota; class Terriglobia; order Bryobacterales; family Bryobacteraceae; genus BOG-234. The sequence continues at coordinate 9,728 of CAZWTH010000107.1, read as the reverse complement.
GGCGCGGTGGCGCTGCTCAAACTGCCTTCGGGCGAAGTACGCCGCGTTTCCACGGAATGCATGGCGACGGTCGGCGTGGTGGGCAACAGCGATCACGAAAACGTTTCGCTGGGCAAAGCGGGACGCAGCCGGTGGCTGGGCAAGAGCCCGCACAACCGCGGCGTTTCGATGAACCCGGTCGATCACCCGCATGGCGGCGGTGAAGGCAAAACTTCCGGCGGACGTCACCCCGTGACTCCGTGGGGCCAGCCGACCCGCGGCTACAAGACGCGCAACAACAAGCGCACAGACAAATTCATCGTGAACCGGAGGGGCAAGAAGTAAATGGGACGCTCCGTTAAAAAAGGACCTTTCGTCGACAAGCATCTGGAAGACAAGATCGGCGCGCTCAACGCGGCGAACGACAAGAAAGTGGTGCGGTCGTGGTCGCGCCGCTCCACCATCTTCCCGGAATTTGTGGGCCACACGGTCGCCGTGCACAACGGCAAGAAATTCATCCCGGTCTATGTGACCGAGAACATGGTGGGGCATAAGCTGGGCGAATTTTCGCCGACCCGCACCTTCAAGGGCCACGCGGCCAAAGCCGCGACCGAGAAGACGGCGAAGTCGTAGGGAGACGCCAGGAGAACCATATGGAAGTCAAAGCAGAAGCCCGGTACATTCGCATCTCTCCCCAGAAAGCCCGCCTCGTGGTGGACCTCATCCGGGGACGCAAGGCCAATGACGCGCTCGTCGTACTGCGTTCGGTCAACAAGCGGATCGCTCCGGCGGTGGAAAAAGTGCTGCACTCGGCGATCGCCAACGCCCAGAATCTGAATGAAGACGTCGATGTGGACGCTCTCGTTGTTTCGGCGGCTTATGTGAACGAAGGCCCGCGCCAGAAGCGCGTGCGTCCCGCTCCGATGGGCCGCGCTTACCGGTACATCCGGCGCTCGGCGCACATCGTGGTCAAGGTGGCGGAAAAAGGTGGGGAGAGGGCATAACGAATGGGTCAGAAAGTTCATCCTTACGGCTTCCGGCTGGGATTCAATAAGCCCTGGCGCTCGCGCTGGTTCTCCAAGCAGAACTACTCGACGCTGCTGCAGGAAGATCAGGAACTGAAGGACAGCCTGCGCGACCAGCTCAAGTCGGCCGGCATCAGCTCGATTGAAGTCGACCGCCCCGGCAACAAGCTGCGCGTCACCATCCGCACGTCGCGGCCCGGCATCATCATCGGCCGCAAGGGCGCGGAAATCGAAAAGCTGAAGCAGTCGCTCGGCAAGAAGACCGGCCGCGAAATCTTCATCGACATCCAGGAAGTCCACAAGCCGGAACTCGATGCGCAGCTCGTCTCCGAGTCGATCGCGCTCCAGCTCGAAAAGCGCGTGGCGTTCCGCCGCGCGATGCGCAAGGCCGTCGATTCCGCTCTGCGGTTCGGCTGCAAAGGAATCAAGGTTCGCGTGTCGGGCCGCCTGAACGGCGCTGAAATCGCCCGCAGCGAATGGTATCTGCAGGGTCAGCTTCCGCTGCACACGCTGCGCGCCGATATCGACTACGGTTTCACCGAAGCGCGCACCACTTATGGCGTGATCGGCGTGAAGACGTGGCTCTACAAGGGCGAAATTCTGCCGGGCGGCAAGCGCTCGCTCGCGCAGGAAAATGAACCCCGCCGCAATGAGCGTCCGGGTGGACGCGACCGCGACCGCCGTGGTCCCCGTCCGGAAGGCGGACGTGGCGATCGTGGTGGCGATGGACGCGGTGACCGTGGTGAAGGACGCGGCGATCGTGGTGAAGGCCAGCGCGCCGAAGCCCCGGTGGCTGCTGCTCCGGAACAGCGCGCATCGCGCGCCGGCGGTCCGATTATGCCGCCGCTGATGTCGCCCGCGCAGTCGGCTCCGGGCGAGACGCCCGAGACCGGCGGCGAGAACAAGGAATAACCCGGGAGATCTGAACTATGTTGATGCCCAAAAAGGTAAAGTTCCGCAAAGTACAGCGCGGACGTATGACCGGAAAGGCGTGGCGCGGCTCGTCGATTTCCTTCGGTGAGTACGGCCTCAAGGCCATGGAGTGCGGCTGGATCACAGCCCGCCAGATTGAAGCGGCCCGTATCGCGATGACCCGCTTCATCAAGCGCGGCGGTAAAGTCTGGATTCGCCTCTTCCCCGATAAGCCGATCACCAAGAAGCCCGCTGAAACCCGTATGGGTAAAGGTAAAGGCGCGCCCGAGGAATGGGTGGCGGTGATCCGCCCCGGCAAGGTGCTGTTTGAGATGGAAGGCGTGGCGCCCGATATCGCGCGTGAAGCCATGCGTCTCGCCGCGCACAAGATTCCCCTCAAGACCAAGTTTGTGTTGCGTGAGGTCGCGGAGTAACAGCCATGAAGAAAGATAAACTGGCCGGTCTCGATCCGGCGGAAATGCGGAACAAGCTGAAGGAAATGGAAGATCAGACCTTCCAGCTTCGCTTCCGCCTGTCGATGGGCCAGACCGAAGGCCTGAAGAAGATTCGTGAGATGCGCAAAGACAGAGCGCGCCTTCTCACCTATCTCCGCGCCAAAGAACTGCAGGGAGCGAAGTAAGCGATGGCTGAAGAGAAAGTTGTTCGTAAAACCGAAAAGGTCGGCGAAGTTGTGTCGACCAAAATGCAGAAGACCATCGTGGTGCAGGTGAGCCGCCGCGTGCCGCATCCGCTCTACAAGCGCATCGTGAAAAAGCACAAGAAGTTCTACGCGCACGATGACGCCGGTACGGCGCAGGTGGGCGATGTGGTGCGGATCTCCGAGAGCCGCCCGCTGAGCAAGCTGAAGCGGTGGAAGCTCGAGGAAGTGATCCGGCGCTCGGCGCTCGTTGGCGCGGCCAAGCCGTCCGACCTCGACGTGAAGATTTAACTGAAGGACTGAAGGGTACAAAGGAAAACCGCCATGATTGGGATGAGAACAATCCTCGAGGTAGCCGATAACAGCGGCGCGCGCAGGCTGGCCTGCATTGCGCCCCGCGGCGGCGACCTCGGATTACGCGCCGGCCTCGGCGACGTGATCACGGCATCCGTGAAGGAAGCGGCTCCGGATTCCGCCATCAAGAAGGGCAAAGTGGTCCGCTGCGTGATCGTGCGCATGCGCAAGGAAACGCGCCGCCGCGACGGCAGCTACATTCGTTTCGATTCGAACGCCGCCGTGCTGATCAATGAAATCGGCGAGCCGGTCGGCACCCGCGTCTTTGGACCGGTTGCCCGCGAGTTGCGCGACAAGCGCTACATGAAGATCGTATCGCTCGCCCCGGAGGTGATTTAAGTCATGCCAGGAATTGCGAAAAAGAAGAATCCGCCGGTCCGCATTCAGCTCAGGCTCGACGATCAGGTCAAAGTGATCTCAGGCCGGGACGTGCGCAAGACCGGACGCGTGCTCGAGATCCACAAAGACACGGGGCGCGTCATCGTCGAAGGCGTCAACCTGGTGAAGCGGCATACGCGGCCGAACCCGGCGAAGCAGATCGCGGGCGGCATCGCGGAAAAGGAAGCGCCCATCGCGGTTTCAAACGTCATGATCCTGTGCGGCAAGTGCGGCGCGGTTCGCATTAAGAAGCATGTGGATCAGTTGCCCGGCGGCGGGACTCGCCGTACGCGCGTGTGTCACAAGTGTGGCATGTCGCTCGACAAGAAGTAAGGTTAAGGCGGAAACATGGCAGCAAGACTGAGGGAACTCTACCAGAAACAAGTAGTGCCGGCGCTCACCAAAGAGTTCGGCTACACCAATCCGATGGCGGTGCCGAAGATCGAAAAGATCTGCATCAATATCGGCATGGGCGAAGCCACCGGCAACGCCAAGCTGATGGACGGCGCCGTGAACGAACTGGGCGCTATCGCCGGCCAGCGTCCGGTGGTCACCAAAGCGCGCAAGTCGATCGCGGCGTTCAAGCTCCGCGAAGGCATGGCGATCGGGACCATGGTGACTCTGCGCGGCGACCGGATGTATGAATTTCTCGACCGCCTGATGAACATTGCCCTGCCCCGCGTTCGCGATTTCCGCGGCGTTTCGCCGCGCGCGTTCGATGGCCGCGGCAACTTCACGCTGGGCGTTAAAGATCAGCTGATTTTCCCTGAAATCGACTACTCCAAGGTGGAGAAGACCAAGGGAATGAACATCTGCATTACCACGACGGCGCGTACGGACGCCGAGGGCAATGCGCTGCTGAAGCAGATGGGCATGCCGTTCCGGCAGTAACAAAAGAACAAAGGGAATCCGATGGCAACTACCGCGAAAATCGCAAAAGATCTGAAGCTGGCGAAGGCGCAGAAGGCAAAGACGCCCAAGCTGCAGTGCCGCCACCGCAACCGCTGCTGGCGCTGCGGGCGTCCGCGCGCGTTCCTGCGCAAGTACGGCATCTGCCGCCTGTGTTTCCGCCAGCTCGCGCTGTCCGGCGAGATTCCCGGCGTTGTGAAGGCCAGTTGGTAAGAGGAGGTACGGGCACGAATGACCAGTGATCCAATCGCAGATATGCTGACCCGGGTGCGCAACGCCATGGTGGCGCGCCATCCGAAGGTCGACGTTCCGGCTTCGAAGCTGAAGACCGAAATCGCCCGCATTCTCAAGGAAGAGGGCTACATCGCTAATTTCAAGGTCGCCGAAGAAGGCGTGAAAAAGGTCATCAAGATCTACCTGAAATATTCGGGCGACAATTCCCCCGTGATTACGAAGATCGAGCGGGTTTCCCGCCCGGGCTCGCGGACTTACGCGGGCAAAGACGAAATCCCCCAGGTGCAGGGTGGTCTCGGGATCAGCATCCTGACCACGGCCCAGGGAGTGATGACCGGCCGGACGGCGCGCAAGCAGGGCGTCGGCGGCGAAATTTTGTGCAGAATCTGGTAAACGAAAAAAGGTTCGATCAGACATGTCCAGAGTAGGAAAAAAGCCGATCCCGATCCCTTCCGGCGTGAAGGTCACAATCGGCGATCAACTGAAAGTGCAGGGCCCCAAGGGAACGCTGAGTGTTCCGGTTCCGGCGGGGATTCGCGTTGAGCAGAACGGGGGGACCCTGAACATCGTTCGGGACTCCGACGAACATGCCGCGCTGCACGGGCTGACGAGAGCGCTTGCCGCCAATGCCGTTCACGGCGTGGGCGCGGGCTTTACTCGCGAGCTCGACATCGTGGGCATCGGCTATCGCGCCGAAGTCAAGGGCAAGATCGCCTCGTTCGTCCTCGGATATTCCCATCCGATCGAAGTTCTGCTCCCGGAAGGCGTCGATCTGAAGATCGATAAGCAGACCCACCTGGTTCTCTCGAGCTACGATAAGCAGCTCCTCGGCCAGGTCGCGGCCAATATCCGCGCGCTGCGCAAGCCCGATCCGTACAAGAACAAGGGCGTACGTTATACCGGCGAAGTGCTCCGCAAGAAGGTCGGTAAGAGCGGCGCGACAGGAGGCAAGAAGTAAATGGTCCGCAAAATCTCCAAAGACGAAATCCGCCGGCGCATCCATAAGCGCATCCGGCGCAAGGTCAGCGGCACGACCGAGCAGCCCCGTCTCGCCGTGTTCCGCAGCGTGGCTCACATCTACGCGCAGGTCATCGACGATTCGAAGGGCGTCACCATTGTGGCGGCGAGTTCGACCGAAAAGGATTCCAAATCCACCGGCGGCAACGTGGCCGCGGCGAAGGAAATCGGCAAGCGCGTGGCCGAGCGGGCGAAGGAAAAGGGCATCAAGCGCGTGGTGTTCGATCGTGGCGGCTATCTTTACCATGGCCGCATCAAGGCGCTCGCCGATGCGGCGCGCGAAGCAGGACTGGAGCTCTAATGGCCGCAACAATCGTCAAACGGGTCGACCCGCAGGCACTCAATCTCAAGGAAAACGTCGTCGCGATCAACCGCGTGACGAAAGTCGTCAAGGGCGGCAAGAACATGAGCTTCTCGGCTCTGGTCGTGGTGGGCGACGCGCAGGCGCGCGTGGTCGGCTTCGGCGTGGGCAAGGCGAAGGAAGTTCCCTCCGCCATCCGCAAGGGCATCGAATCGGCGAAGAAGAATCTGCGCCGCGTGCATCTGCTCGAAAGCACCATTCCGCATCAGGTGCTCGGCCGCTACGGCGCCGGTCTCGTGATGCTGAAGCCCGCCCGCGAAGGTACGGGCGTCATCGCCGGCGGACCGGTGCGCGCGGTGGTGCAGGCGTGCGGCATTCCGAACGTGCTCACCAAATCGATCGGCAGCCATAACCCGCACAACGTGGTGAAGGCGACCATCAACGCTCTCGAACAGCTCCGCGACATCAAAGCCGTGCGCGAAATGCGCGGGCTCGACGGCGCGAAGCATCAGGAACCGGGACGCCCCGAATAAGGACTCGATATGCAAGGCAAGACGATCAAAATCAAACTGATTGGCAGCGTCATCTGCACGCCGGAAAAGCATAAGGTGATCGTGCGCAGTCTCGGACTCCGCAAGTTCAATCAGGTGGTGGAGCGGCCGGATACGCCCGCTTTCCGTGGTTTCGTGAAGAAAGTGCCGCACCTGCTGGCACTGGTTGATTAAGAGAGCCGATTAAGCAAGGACTCAAAGCGATGAATCTCAGTTCACTCAAACCCCCGGCAGGCCAGAAGCACCGCAAGAAGCGCGTTGGGCGCGGCATGGGCTCGGGACGCGGCAAAACCTCGACCCGCGGTCACAAGGGCGCGCGCGCCATCTCCGGCTACAGCATCATGCGCGGTTTCGAAGGCGGCCAGATGCCGCTGCACCGCCGTCTGCCGAAGCGCGGTTTCAACAACATCTTCCGGAAAGAATACGCCATCGTCAATCTGCGCGATCTCGAAAGACTGCCCGGCGATTCGTTCACAGCCGACAGCCTTCTGAAGCTGGGCGTCATCAACAAGCTGGGCGACGGTCTCAAGGTTCTCGCCACCGGCAACATCACGCGCAAAATTGAAGTCGAGGCCCACGTGTTTTCCAAAGCCGCGGCCGAAAAAATCGAAAAGGCCGGCGGCAAGGCCAAAGTGATCGGAGCGGCGGCTGCTTAAGATGAATCGTCTGGCGCCGGAGGAAACGAGGGTCCCGTGAAACTATTTGAAGCATTTGCCAATATCTTTCGCATTAAGGATCTCCGGAACCGTTTTCTGTTCATGCTCGCCATGCTGGCCGTGTACCGGCTCGGCAGCTTTATCCCCACGCCCGGCATCAACACCGTGCGCTGGCAGGAATTCCTGAGCGGACAGGCGGGTTCGATCTTCGGCTTCTTCGATCTGTTTGCGGGCGGCAACATCCGCCGCCTGTCGGTCTTCGCCTTGGGCATCATGCCCTACATCACGGCGTCGATTATTCTGCAGTTGCTCACCGTCGTCATCCCGACCCTCGAAAAGCTCTCCAAAGAAGGTGAGCTCGGGCGCCGCAAAATCACCCAGTGGACCCGTTATCTGACGATCGCCCTCGCGATCGCGCAGTCGTTCGGCATCGCCATCAGCCTCGAAAGCAGTTCCGCCGGTCTCGTGATCGATCCGGGCTTCGGCTTCACGATTCTCACGATTCTCTCGCTCACCACCGGTTCAGCCTTCATCATGTGGCTCGGTGAACAGATCACGGAACGCGGCATCGGCAACGGCATGTCGCTGATCATCTTCACCGGTATCGTGGTCGGCCTCCCCACCGCCATCGGCGGCCTTTACCAAAATGTTTTTGTCACTCACTCGTGGACATTCCTCGAACTGATCATCGTTCTGGTGGTCATGATCGCCGTAGTCGCTTTCATCGTTCTGGTGGAATCGGGCGAGCGGCGCATCCCCGTGCAGTACGCCAAGCGCGTCGTCGGACGCCGCGTGATGGGCGGCCAGTCCACCCACATGCCGCTCAAGGTGAACGCCGGCGGCGTCATCCCGGTTATCTTCGCTTCCTCGATCCTCGCGTTTCCCCAGACCATTGCGAACTATCCCTGGGTGAAGTCTAACTCGTGGCTGAGCGGGACGCTTTACAACATTGGCCGCGGCGAACCACTTTATGTGATTCTGTTCGTGGCCCTGATCGTTTTCTTCTGCTTCTTCTACATTTCGATCATCTTCAATCCGAACGAAGCCGCCGACAATATGCGCAAGTACGGTGGATTCATCCCCGGCATTCGCCCCGGCCGCAGCACGTCGGATTACATGAATACGATTCTGACCCGCATCACGCTGGTGGGCGCCGTTTATCTGGCGATCCTCTGCCTGATTCCGGACGTCATGCTCGGCGGCATTCACCTGAATCACCTGCCGCTCGTAGGCAACTTTATCGACACGTATTTCCCCCGCTGGATTCTGGACGGCATGAACGTGCAGTTCTACTTCGGCGGCACCTCGCTGCTGATCGTGGTCGGCGTCGCCATGGATACGATCAATCAGGTGGAAGCCCAGTTGATCATGCGCCACTATGAAGGCTTTACCCCCCGGGCGGGCCGGATCCGCGGGCGGCGCAGCTAGGTTGATGGTTTTGCCTGAAGTGGAAATCAAGGCGCAGGCGCGAGGTCCGCAAGGCAGGGCGCGCGCGCTTGCCATGGTCCTGTTCGGTTCCCCCGGTTCCGGCAAAGGGACCCAGGCGAAATATCTGATCCGCTGGCTCGGAATTCCCCATATTTCGACCGGCGATATGCTCCGCGAGCAGGTTCGCTGCGGTACCGAGCTCGGTATCGCCATTTCAGCCCGTATGAAAGCCGGGCAGCTCGTTCCCGACCGTCTGGTGAACGACCTGGTCTTTGAAAGAATCCACCAGCCCGATTGCGCAAGTGGCTGTATTCTCGATGGTTATCCGCGAACCCCGGAGCAGGCGACCGAGCTGATCCGGTCGCTCGCCGGTACCGCAATGACAGAGGTGGTAATTCACCTCGTTGTTGATTACAATGTAATTATCTCCCGTATGGCCGGGAGACGCGTGTGCCCGCAGTGCGGCGCCCTTTACAACGCCATTTCCAGTCGGCCGGTTCAGGAAGGAATCTGCGATCTCGACGGTTCTGTTCTGGTGGTTCGGGAAGACGATCGGCCGGAAGTAGTGCGCGCCCGGCTGGAAGAATATGAAGCGCTGACTCGCCCCGTGATCGATTCGTTCCGGCAGGCGGGCGTACCGTTGTTTGAGATTAATGCCAGTGACCGCAGCCCGCAGGAGATCTTTGAGGGCGTTCGCGAGGCGCTGGAGTCGAATGGTCTGGTAGCGAAGAATTTGCCGGTTGGGAAATGATCGTCATCAAAACAAGAGCGGAGATGGAAAAGATGCGGCGCAGCGGCAAGCTGGTGCACGACATCCTGCAGGCTCTTGGCAAAATGGCGGTCGAAGGCGTTTCCACCTGGGATCTGGAAGTGGCCGCCGCGAAGATGATGCAGGACGCGGGCGCGAAGCCAGCCTTCAAAGGCTACTATGTGCCGGCGGCGGGCGAGCGGTTCAAGTATGTCCTGTGCACCTCGGTGAACGACGAGATCGTGCACGGTATGCCGAACCCGAAGCGCATTCTGAAGAGCGGCGATATTGTCTCGATCGATACGGGCGTTTCGCTCGACGGGTATTTCGGCGATTCGGCGATTACTGTCGGGATCGGGCAGTTGAGCGAAGAAGCAAAGAAGCTCCTGCGCGTGACTCAGGAATCGCTGGAGCTCGCGATCGACAAGGTTCGCGAAGGCAACCGGCTGTTCGATATCTGCGGCACGGTGGAAGATCATGTGGTGGCGAACGGGTTCTCGATCGTTCGCGAGTATGTGGGACACGGCATCGGGACCAAGCTGCACGAAGAGCCGCAGGTTCCGAACTACGTCGACCGG
>CAZWTH010000106.1:0-3833 GCA_964636715.1 uncultured Solibacteraceae bacterium | reverse complement strand
TTCTGGTTTCATCCGCTGGTCTGGTGGATGGGGGCGCGGCTGGTGGAAGAACGCGAGCGAGCCTGCGATGAGGAAGTCGTCCGTCTCGGCAGCGATCCCGAAGTTTATGCCGAAAGCATTCTGAAAATCTGCCGCCGCTATCTGGAGTCTCCACTCCCGTGCGTTTCCGGAGTGACGGGCTCGGATCTCCGCAGGCGAGTCGAGGCCATCATGTCGAGCCGAGCCATCCTCCAGCTCGACTTCGCAAAGAAATCCCTGCTCGCCGTTGCCGCAGGCGCAGCGCTGGCCCTGCCCATCCTGATCGGTATCGTGAATGTGCCAGGGATTCGCGCGCAGGTCAACGGCACGCCGAAATTCGAAGCTGCTTCGATCCGCCTCAGCAAAGAGTGCATTGGCGCCGAACAAAAGCTGAAGGGGCCGCCGCCTCCGGGGCCTCTGCCGAGGTCCGCTCCGCCGCCGCCTCGTCCTCCGGCAGGGGCCGTCGCGATCACCACATCCGGCCGGCTAAACGAATGCCACACGCTCGCCGACCTGATTCATATGGCCTACATCATGTATGCCGACGGAACATTTCATGGTGTGTGGGGGCCGCAGTTCGACGCCGGCCCACCGCTCGAAGGCGGCCCCGCCTGGGTGCGATCGGATGTTTATCGCGTCATTGCCACTGCGGGGGCGGGACAAAGCCGCGGAGTGATGGGCGGGCCGATGCTGCAGGCGTTGCTGGAGGATCGATTCAGGCTGAAACTTCATCGCGTCACCCGCGAGGTCCCGGTCTACACCCTGACAGTGGCAAAGGGCGGCTCGAAGATGGCTCCGTCCACCTCGAACTGTGTCACGACCGGGCCACATGAACCGGGGACGCCGTTTGCGCCTCCGGCTCCGGGCCAGCAGTCCTGCATGGACGCAATTGGCTTCCGGAAAGGGCTGAATACGGGCATCAACGCGACGTCGAAGACGCTGGATCAATTTTGCGAGCTGCTGAGCCATCTTCTCGATCGACCCGTGGTGAACAAGACCGGCATCGACGGACGCTATGATTTTCACCTGGAATTCGCGATCGATGAATCGACGCCGAAGTTTCTCCCGGGCGGCCCGATGACCAGTTGCCGGGGCCGGTCTCCAATGACCCAGCCGGTCCTTCGGTGTTTTCAGTGCTTCAGACGCAACTCGGTCTGAAACTGGATGCCGCGAAAGGTCCAGGCGATTTCCTGGTGATCGATCACGTTGAACGGCCGACAGAGAACTGACGGGCCTGGCACTGACTACGCAGTGCGCCGTTTATAAATCAGGCCGGCGAGAAGGCCGGCCCCCAACAGGACCAGCGTGCCGGGCTCGGGCGTCGCGGCCTCGGCCGCATTGACGCTGATGTTGTCCAGAGCGACATCCGCCTGCATGTCGAACGTTTCAAATTCCAGCGTAGTGGAACTGGAAGTCGCCGTGAAGACCATACTGTGGGATTGAAAGAAACCCTGCCCCGTCTGGTTCGCGCCGTGCTGAAACGCCAGGAAATCGGAATCTGAGTAAACACTGCTTCCATCGATCACCACCGCCAGGTAGTTGGTCTGATAGTACGGATTGGAAATCGGATTTCCCGTCGGGTCGTTTCCCGCGTAATCGACATTGCCGGGGTTGAGATAGCAACCGTCGCCGGAGTAAGAGCAATCGAACTGCTGGTTGGGATCGCCCGAGCCTGGATTGTAGATCGTGTTGTTGTTGTTGTATTCGCCGTAGTCGAAAGTGAGCAGGTACTGCTGCCCGGCGACCGTCGAAAACGTCTGAGAAATGCTGGAATAGATCGGATTGCTGGGCGGACCGGACGGATCATTCGGAGTCGCGTATGTGGAAGCGCCGGCAAGAAAGCTGTATCCGCCCGCTCCCGGGAAAGCGCTGGAAACACCGGAGAAGTAAACGTTTGCCTGATCCGAACTCCCGCAGAGGGCGGGCCCGCAGCTCCATCCGGAGAAATCGCCGGTTTCGAATCCACCGTTCGTGATCAGTTCGGCATTCGCCAGGGGCGTCCACAGCGCGGCGGCAACCACGCTGGCAAGAATGGCTCGTTTGATTTGTATCATCCATCACCATCATGCCATTAGGGAGCCACGAATCTATAGATTTTGGACGAAATTGGTAGAGCTGAAGTACTGGTACCGGCGATGATCCGAGGCGATCAACCGGCGGTGACGGGCTCCGTGTCGGCGATCTCGATGGCGTTTTCGGCGCTGGGTCCAGCTGCGGGCAGAAAAACCTGGAAGCTGCTGCCCTGGCCCGGCGTGCTCTGCACGATCATGCCCCCCTGATGCGCGCGGACAATGCCGCCGGCTGCGGCGAGGCCCAATCCGCGTCCCGTGAACTTCGTGGTGAAGAACGGATCGAAGATACGCTGCCGCGTCTCCGCGTCCATCCCGCAGCCATTGTCGGCTACTTCGATCAGCACATACCGGCCAGGCTCGATATCCTCCACCAGTTCAGCCGAACGAAGAATCTCTTCGTCGAAATCCACGGCGGACGTGGAAACCTGTACGCGGCCGCCCTGTTCATCGAGCGATTCCACTCCATTGAGCACCAGGTTCATCACCAGTTGCTGCAATTGCGTCACATCGGCGTTGACGAGCGGAAGTCCCTCGGCAAGGTCAAGCTCGATTTCCGCGTTGCGCGGCGTGGAGGAGCGAAGCAGCGTCGCGATTTCCCGGATGGCTTCAGAGACATCGGCATGCCGGATGATGAAGCGGCCCTTGCCGGCGTACGCCAGAAGCTGGCGCGTGAGATCCGCCGCTCGTTCGGCGGCCTTCAGGGCATTGCCGATCTGCTGTCTCGCCGTGCTGTTTTCCGCGAGTGCGGCATTCGCCATCGACGCGTTGCCGATGATGATGGTCAGCAGATTGTTGAAATCGTGCGCCACGCCGCCCGCCAGCAGACCAATGCTCTCCGCCTTCGCGGCCTGGCGAACACGCTCTTCAAGGCGCCGATGGTCGGAGAGGTCGAGCACCCAGGCCATCCAGGGCGTGAAGCTACCCGGCTCGAAGGAAACCGCGCCCACCATCACGGGAACGGTCTCGCCGTCGGCGGCGAGCAGCAGCTTTTCGTAGGGATCGCTGAAACCCCGCTCGATGAGTTGTGCGCGCGTCCTGTCGTCGGCGGCTTTGAATTCCAGCGGGGTGATTGCGTCGAAGTCAATTCTGCCGTTCTTCAGATCGTCGCGGGTGAAGCCCAGCATGCTCAGAAAGCCGTCATTCGCCTCCTGAGCCAGGCCACCGGAACCGGAGACGACACCGATAATGTTGCTGTCGAACAGCCGCCGCAGCCGCGCCTCGCTGCCGCGCAGCGCTTTCTGAGTGGCGCGGAGGGAAGTCACGTCGGAATAGGTTGCGATCGCGGCCGAGCTTTCAATGGGGCGCGCGTTGACCATGAGGGATTGCTGAGTTCCATCCGGGCGCAGGACGTCGATCTCTTCGTTCACGATCGTCTCGTTGGCCCGCAACGCGCGCTGCAGGGGCCAGCCGCCTGTCCCGGAGGCGCCTTCGCGGACGTTGGGATTCGAATGAAGGGGAAGATCGTCGCCCGCATGGAGCGGCGCGCCGTGAATCTCCATTGCCGCGGGATTCGCGAGTTCCACCTTGCCGTCTTTGTTGACGATGACGACGCCCACGGGCAGATCGCGGACAATGACATCCAGGCGGTCCCGCTGCGCCTGCGCCCTTGCCTCGGCTTCCTTTGCCAGCGCCGCCGCTTCGAACGCCGCCGCCTGCGCGAGGCGCATGGCGCGAATGACGAGACAGACGGCGAGCGCGGCCATGATAAACATGATGCCGGCGAATCCACGCGCCGCGGGCGTG
>CAZWTH010000105.1:0-6330 GCA_964636715.1 uncultured Solibacteraceae bacterium | reverse complement strand
TCGATCCCGCGATCAGCGTGCGTTGCCGCGAAAGCATTGAGCCGCGCGGCAAAATCCAGCTCCTGTTCCTGACCATGGCCGCGGCGTCGCGCGAGGAACTGATGCATCTGGTCGCCCGCTATCGCCGGCCCGAAGCCGCCGAGCGCGTTCTCGATCTCGCGTGGACTCACGAACAGCTCGAATTTCGGTATCTGCAGATCGGTCCCGATGCGGCCCACTGTTATCAGCAGCTGGCCGGATATCTCTTCTTCCCCGGTTCGCCGCTTCGAAGCCAGGGTTCGCGTCCGGTACCGGACAGCGTCAGCCAGCGCGATCTCTGGGGGCTGGGCATCTCCGGCGATCTGCCCATTATCACCACCACGGTTCGCGAGCAAACCGGTCTTGCGCTGATGCGCGAAGTGCTGGCCGCGCATTCTTACTGGCGCGCGCATGGCTTCATGGCGGATCTCGTCATCCTGAACCAGGAAGCGACAAGCTATGACCGCCCGTTGAATTTCCAGATGCAGCGAATGCTCGATGCGCATGCGCGCGAAGTCGGAACGGATCGCCCCGGCGGCGTTTTCCTGCGCGACTGGAACGCTCTGAGCGACGCTCAGCGCGCTCTCATTCTGAGCGCTTCACGCGTGGTGCTGGCGGGCGCGCGCGGATCGCTTGCGCGGCAGTTGCCGCCGGCGCGCGAGCTGCCGCCCATCGCCGCGCCCTTCACGCCGGCCGCCAACGTGGCCGAAGAACCGTCGCGGCCGCTGCCATTTCTCGAACTCGCTTATTTCAACGGAGTGGGCGGATTCTCGCAGGACGGCCGTGAATACGCCATCTATCTCGGGCCGGGCACCACAACGCCAACGCCGTGGGTCAACGTCATCGCCGGTCCGGATTTCGGCTGCATGGTGACCGAGAGCGGGCTGGGCTGCACATGGAACGCGAACAGCCAGCAGAATCGCCTCACCACCTGGCAAAACGATCCCGTCAGCGATCCGGCTTCGGAGGCCATTTATCTGCGCGATGACGACTCCGGCGCGCTCTGGACGCCCACCGCTCTTCCGATTCGCGAGAACGACGCCTATCGCGCGCGTCACGGCCAGGGCTATACGGTTTTCGAGCACAATAGCCACGCCATCAGTCAGGAACTGACGGTCTTCATGCCGTTCGAAAAGCAAGGCCCGCGCGATCCCGTGAAAATCTGCCGGCTTCGCCTGCGCAACGATTCCTCACATCCCCGGCGTCTCACGGTTACGTGGTTCTGCGAATGGGTGCTTGGCTCTTTGCGCGAGCAGCAGGTCCCGCACATCGTCACATCCTTCGATGAAACCTCGGGCGCCGTTCTCGCCCGGCAGCGCTGGTCGCCGGATGGAGTGGAGGGTCTTGCGTTCGCCGCGTCCTCGCCGCCGGCCGAATCGTACTCGGGCGATCGCCGCGCGTTCCTTGGCCGCAACGGCTCTCGCGCCAATCCAGCGGCGCTTCGCAGCACGCGTTTGAATGATTTCTGCGGGCCGGACCTCGATCCCGCCGCGGTTCTGCAATTGTCCGTTTCCATTCCGGTCGGCGGCGAAACGGAAGTGGTGTTTTTGCTCGGCCAGGCGCCGCGCATCGAAGACGTGCGCCGCATCATCGATACCTATCGCGTGCGCGAAGCGGTGGATCGCGGTCTCGCTAACGCGCGCGGCTGGTGGGATGGCAAGCTGGAAACCGTTCAGGTCCACACGCCGAATCTTTCCGTCGATCTTCTGGTGAATCGCTGGCTGCTTTACCAGTCGCTGAGTTGCCGCTTCTGGGGACGAACGGCGCTTTACCAATCGAGCGGCGCATTCGGTTTCCGCGATCAGTTGCAGGATTCGATGGCGTTACTCGATGTGGCGCCGGAACTCGCGCGCGCCCATATCCTGCTCTCCGCCGGCCGCCAGTTCCGTGAAGGAGACGTCCAGCATTGGTGGCATCCACGCACCGGTAATGGCGTGCGCACGAAATGTTCGGACGATCTGGTTTGGCTGCCCTACGCCGTCGCTCACTATGTCTCGGTGACCGGCGATCGTTCGTTGCTGGACGAATTTGCAGGCTTCATCGAAGGTCCTCTGCTTGCGCCCGATCAGATGGAGCATCTGTTTGTTCCGGCCGTCGCCGCGGAGAGCGCGCCCATCTGGGAACATTGCCGCCGTGCGCTCGAAGCCGCCTGGAAGCTGGGGCCCAATGGACTGCCGCTGATCGGGCACTGTGACTGGAATGACGGCATGAATCATGTCGGTAATCAGGGCCGCGGCGAAAGCGTGTGGCTGGCGTGGTTCCTGATCTATGTCCTCCGCCATTTCGCCGAACTCGCGGACACGCGTGACGCAGCGTTGGCGGCGCTCTGCCGCGGTCGCATCACTCACCTGGCGCAGGCCATCGAAACCGCCTGCTGGGACGGCGAATGGTATCTGCGCGCATTCTTCGATGACGGCTCGCCGCTCGGTTCGCATAAGAATGAGGAAGCGCGCATCGATTCGCTGCCGCAATCGTGGTCTGTCATCGCCGGCGGCGGAAATCCGTCTCACGCGCTCACCGCCATGAACTCCGCGAACAAGGAGCTGGTGAAAGACGCGGATGGCGAAGTTCTGTTGTTCACTCCGCCCTTCGATCATTCGAGTCCGCATCCTGGCTACATCATGGGATATCCGCCCGGTATTCGCGAAAATGGCGGCCAGTATACGCACGGCTCGCTGTGGCTTGCGATGGCGTGGGCGCGCCTGGGCAATGGCGAGCAGGCTGTGCGGCTGCTGCAACTGATGAACCCGGCGGAGCATTGCCGCAATCCGCAGGACGTTCAGCACTATCGGGGCGAACCATATGTCTCCGCCGCCGATGTCTACGCGAGCGCGCTGCAAACCGGACGAAGCGGATGGACGTGGTACACAGGCTCAGCGGCGTGGATGTATCGGGTGTGGCTGGAGGAAGTGCTCGGCTTCCAGCGCCACGGAGACAAGCTCGTCATCCGCCCCGCCGTGCCTGCGAGCTGGGAAGAATTCCGGCTCGAATACCGCTATCTCAGTACGCCGTACACGATCACCGTACGGCGCGCGGTCGGCAAGCCGCGGGTGGAAATGGATGGGAAGGTATTGGAGGAAGGATGGATTCCGCTGACGGACGACAAGGCTCCGCGCAGCGTGATGGTTTACGCCGCTGCCGCGGAGCCCACAAAAGCCCGTTAAACAGGGCGTCCCTGAATCACGCGGATCAGAACCGAGATGATCGCCAGCACAAGCAGAATGTGAATCAGTCCGCCGATGGTGTATGACGTAACCATACC
This sequence comes from uncultured Solibacteraceae bacterium, assembly GCA_964636715.1. Lineage (GTDB taxonomy): Bacteria > Acidobacteriota > Terriglobia > Bryobacterales > Bryobacteraceae > BOG-234. The sequence goes on along the minus strand of CAZWTH010000105.1, from coordinate 3,050 downwards.
CAGGACCCAAAGGATCAGCAGAATCAGAGCGAGTGTATATAACACGGTCAAAACCTCCTGCCCGGCAACAAGGCAATTTCCGTGCCAGAGGGGCGCTTGGAGCTTCAGCCAGAGCTTTTCCAGCCAGTTACGCAGCGTTGGTTTACGCGTCTGGATAAACCGGTTCGCGGCGATCTTGATTGCGGCGGCCTGCGTGGGGTAAGGATGGCTCGCGCAGGCCAGCTGGCGCATGCCGATACCGGCGGACATCGCAAGCGAGATTTCACTGATCATTTCTCCTGCGTGCCGCGCCACAACAGTCGCCCCGAGGATGCGATCCGTTCCTTCGCGAACGTGGATCTTCACGAAGCCTTCTTCCTCGCCATCCGCAATGGCCCGATCCACCTCATGCATCAGCACCGTCAGGGTACGAACCGGAATATTTTTTTCGCGCGCCTCCGTCACATACATTCCCGCGTGCGCGATTTCGGGATCGGTGAACGTGCACCACGGAATCGAGAGCTCGCTCAGCCGCTGGCGCCCGCGGAACAATGCGTTGCGCGTGACGATATGCGCGGAGGCTCCCTCGATGTGGGCAAACCGGTGCTCGCGGCAAACATCGCCCGCGGCGAAAATCCGCGGATTCGACGTCTGCAGATAGTCATTAATGCGAACTCCGTTCACCGCGTCGAACCCCACATCGGCCGCTTCCAGTCCAAGGCCCGCCACGTTTGGCGCGCGTCCCACGCCGATGAGGATCGCGTCTGTCGCGACGGTCGTCTCATAGTCGTCTGTTACGAGATCCGCGAATGTCTCATTTCGTTCACGGCGGATGAATCGCGCTTCCGTATTCAGGTGAATTGCAACGCCATCGCGCGCCATCGCTTCCGAGAGAATCTGCGCCGCGTCGCGCTCCTCCTGGCTGAGGAAGAACGGCTCGTTCTGCACGATGGTCACTTGTGAGCCGAACCGCTGAAAAGCCTGCGCCAGTTCGCAGCCGAATGGTCCGCCTCCGATCACCAGCAGGCGTCGCGGCCGTTCTTTCAGCGCGAAGACGGTGTCATTAGTCAAATAGCCGGTTTCGGCAAGTCCCGGAATATCGGGAATGATCTGGCGCGCTCCCGTGGCGATCAGGGCGCGCCGGAAGCGGAGTTGTTGCCCATGGACGGCCAGCGCCGACCTGCCCGTGAAACGGCCGGCGCCGAAGAAGACGTCGATACCGCGTTCGGTCAGTTCCTGGGCAGAGTGCCGCCGGCTCACCCGCGCCCGCACATGCCGCATGCGTTCCATCGCCGCGCCGAAATCACTATGAAATTTGCGCGGCCCCGTCGCGGCTCCGAATCGCCACGCGTTAGCGATATCCGAACACAGCCGCGATGTCCGGATCAGCGCCTTGGAGGAAATGCAGCCGGCGTTGAGGCACGCGCCGCCCAGAAGATCGCGTTCCACGAGCGCCACGGAAGCTCCGGCGCGAGCCGCTTCGAGAGCCGTCAGAATTCCACCGTAGCCGCCGCCCAATACCACCAGGTGATAGCGATCTTTCGGTCGCGGATTTTTCCACGCCGCCGGATGCACCCGATCGAGCCAGATCTCGTCGTCGCGATCCGCGGTTGCCTGCGTCTGCAGCTCAGTCATCACTCCAGCCACCCGCCCGAAAATCCCGCGCGCCGCAATCCTTCACGGAAATAGCGGCACTCGCGCGTCAGCCTCCACACAAAACCGGTTCGATAATTTTCAATCATCAGAACCGTCAGTCCCTGGTCGAGGCCGAATTGACCGTCCGATATCCAACCTTCCTCATCGGGTTCCGGCATGGTGGCATTCAACCCATTGGGAATGCGAAATTCCTGGCCGATCCGGTGATCCTGCTCGCAGAGATGCCGGATCGCCGGAATCGCGATCTCCGGCGCGAATGGAAGCGACCCGAAAATGACCGAAGGATGAATCGTGCCGTCATCCGGGCCGAAGGGTGCCCCCCGCGCCACGTAATTGAAAAAGCGGCGAACCGCGCCGTCGATCGTCATCGTGCGCACGCCGGGACCTTCGCCCGCGCTGAATCCCCAGTAGTTTTCTCCGTATCCCTGATAGCCGCCGGGGTTGCGGATAGCGTATTCCCGATGGATATAGGCCGCCGTCCGGCTGTTCTCGAAATAATCACTCCGCTTCTCCCGCATGAAGCGGTCGCGAATACCGCGGAAATCGATCCACGCGTGGGAAAACTGATGTATGAAGAGCGGTCCGGCGTAGAGAACGTCGCGTCCATAAATGGTTTCCCACTGGTAAGTCGCGTTCCACCCGGGATAGGACTCGGCCGCAAGCGGATGTGAAGGAGAACCCAGTGCCAGGGTATAGAGGATCAGGGCCTCGCTGTAACCTTCCCATCCGTAATGCAGAAATCCGCATTCCGGTTTCCAGCCCTGAGTCACCGTCACGCCGCTGTTCTGCGACCATCGCCAGTCGATCCGGCCGTAAAGCGCTTCGGCCAGATCGCGAATCTCGCGCTCCGCATCGCTCGCCCCCGCGAAGTAGGTCGCGGCTGTCAGGACCCCCGCCATCAGCAGCGCGCTGTCAATCATGGAAAGTTCCGACTGCCAGACGCGCTTTCCGATGCGTGTATCGAGAAAGTGATAGTAGAAGCCTTTGTATCCCGTTGCGCCGCGAGCTTCGCTTTGCTCACTGCCCCGGAAGAACCGCAGAGCCGTCAGCGTGAGAACCGCGGCGTCCTCGCGGGCGATCCATCCGCGTTCCACTCCGATGGCATAAGAGGTAAGCGCAAACCCAACTACCGCGATGCTCGAGGGGTAATGCGGACGCGTCGTATCCTCCACAAGCCCGTTCTCACGGTTCACACACTTCACGAAATAACGGAAGGCCGCTTCCTGAAAGCGGTCGAGCAGAGTTTCATCGTTGGGAAGAGAGATTCCCGCAGCGGGGTAAAAGCGGGGAGCGATCGGGGCGTGATGAACCATTCGAGGCAGTGGCGGGGGGGGGGGGGGGGGGGGGGGGCCCCGCCCCCCCCCCCCCACCCGCCGGTGAAAAACAATTTTACAGCACACCCCCACCTATATGAA
>CAZWTH010000104.1:0-2144 GCA_964636715.1 uncultured Solibacteraceae bacterium | reverse complement strand
GCAGGGCGGAATATGCCCGAACATTTCTCGTCGCGCAGGCTGAAGCTGGTCTCACAGACCGCATGCACGGGATCGCAGTATCTGCCTGCCGTGGGGGCGGCGCGCGCCATCAAACTGGCGGGCGGCGATGAAATTGTTTATGTGGAATCCGGCGAAGGAGCAACCAGCGAAGGGGAATTCTTTGAGGCGCTGAACTGGGCCTCCCGTGAGGAATTGCCGGTCCTTTTCGTTGTCCAGAACAATGGATACGCCATCAGCGTGCCGCAGAAGTCGCAAACACGGTCGACAGTGCGGCAAATCGCGAAAGGTTTTGGCGTCCATGCGGTGGAAGTGGATGGCACTTCTTTCCGGGCGATTCATCAGACGCTTCCTGCGCTGATTTCAGAACTTCGCGCGGGCAGAGGTCCGGTGCTGGTTGAGGCGAAGGTTGTCAGGATCGATCCGCACTCGAATTCCGACGATCACAAAAAGTACAGAACATTCGAAGAGATACTCGCGGCGTCACAGAGAGATCCTGTCCTGATCATGGAACAGGAAATTCTCTCGGCCGGCCTTATGGACGCCGGTCGAATCGCGCGCTTGCGCGAAGAGGTCCGCAAGGAGGTTGACGCGGCGGCGGATCGGGTGGGGGCGCGGCCGTTCCCCGATCCCGCGCACGTCATGGATCATCTGTTCGCCGCCGATCAGACGCTGGATGAAAGAAGCGATATACCTGCAATTTCAACCGAACCGGTGGCGATGATTGACGCCATCAACCACGCGCTTCGGGAGGAGATGACCCGCAATCCCAAAATCCAGTTATGGGGCGAAGATGTAGCCGATCCCAAAGGCGGCGTTTTCGGCGTCACGCGGGGCCTGACAGATGCGTTTCCCGGACAGGTCTTCAATTCTCCGCTCGCCGAAGCGAGCATAGCCGGCGTGGCGGGCGGTATGGCAATCGCCGGATACAAGCCCATTATCGAAATGCAGTTTGGCGACTATCTCTGGCCCGCCGCGCAGCAACTCCGGGACGAAATTCCGACAGTACGGTGGCGCAGTAATGGCGAATGGACATGCCCGGTCGTGCTGCGGATTGCCGTCGGCGGATACATTAAGGGAGGTCCGTGGCACTCCGCCTGTGTCGAAGGTTTCTTCGCACATATTCCCGGATGGCGCGTTGTTTTCCCGAGTTGTGCGCGCGATGCGAAAGGCCTCATGAAGGCAGCGGCGCGATCCGGTGATCCGGTCGTGTTTCTTGAGCACAAGGGGCTCTACCGGCGTGTGCAGGCAAAGGATCCGGAACCCGGACCGGACTTCATTGTGCCCTTTGGCAAAGGCCGTGTGCGCCGGGAAGGAAGCGATCTGACGATAGTCACGTGGGGCAGCACAGTGTATACATCGCTTGAAGTCGCGCGTCAGATGGAATTACAGGGCCGGTCGCTGGAAGTAATCGATCTGCGTTCCATCGCTCCCTTCGATGAGGATCTGATCTACCGAAGCGTACGAAAGACAAACCGGGTGATCGTTGCCTACGAAGATTCGCTCACGATGGGATTCGGGGCCGAGATCGCCGCACGGATTGCCGAGAACGCGGTTGACGCGCTCGATGCGCCGGTGCGCAGAGTGGCGGCCAGGGATTTGTTCGTTCCGTCGGCGCCGAATCTGGAGCTGGCGGTACTACCTTCAGTGGAAGGACTGCGCGCGGCAGTCGAAGAAACGCTGCGGTATTAGCAGGCCTTCGCCGGGTTGAGAATTACTTCTCCGCCTATTCCACGCGCTTCTTTTTCGAGGCGCGTCCAGACTTGTTGAATGTCGCGCGCCAAATCCCGGTCAACAAAACCGGAGTAAAACAGTGGAGGGCACTCCGTCTCTGCGCGAACGGGGCAGCCGTCATGCATCATGCGTTGCGAGAGTGCGATCTGTCTGAGGGTGATTTCGTATCGCCCTCCACAGGCCTGGCACGGAACCTCGATTGCGATAACGTCGAGAATGTCCATAAAAACAGATACGTCCAGTGGACCTGTTGTCAGTATCGCATTCATCGAAAGTTCAGACCCAAGCTCTTCTGAGCGTCGCCAGGGTTCTCAGGAAGCTCGCACGCGCGCGCGCAGCTCGTCCGCCGTCAGCTCTGTTCCCGGGATGGCGTATTGCACCTTTACGTAAGC
>CAZWTH010000103.1:0-18444 GCA_964636715.1 uncultured Solibacteraceae bacterium | reverse complement strand
GCGTACCGTGGCTGTCAGCTTCATCGTGAGGCCGTCATAAACCAGCAGCTGGTTCATGTCCTGACGGAGGACGTAGATCCGGTTGCGCAACGTATCGGCAAGAATGTCGCTAAGCACGCCGGGCTGGCTGATCACCGCGCCGCGCTGGGCGGGATCCGGGCTGCTGATGAGGAGCCGCACCGGCTTCGGATGGTTCACCGCCGTGAGCGAATCGAGCGTGAGGGTGACTACCGTTGTTCCGCCTGTGCTCTTCACTACCAGGGGGTCGACCATCACTTTCACCGTGGCGGGCGTCGTGCCCGACGCGGGAAAAATCGTGACGCCCGGCTGCGTCGTAGTAATTGTGAAATCCGTCGCGCCGCCGCCGGGATCGGTAATCGTCAGATTCTGCGTCAGCACGCTGCTGTCGCAGAAGTTCGTTTTGATCAGCAGGTCTTCCACCGCAGCCGCGATACGATGGGCGCTGCTCAGCGAACCCACCGGCAGCACCATCACGCCGCTTTCGGACACCGCATACATCGTGGTCGCGGCGATGTTGAGCACGGCCCGACCCACGATATTTTCCGGTATGAAAATGCGGTCGCGGAACGTCAGGTTGTCGCCGTCCATGATCACCATGGCGGATTGCGCGGTCGAGCCGGCGGGCAGCGGACCGGCGCCCGACGGCTGCCCGGCATCCGGAAGCTGCGCGTAAATGACGCCGTTGACGGAGTCGATCACACCGCCCGTAATGTTCGCAGCTTCGATCGCATCCGGATAGCGCCCAATCAACTCTCCGTGCGGTCCGACAAGCATATAGCCAACCATCGCGGAAGAACCGTCGGCGGCCGCACTGATACGCGGCAACAGCGTGGGCGCCGTAGTGTAGATGGACACATTAGAAGCGCCGGTTTCTGCGTTATAGCGGAAAAGTAACTGCTGGTCGGTACCGGCGCTCGCGATGCCCCACACAAATTTGCCGTCCGCCGAAGCAGTCAACGAAGCCTGCAGGATCTGACCGGGGAAAGTGGCAAGGGGTACCGGGAGGCTCTTTACCAGATCCCCGATCGACGCGAGAACCTGTGTCGCGCCCGTTGCCGGGTCGAGAGTCATGAAACCTGTAGTGGTGGCTACGAGCGCCGCGCCGTTTTTCATGAAGGCAATTCCGAGTGGCGCGCTGCCCAGGAAAAAGACCTGTGGGGGACCCTGGATCAGATCGATGGACGTTATCGCATTGCTGCAGGAGGGGCTGGTAGGCAGCTTAGGGTCCGTGAGGCTGCAATAGTGCGCGACCAGGAGGTAATGGCCATCACTCGAAAGCGCGATGGCGCCGGGAAAAGGCAGCACGTGGATGGAGGAATGAATTCTGTTGTCGGCGGTGGAGACCACATCGATCACCCCCGCCCCCATATCAGCCACATAGAGCTGGCCACGCGCTTCATCGAGTGCGATATCGGAGGGCGTGCCGCCAATGGCGAGAACGGAACCGAATACCGGCTTAGCCGCTTTGGCCGCCGCCGGGACCAGAACGGCGCCGCCCAGTACGGCGAGGAGCGAGGCGATGAAGGGCGCGCGTCGGCGCAGGTGGAGCATGGTCCCATTACACGGGAATTAGTACCTGGTACTCAATTCTCCAAAAGGTTAATGCTGCCGAAAGTAGTTGTCTTTGGTTGGTAAGCGCTACAATTTTGGCCAGTAAGGTTCACCCGCGCGCACGAGCCGCACAGGCACTTCCGTGATGAACTTTTTGAGCCATTCGGCGCAGTCTTCCATCCCGGGCTCTTCAGAAACGCAATGGCCGAGGATAATCTGTCCTTTGGCAACGCCCAGAGTCGCGGCGTCGAGCACGTATTCGGTGTTGTCGATTGCGCCGTCGGTTTCCTGCGCTTCGCCGCTCATGATTACGTCCACGTCACCCGCGGCGCGCGGCATCCCGTAACCCACGCCCATCTGCGCCTTACTGACGCGGGCACCCGGATCGCCGACGATGCGCAGAGCCTTCGTTCCCAGCCGCTTCGCAACATCCGCCGCGAGCGCCCCCAGCGTGGTTTCGGGGAGCGTGAAGCGCCGAGAACCGGGCGCGGTTTCGTATTGCGACCAACCGGTATCGCGCGCCAGCGCCTGGAAATTGAAATCCGGCCGCATGGCGTGCAGATTATCGTGGAACCGGTGAATCACAATATTGTTGTTCGCGCAGAACTCGCTCTTGATCTTATAGACAGGGTCGTTTGCAAGATCGGTCACGATGTCGCGATCGTTCCAATAAGTTGTTTCATGGCTCAGAATAAAGTTCAGGCCCTGAGCATGCGCACGCTTCACCTGATCGAAGGTGGACATCACGGTGGTCGCGATGCCCGTGATCTCCGTGGAAGGACCGCCCGCCTTATAGGTATCGCGCGCGGAGTTCTCCTGCCACGGAACGCCGAGGTTCTTCTTCATCCGGTCCAGAATTTCACCCGCGGTAATCGTGGCCATCAGATCAGCCTCCAATAGGGATCGCCTGTTCCAATCCATTCCACTTTTGTCTCGGGAACAAGCGTCTTCAGCCAGGATGCGCACAGTCTCATGCCCGGCTCTTCGGACATCATGCGTCCGGTCAGGATCAAACCTTTTTTCATCCCCGCCGCGACCGCGTCCTGCGCGTATTCCACCGACTCCCACTCGCGCACTTCACCGGCGACGATGGCATCCACATGGGGCAGCATTTTGACCGCAGCCGCGAGCGCCGTTGTACCGGGGAGCAGCCCGACCGTTCGAATTCCGGTCGCCGGATCGCCCACCACGCGCATGCCGCCGCGAATCCCCAGCTTCGTTTTCAGCGCGCCTGCGAGGTCGTCCAGACTGATCGCCTGCAGGACGAAATGCGACGGATCCTCTGGCGCCTGATACTTCGTCCAGCCCATTGTTTCGCTGAGCCCCTGAATGAGCGGATCGGGTTTCCGCATTCGCCAATGATCACTGAACCGCCAGATCACGAGCCCGTTCTTCTCGATGAACTCTCTCTTCGCCGCGAGGACCGGATCGGGCTGCGCATTCGCGGGTTGTCCGCCGCGCCCGCGCCCAGGCGCAGGATTCGGGCTATCGGCTTTTCCGAAGAAGGTGGGCTCGGCCGTGATGACGAAATTCGCGCCGGCCGCTACGGCTTTTTTCAGTACGTCCATCGTTGCCATCGATGCGACGGTAATACCTTTGACAGCGGTGGGCGGATCTCCGGCTTTGAACGTGTCGACGGTATCGCTTTTCCACTCGACTCCGACGTTGCCGCGAATTCGCTCCACGATATCGGCGGCTGTAATTGGCTTTGTCTGCTGCGCGATAACGGACGGCGCGAGCAGCGCTCCTCCGCCCGCAGCCGCCGCGAACTGGCGTCTCGATAGATGGCCCATGTCCATCGATCCTATCGCGCCCGTCTGCCTCGCGCCGCCTTTTGAATTAACGATCGATAGCTTTCGCGGCGTGAGAAAGAGCCCCATCATGGGACGAGGAGGATTTCCCTGGTGGACACCGAGACTCAATTGAACCGGCGTGAGCCGCGTCTGCCCTGTAATCCCACGGGAGTGCATGCCCGCCTGGAGGGGTCCGGAGGGCATTTCATTGGCAGGATCGTGGAAGTCTCCCGTACCGGCATTCAGATTCAAATCAATGAAGCAGTCCCCCTGGGTTCCATCATGACGGTCGAATTCGGTGGTACCGTTCTGAAGGGCGACATTCGGCATTGCGAACCTCGCGACGGACATTTCACTGTCGGGATACAGACCAACGACGTCTGCCATCGCTGAAATCTCCGGGTTAACCCCGGGGCCCATCCGGCGTATAGTTGTTTGAAGATGTTTCGAGCTCTGGCGATCGCGGTGGCGCTCTGCGCTCTGGCAACGGGACAATCGCGTCCGGCATTCGAAGCAGCATCGGTTCGCCGGAACACTTCGGGAAGCAACGGCGTGAGTGGCGGCTGCCGGGGGAGTGACAGCAAAGCGGGCGGTGAAAACCGTGACATCCCGCTTGGGCGCTGCGTCATAACAGCCGGCCGCCTCAGCCATCTGATCGGTATCGCCTGGCAACTCAAAAGCATGGCCATGCTTCAGAATTCCCCGGATTGGGTGATCGGCGGGGATGAGCGCTTCGACATTCAGGCCAAAGCGGAAAACGTGCGCGCAACCGAAGCGCAGCTTCTTGAAATGCTGCAGCGCCTGCTCGAAGACCGCTTCCAGCTCAAATGGCATCGGGAGGATCGCGAGGAACGCGGACTTGCGCTGATGGTCGCGAAGGGTGGTCCGAAGATGGAGGAATCGAAGGAAGGCGAAGTGACCAGTCTCGGCCCATTTAACAAGGGAAATCCGACCGTGACGATTTCGCCGCACAAGATTTCGATGTCGATGCTGGCCAGTTTTCTTTCCACGTTCGGCCCGGGAGGCACGGTGGCGGATGAGACCGGATTGAAGGGCGATTACAATTTCACCCTGACTTACAACGAGACGGACGGGCCGTCCGCCAATACCGCCCTCCAGCGGCAGCTTGGCCTCAAACTGGAAGCGCGGAAGATAGTGAATTCGTATTTCGTCATCGACTCCGCCCAGCGCCCAGGCGCGAACTGATCGCAGCAAGACCGATTGCTCTCTCGCATATAATTAAAGCCGATTCCGATTCGTAAGGAGAGGCTTATGGTGAAGGAGCACGAAGGCGACGATCGCCGCTCATTTTTGAAAGGCGCCGCGCTCGCGGGCAGCATCGCGCTGGCCGCCGGAAGCATGCAGGAAGCCATGGCCCAGGGCGCGCCCGACTGGAAGAACCAGGTCGGTCTTGAGCTTTTCACCGTTCGCGACGCGATGCAGAAGGACTACGAAGGCGTCCTCGCGAAAATTGCCGGTTTCGGCTACAAGGAAATTGAACCGGCCAGCGGCTATAACAATATGTCGCCGAAGGACTGGCGGGCCATGCTGGATCGCTACGGTCTTTCCGCCCCGAGCACGCACTCCGGCCTGCCTCCAGGCGATACCGTGGAAGCGAGACTCGAAGGCGGCCAGGTCATGGGCTTCAAATACATCGAGAACCTGGGCGGCGGTGGAGCGCCGGGCGGTGGACGCGGCGCAAGCGGCGGCGGACGTGGGGCAGGGCGCGGTCCGGGCGGCCCCGGACGTGGACCGGGGGGACCCGGCGGACCGGGCGCTCAGGCGCGAACCACCGAAATGATCAAACGCCAGGCGCAGACGCTGAATGAAAACGGCAAAGTTGCGCAGAAGTTCGGGATGAAGATGATCGTCCACAACCACACGCAGGAATTCGCGATACTGGCCGACAATTCCAACATGCGCCCGTACGACATTCTGCTCGCGGAAACGGACCCGGCGCTGGTCACGATGCAGCTCGATATCGGCTGGGCTTCCGTGGCCGGCCAGGATATCCTCGCCATGTTCAAAAAAAATCCCGGCCGATTCGAATGCTGGCACGTCAAGGATGCGACGGATATCAAATATCTGCCGATTCAAATGTCGATGTCAGACCGCATGCGCAACGCGTATCTGGTGCCGGTTGGTCAGGGACAGGTGGATTACAAAGCGATCTTCGCGCAGGCGAAGCAGGCCGGGATGAAGCACTTCTGTATTGAGCAGGATAATGCCGATGCGTGGGGCGATTCCGTGCTCGCCGCTAAGATCAGCATCGACGGTTTGAAGAAAGTACTGTTGGGTGGGGTTCCGCGCGACGCCCCACCCTCTACTCTCTAATTCAGAACGTACATGGCCAGACCGCTGCCGCCGCTGGCCAGCACATGCGGCTTGCCATCCAGCATGAACACTTCGGGCGGGCTGGTGAGATTGCCGATTTCCGAATGCCACAGCGGCCGTCCATCGGTCGCCGCAATGGCTTCGATGCCGCCGCCATTCGACATGAACAGCACGCCGCCCGCAGTGGTAGTGAGGCCCACGCTGCCATTCGTGAGCGGATGCCGCCACTTCACTTTGCCCGTCTGATAGTCGATTGCGTCGACGAACGTTCCATAAGACGCGCCACCGCCGTTGCCCACGCCGCCCAGACCCATCGATCCACGCGGATCGGGCTCCAGCAGATAGCTGATACGCAGCGAATTGGTTTCGTGCACATAGAAAAGCCCGGTATCCGGTGAGAATGTGGGCGGCGGGAAGTTCAGCACGTCGCCGTTGACGAGCGAGCCGGCGATCGTAGCATCCTTATTCGGATTGCGCTGGACTTCACCGCGCTTGTTCAGGTGCAGTTTGGAATCGGGGCTGATGTCTGACGCATAGTTATTGACCAGACCGAGTTTCGCGGTGAGCAAATGCTCGCCCGTCACGCGGTCCAGCACGAAGAAATAGCCATTGCGCGTCGCCATCATCACCAGCTTGCGCGTGCGGCCGTTGAACGGCAGATCCGCGATGATGGGAGTCTGCGTCGAATCCCAGTCATGCGTATCGTGCGGCGAGGTCTGGAAATACCAAACGATTTTGCCGGTATCGATGTTGATCGCGAGGAGGCACGACGTGTAGAGGTTGTCGCCATCGCCGCGGCCCTGCGTGTAAGCGGGCGTCGGGTTGCCCGTACCGAACATGTACAGGTGGGTATCCGGATCGTATGCGCCGGGAATCCACGAAGTACCGCCGCCATGCTTCGCCGCATCGAGGCTGGGCCACGTTTCGAGACCGGGATCACCCTGCTTCTGCGCCGTGGAATACAGCCGCCACTGCTCGTCGCTGGTTTCGGGATCGAGAGCCTTGAGGTAAGCCGGCTCATCGGTATCGTTGCCCGTGCCCACAATGATGTGGTTTCCAATCACCATTGGCACGTTCGAAGAGAAGTACTGTTGCTCGAACGGCGCAATCTCCTTCTTCCAGACTTCGCGGCCGGTCTTCGCATCGAGGCAAACGACCCAATCGTCATGGAGTTCGAAGTAGATGTAGTTGTGCCACATGCTGGGGCCGCGCGTGCCAGTCGTCGTGCCGCCGCGATATTTCCAGTAGTAATGCCAGAGCACGGAGCCATCTCGCGCATCGATTGCGTAAACATCATTCTGCGAAGCGCCATAGAGCACGCCATCCACAAACAGAATTCCGCCGCCGAACCGCGTCTGGCCGCAGGAGTTCACTTCACCCGTGCCGAAGCCGCCAACAACGATCTGACCGGGAGTAAAGGCGGCGCCGCCACCGCGCCCGCCCCGTCCACCGCCGCCACCGAAGCCGCCTTCTTCGGCGCCGCCCGCGCCGGTTCCGTTGGGACCGCAGCCGGTCGTGATGCCGGTGTTGATCCACTGGAGGCTGAGGTTCTTCACGGTATCCGTGTTGATCGCCTTGATCGCGCTGTACCGCTTGCCGGTCATGTCGCCTGAGTAGCTGGTCCACTGGTCCGACAAAGGCTTGAGAATGTCCGCCGGATCGAGACCGCCGCCGCTCTGCGCCAGCATCAGCACGGGAGCCGCAGCCAAAACAGTTGTGAGGAAAAATTTTTTCATTTTCTGTCTCGCTCCTTTATTTGATCGTCGCCAGCCAGGCGGTAATGTCGTGCATGTTCTTATTGTCCGGATCGTCCAGCTGGAGAAGCATCTTCTTATGAGCTTCCTGCGGATCCCTGACTTCCACCTTCGGCTCGCCGTTTTCGATCGAGAATGATTTTCGCGTCCCGTCCGCGAGCTGAACCACCACAAGGAAGTCGTCGTGACGCACCAGGCGGCCTTCGAATTTCTGGCCGTTCGCAAGCGTCACGGTTCCCTGCATCCCGCCTCCGCCGCCGCGCCCACGTCCGCCGCCACCGCCGCCTGAAACCCAGGTATTCTGGAGCGTCTTGGGATCTTCGTACTTTGTCCCGATCCCCTTCAGATCGCCCGTGACCGAATGGCAGCTGGAGCAGAGCCTCTGGAACGTCGCTTCGCCCGCTTTCGCGTCGCCGACGAGCACGTTATAGGTCAGGCCGACCGGGTTGCGTCCGGGCGGGCTCCCCTGCGGGCCCATCGTCGCCTGAATGCTGTGCAGATATTCGGCGATGGCGTGCGTGTCATCCGTGGGAAGGTTGATGACGGGTTTGTGTTGCTGGAGCGCGGCCGCCACTCCTTCGCCTTGCTTATCGCTGAAAACCACCGTCGATTGCAGAATGTTCGGACCGTTTTTGGCGAGAACGCCGCGCAGATCGCTTGCGTGACAGGAAGCACAGTTCTGTTCGTAAAGCGCCTTGCCGCGGGCCAGCACATCCTGCGGAGCCAGTTCGCGCGTATACTGCGGAAATCCGCCGGCTCTCGCGCCTCGGCCTCCGGCTCGCCCCGCCGCCGGCGCTCCGGTTGCGCCCGCCGCGCCGCGCCCCCGGCGGCCACCGCCTTGCGCCATCAGCGGACTACTCAGCGCAAATACGCCGAGCGCCGCCACAACTAACGTGAATTTTTGTTTCATAAATCGCTTCCTCACGGAGGATTGCCAAAGGGGATTATAAGTCATCGCCATTTTGACCCGCATCCTGCTCCGCATCGCGCGCGTGCGAGAATTTACGCATGCCGGGAGCCGGACGCCCGCTGAAATTCGGCCTGCTCGCCGCCGCGGCTCTTGCGATTCTCGGCGCGGGCGCGCTCGCGCAACGAACGCCGGACGAGCCCGCAAACGATTACGTGGATGGCGCGCTCTGCGCGAGTTGCCATCCGGAAATCGCCGCCAATTACGCCAAAACCGGCATGGCCCGATCGTTTTCCCGGCTGCGCCCGCGGAACGCGATCGAGACCCTCGCCAAACCCTATTATCACGCCGCCTCGGAATCCTGGTACGAAATGATTGAGCGCAACGGCGAATATTTTCAGCGCCGCTGGCAAATCGGCTTCGACGGGCGCGAGACCAATGTGGAAGAGAAGCGCGTCGATTACTTCATCGGCTCCGGCGACCACGCCCGCACCTATGCGTCCGTAACGCCCCGCAACACTCTGCAGGAACTGGCGCTGAGCTGGTATTCCGAAAAGGGCGGATCATGGGCGATGTCGCCGGGCTATGACCGCCCGGATCATCCGCAATCCACACGCCTCGTAAACTACCCCTGCGTGTTCTGCCATGACGCCTATCCGAAAATTCCGAAAGCAGCGGAAGAGGCCGACGCCGTACCGCGGTTTATCCAGCCGCTGCCGGAAGGCATCGATTGCCAGCGATGCCACGGACCGGGACGGAAACACATTGAAACGGTTGGACGCGCCGGCGCCACCAGTGCCGAGATTCGCGCCAGCATCGTGAATCCGAAGCGCCTCAGCCCGGATCGCGAGCTCGAAGTCTGCATGCAGTGCCACCTGCAGACCACCGCGCTCTCATTACCGCATTCGCTGCAGCGCCCCGGCACTGGACCGTTCTCTTACATCGCCGGCCAGCCGATGGGCAGCTTCCGCTTCACGTTCGATCGCGAGGGGGGCCAGGGCGAGCACTTCGAAATCGCCCACACGGCTTACCGGCTGCGCGAATCGCAGTGCTTCCTGCAAAGCGGAGGCAAGATGACCTGCACCACGTGTCACGATCCGCACGTGGAGGAAGCGGCCGGAACCGCCGACGCGCGCTACAACGGCGTCTGCCGCAATTGCCACGCTTCGGGCCTCGCGCGCATCGCGGCCCCGGCCGGTGTGCACAAAACCGCGGGATCGAATTGCATTCAGTGCCACATGCCAAAGCGGCGCACCGACGATGTGGCGCATGTGGTGATGACGGACCACATCATTTCGCGCCGTCCTCCACCCGGCGATTTGCTCGCCGATAAGCCGGAAGAGCGCGAAACAGCCGCCACCGCGTATCACGGCGAGGTGATTCCCTACTATCCCGCAAAACCCGGCGCAACCGATGAAGAAGCGGCGCTGAACGCGGCGATGGCGCAACTGCACGATGGAACCAATCTGAGAGCCGGATTGCCGCGGATGGCGGCGCTGATTGACAAGTATCGTCCCGAGAGAGCTGAATACTATACGGCGCTCGCGAAGGGCTACCGCGCCGCGGGCGACCTTCCCAAAGCGCTGACTGCTTATGAGCAAGCGGTTCAGCATGCGCCTGACTCCGAAATCGTGCTGCGCAATCTCGGCGTTGCACAATTCAACCTGGGGCAGCTTCCGCTTGCGGAAGCAACGCTGCGCCGCGCAACCTCCATGGCGCCGGAAGACCCGGAAGCCTGGGGCCTTCTCGGCCAGGCGCTGTGGACGCACCATTGAAAGCCCGCCGCAAATTATTGATAACAATAGAAGCGCTATTGGCGGGCTTTCATGGTTGCTTGTGGCGCGAAGCGCCATCCGGACAGGGCAAAAGCGCGGAGGGAAAAGCGGATCTGCAGAAGTCCATCGCGCTCGATCCTGAAATTCCCGACGTACACAGTGCGCTGGCCACATTCCTGATCCAGCAAGGCAATACAACGGACGCGGAGAAAGAAATTCGAGAGGCGCTGCGCATCCAGCCCGCGAATGCGGCGGCGCAGGGGAATCTCGCGAGCCTGCTGGCCATGCGGGGCGCGAATGACGAAGCGCGCTATCACTTCAGGGAGAGCGTCCGGCTCAATCCCGCGGCGGCGCCCGTGCGGCTCAATTACGCGCTTCTCCTCGCGAATCTGAATGAAGTCGCCGAAGCGCAGACGCAGGCGGAGGCCGCCATTGCCGCGGATTCGAAACTGGCGGGCGCTCACGAACTGCTCGGCTCTCTCCTCGGCTCGAAAAACGACGTGGACGGCGCGGTGCGCGAATTGCAGATCGCCGTCCAGTTGCAGCCCAATTCCGGCAGCGCGCAGTACAGGCTCGGCGTCGCGCTGGGATTGAAGCACGACGTGCAGGGCGCGATCGAGCATCTCAGGCTGGCGGCTGCGGGTTCCGATCCTGACGCAAAACAAAGCGCGCTCGAATTATTGCGGAAACTGGGCCAGTAGCCACCGCGGACGTGCGAATAAGCACTGCATTTCTACCGTTTTTCGCGCCAGGCGTGCTACAAATGAGAGCGACCCTGGATGACTATCAGCCGCAGAGATCTGCTGCGGACTGCCGTTACGGCATCGGTGTGCCGTGCTGCGTTCGCAACGGATCAACTGGACCTTACGGCGGAAGAGCGCGGCCGCGTGCTCAAAGCCGCCAACAAATACCTGGACGAAAAGCCGGTCACCGTCACCGCGTCCAGTTCGCCGCGCAGCGCGGGCGGTCCGCACGATTTCTTCTCGGAAGGCGACTATTGGTGGCCCGATCCGAATAATCCCGACGGCCCTTACATCCAGCGAGACGGGATGACCAATCCCGATAATTTCGTGGAGCACCGGCGCGCCATGGTGCGGCTGAGCCTCATCGTTCCGGCGCTCGCGGCCGCCTGGAAGATCACGCGGCAGCGCAAGTATTCGGATCAGGCGGCGGTTCATCTGCGCGCCTGGTTTATTGACGACGCGACCCACATGAATCCGAACCTGCAATACGCGCAGGCGATCAAGGGGCGCTATACCGGCCGCGGCATCGGCATCATCGATACGCTGCATCTGGTGGAAGTCGCGCGCGCGGCGTCGCGACTCGGCCTCGCTCCCGCCGATCTGGCAGGCGTGCGCAAGTGGTTCACGGCGTATCTCACCTGGATGACCACGCATCCCTACGGCATCGCCGAACGGGACGCGAAAAATAATCACGGCACGTGCTGGGTTGCGCAAGTGGCCAGCTTTGCCGAATTAACGGGCGATAAAAAGCTGAGCGCCTATTGCGCGAATCGCTTCAAAACCGTTCTGATTCCCGATCAGCAGGCTGCCGACGGCAGCTTTCCGCTGGAGCTGAAACGAACGAAGCCTTACGGTTACTCGCTATTCAATCTGGATGCATTCGCCATCATCGCCCAGACGCTCAGTCTCTGGAAATGGCAGACGCCGGACGGCCGCGGTATGGCGCGAGCCGTCGCGTACATGTATCCCTACATTCTCGATAAGAAGAAATGGCCGCTTCCGCCGGATGTGATGTATTTCAACGAGTGGCCCGTGCGCCAGCCATCGCTGCTGTTCGCCGGCCTGGCGCTCGGCAAGCCCGAATACATCAAGCTCTGGCACGGGCTCAATCCCGATCCGACTGTCGAAGAAGTACTGCGCAACTATCCTGTGCGCCAGCCGCTGTTGTGGGTTTAGAACCTTCCCCAGCCGCGATCCAGCGTCGTTCCCTGCGTCTTCCCATCCAGTTGATCGGCCACGGATTGCGCCCGCGCCTTCACGAATCCCTTCACGGTCTCCCCATAGCTCTCCGCGCCGTTATCGGAAACGATGATGTCGAACCACTGCGCGCTTGAGGGGGATTCCTCCACAATCGCGGGCCGGATCACCGGCGCAATTTCGTTCACCTGATTGAAAATGCGCTGCGGCTTGAAAATCGTATTCTCGAACTCCGCCATCTTCGCGAGATAGAGATCGCGAAACGCGGGCACCGCAAACACCCGCCCCAGAAACGGATTGTTGCTGGACCACGGGTGTGAAATCGAAAAATTCCGCCGCTGCGAAGCCGAGCCGCCGCGCATGCCGAACTGGCCGAACGAATGGTCCTGGTCCCAGGCGATGAATGAAAACTTCTGCGTCTTCGGGTTCAGGTAAACATAAAAATTCTGCCCGTTATCCAGAATGCTGTCCATGTCGGTGATCCAAACGGTGACGGCCAGGAAACGCGCAAATTCGTCGAGGTCGACGTAATCGCCGAGATGCGCCGCAAATTGCGCGTCATCCGCCGAAGTCACGAAGCGGCAGAAATCGATCACGCGCTTCTTCCGGTCGGGCGTCATGTCATCTTTGGGATCGTAAGTCTGGTTGTACGCCGCCCAGTCGTCGCCCAGGTAGTGAAAGAGGTTGCTCGTGACCGGCTTGAGAATCAGACCGTCCTTCGCGCCGAAACGATCGTGCGCGAAGGTATCGTCCACATCCTCTACCAGCGAATAGAGGCCCCAGTATTCACGCGCCGTAGCGCCCACCTTGACATAAACCTTCGCGTAAGACGTGCGAGGCGCCGGCACGCCCGCGTCGCGGAAGAGCCGGTAGGCCAGCTCTTCATTCATCCAGCCGGCGTCCGTGATATTGTTCGCCAGATTCAGCTTATCGAGCTTCGCCAGCTTCTGGCCCTTCACATATTTATTGAAATCCAGCTTGAGCGAAATCTTGCCGGAGCTCTGCGCCTGGCGAAACGTGCCGTTGCCCTTGTAGCGCACCGCGATGTCGTCGAACTTCTTCCCGTCGATCGAGAAACTGCCGTGCGTCCATTCGAATTCCACGCCGCCCGCCGCCGTCAGCCCGTTTCGTTTTCCTTCCGGGCCCTGCAGGCGCGATCCGATTCCGTTGCCGAATCCCACATAGCGCGGCGCGATACCTTTCCATTGTTCAGGCGTAAAGGCGAAATCAACCGTCCAGACTTTCGTGATGTTGAACAGATCGCCGGCGCTGAAGTCTTTGGAATCGGCGGCGGCCCAGGCGGTCAGACCGGCCAGCAGCGCCCCGATCGCCAGCGCCGCGGCGGCTGGTCTGGATACAGAAAACATGCCGCTTCCATCATGCACTAAAACACAGAGCTATTGGAAGAAGGCAATGGCCCGCGCGGACCAGCCCACGCCGAACCAGAGCGTCAGCGATGTCAGCGCTACTAAGATGTTCCTTATGCCGGGACCGCATCCTCCGCTCCGCACGGTCTTGCGGAAAATCGTGAACTGGAAAATCAGCGCCAGGCACAACAGAATCATTTTCAAACGAAACGGCCCGCTGTGGGCATAGCGCGTCGGGTCAGGCAGAAAAATCATGATTCCGGCGATCACCGTCAGCGTTAATCCCACCTTGCTCCACTTCCACAACTGGCCGAAGAGTTCAGAAAGCGGCACGCTGCGGAACCCGAGATTCAGCAGCCGCAGATTGAGGATCAGTACCGTTCCCAGCAGCAGCGTGATGCCGGTGAGATGCAGCGATTGCAGAACCGGCACTCCGTACTTCGTATCGCGCACGAAGGCGTAATCCTTCGAGTAGTAGCACCACTGCACGAAACGTTCGATCCAGTGGCGCAGCATCACAATTCGTAGGCCATGGTTCGCCCGCAGGCGATCACGCCGATCCAGAAAATGAGCGACAGAACAGCGATCGCGCGAACGCCGGCCGGCGCGCCGTCACGGTCCCACTCCGCCATCCGCGGATAATAGCGAAGCTGGTAATAAAGAGCGTTCAACCCGGAGAGCACGAGCAGAATCATCTTCACGCGAAAGAACGGATTGTTCCATGCGCTCACCGCCTGCGAGGCAAACAGCGCGAAGCCGGTCGCCAGCATCACCGCAAAACCCGTGAGACTCCACGGCATCAGTTCGCGCATCACGAGCGCGGCCGGCCTGTTGCGCAGGCAGACGCGCAGCAACCGCAGATCGAGCACCATCACCATTCCGACGGAGAACGAAAGCGCCAGCAGATGGCTGCCTTCCACCAGCGGAAATACGAGAGTCGATTCCTTCAGCGATGTGGCCCAGCCGGTATTCTGCAGCCAGTTCAGAAGGGGAAGTATGGACATCACCGGGGAGGCGGCGCGGAGCCGTCCGCGTTGGGCCGCGCAATATCGTGATACAGCCGCTTGCCGTCCGGCAGGATGGCGTAAAACAGCGACGCCGCCTTCGATCCGTCTTTCATCGGATGCGCCACCACCGTAATCGAGTCGCCGGGCTTGTACGTTGTCTTCGTCCAGCCCTGCTTCACCATGATGTTCACGGCGCCACCTTCGATGTCCCACCTGCCCGCCAGGTCTTTGCCCTCGCTTGCCGGTATCTGAATGATGACGTGCGAGTGCGGATTCTCGAGATGATATTCGACGACCGTGCCTTTGTACGTCACATTCTTCGACATCTCGAACATCGCGAAAGAATGATGGGCGAAAGCGGTGGAAGCGGCGTAGAGCATCCAGACAGTTCCCGCCACTCGGGAAATGGTCAGGCGGAAGCGCGGCACATATACATCTTAGTCCCCGGCTCCAGCGACAATAGAGCATGGCGGAAAACACTCTTCACTCCGTTGCCTTTCCCGTTTTGACGGGCGAACAGGTCGCTCAGATCGCCGCCTGCGCCCGCGTCAGCAGCAAACACCACACCGACGGCGACATCCTGGTCGCCACAGGCGACCGCAGTATCCGGTTCTACATCGTGAAAACCGGCCACGTCGAAATTTACGACTACAGCGGCGAGGAACCGCGCCTTCTGGCCGATCACGGGCCGGGCGAGTTTACCGGCGATATTTCGCATCTCACCGGC
The DNA here is from genome assembly GCA_964636715.1 of uncultured Solibacteraceae bacterium. Lineage (GTDB taxonomy): Bacteria > Acidobacteriota > Terriglobia > Bryobacterales > Bryobacteraceae > BOG-234. Next base: position 3,268 of record CAZWTH010000103.1, on the reverse strand, counting down.
CTGCCGGCGATTTTCACCGCCGTGGTGCGCGGCGACGCCGATGTTCTCGAAGTCCCGCAGGATGCTCTGCAGCACCTGCTGACGCAGTGCCCCACCCTGAGCGACCTGGTTCTCCAGGCTTTCATTGCGCGCCGCCAACTGGTGCGCGATTCGGGCAAAGTCGTCGGCCTGCGCGTGATTGGTTCGCGCTATTCGGCGGACACGTTCCGCGTTCGTGACTTCCTTTCCCGCAATCGCGTTCTCTTCACCTGGGTCGATATTGAAACGGACCCGAGCGTCAACGCCATCCTCAAGGAATTCGGTATCACGGAAGCGGATACGCCGGTCGTCGCCTGCCGCCATATGGTGCTGCTGCGCAATCCGTCGAATCAAGAATTGGCCGAACGGGTGGGCATTACCCAGCGCCTGACGGAGGAACTCTACGATCTCGTCGTCGTGGGCGCCGGTCCCGCGGGTCTGGGAGCCGCGGTCTATGGCGCTTCGGAGGGGCTCCGCACCGCCGTGCTCGAAGCCACCGCGCCGGGCGGCCAGGCCGGGAGCAGCATGCGGATTGAAAATTATCTCGGTTTCCCCACCGGCCTCACCGGAGCGGAACTGACTGACCGCGCCATTCTTCAGGCGAACAAATTCGGCGCGCACCTCTCCATCCCCACGCCCGCCAGGCGCATTTCGTTCGAGAACGGCTATACGGTCATCGATCTGGAGAACGGCGAACAGATCACCGCGAAATGCATGGTGATCGCCACTGGGGCGCAATACCGCAAGCTCGATGCCGACGGTTGCGAGCGCTTCGAAGGCACGGGCGTTTACTACGCCGCAACGCCCGCGGAGGCTCATCTCTGTGAAGGTTGCCCCGCAATCGTTGTCGGCGGCGGCAATTCCGCCGGACAAGCCGCGGTGTTCCTCGCCGGCCACGCGAGCAAGGTCATCATCATTATCCGCGGCGACGATCTCAACAAGAACATGTCGAGTTATCTGGTTCACCGCATCAGCCAGATCGGAAATATCGAACTGCTCACCGAAACCGTGATTCGCCGGCTCGACGGCAACAGCCATTTGCAATACATCGAAGTTCAGAACGTGCGAACAAAGGAAGTCCGGCGGATCGATACGCCTGCCGTCTTCAGCTTTATTGGCGCAATGCCGCACACGGACTGGCTGCCGCCGGAAATCGAGCGCGATGAGAAAGGTTTCATCCGCACAGGGAATGCGGTGAAAGAGTCTTCCCACTGGACGTCCGACCGGACACCGCTTTTGCTCGAAACCAGCCGCGAGGGGATTTTCGCGGCAGGCGACGTGCGTTCCGGATCCTCGAAACGCGTGGCGGCGGCGGTTGGCGAAGGCGCCATGTCCGTGCAGCTCGTCCACGAATATCTGCGGACTAAGTAGCCAGGCTCAGTTCGCGATGAGCAGCGTTTCGGCGAAAGGCCATTCCGCGTCCACCCACTGCGCCCGTTGCCGGAATCCGGATGCCGCCGCGAGTTCATCAATCGATTCCGGCGAATGCTTGTGGCAGCCCTCTGTCCAGATCGTCTCGCCTTCTCCGAACGTGACGAGATAGCCATCCCGCCGCATCTCCACCGCCTGCTTCCGCCGCGAACGGATATGCATCTCAATGCTGCTGGTAGCCGAATTGAAACGAGCCTCATGCGCAAATTGCCGCGGATCGAAATTCGCGCCGAGTTCCCGATTAATCCGCACCAGCAGATTCAGATTGAACGCCGCCGTCACTCCCAGCGGATCGTCATAAGCCGCGATCATCCGCTCCTCGGCCTTCAGCATGTCCGTGCCAAGCAGCAGCGAATCGCCGGTGCGGAGAAAACGCCGAACGCCCGATAAAAACCGCGCATCCGCGCCGCGATCGAAATTGCCGATCGTGCTGCCGAGAAACAACACGAGCAGATGCGAATCCGGGGGGCGCACCGCCGCCACTTCGCGCAGCCCATCGAGATACTCGCGTTCCACGCCCACAACGCTGACCGCTTCGATATCCCGCAACTCCGATTCACAGGATGCCAGCGCCGCATGCGAAATCTCGATCGGGTAATAAGAAAGTGGCTCGCGCGCGCAAAGCGCGCTGAGAATCCACCGCGTCTTTCTGCCGTTGCCGCTCCCCAGTTCCGAAACGAGCGCGGGCCGTGGCACATAACTCACAATCTCTTCCGAATACCGCCGCAAAATACGCTCTTCCGCGCGGGTGAGCCCATATTCGGGAAGCGCCATGATCGCATCGAACAGCGCCGAACCCAGCGCGTCATACAAATATTTCGAGGGCAGCGTCTTCTGTCCTGGCTGAGAAAGGCCTTCCCGCACCTCAAGCGCAAACCGCTCGGTCAAATCAGCAGACGGTTCGGCGGCAATAGCTGTGTTCATGCGCTCTCCTTTTCCACGCAGCGGAATCCTGCATAGACGTACGGATAGTGAGGCTGGAACCAGTTGCGAAAGCTTGGGCGCAGCATCACCGGCGCCGTGCGCGGGCTCCCGCCTTTCATTACGTAATGCTTTCCATCGAAGAACGGCTCCGAGTATCCCGGATAAAACGGCATCGCCGTGAATCCAGGGAACGGCGCGAACTTCGTCGAAGTCCATTCCCAGCCTGTACCGTGCAGGTCTTCCACTTCGGCCGCACCCCACGCCGCGCGATGCCACTGCTCTTCAGTTGGCAGCGCCTTTCCCTGCCACCTCGCATAAGCGGACGCCTCCGCATGGCTCACATAAACCGGCTCATGCGGCGGCAGCGGAATCTCGCTGAACATCGCACGATACATCCACGCGCCATTGCGCTGCTTCCAGAAAAGCGGATGCGTCATCTCACGTGACGACCGCCACTCCCAATCCTCCGGCGACCAAAGCGACCGTTCCTGATAACCTCCATCATTCACAAACCGCAGAAATTCTCCATTGGTCACCTTGCGCCGCGCTATCGAAAATTCCGGCACGGCCGCTGTATGAGCTTCGAACTCGTTGTCCCATCCGAAGACGGGTGAATCGCGCCGCAGCCCAGGCGTCGCGTGCCCGGCTGCAATTCTCACCGGCGTGGAGGACATCGGATGATGCGGCGGCGCGCTGTGCGTCTCCGCGCCCTGCTTGCGATCGTACGGCAGTTGGTGAAAGATATAAGCCAGCGTTTCCGCATGCATGAGCCGGTGTTCGATCGCGACATTCAGACGCACCTCGAATTCCTCATGTCCGCGCGCCGCCATTTGTTCCACCAGGGCGTCTACGTGCGCCCGCGTGCGGTCGCGATAGTCGTACACGACGTCCAGGG
>CAZWTH010000102.1:0-17036 GCA_964636715.1 uncultured Solibacteraceae bacterium | reverse complement strand
CGCCCGCGTGCGCGCGTACGCGGTTCGCAAGACGATGAGCGCGATGGATCTGGGCGCGGAACTCGGCGCGAAAGTATTCGTGCTTTGGGGTGGACGCGAAGGTTCGGAAACGGACGCCTGCCGCTGCCCCGGCGACGCCGTGAAGCGTCTGCGCGAAGCCATCAACTATCTCTGCGAATACAACATCGATAAGAAGTATGGCTACAAGTTCGCGCTCGAATCGAAGCCGAATGAGCCGCGCGGCGATATCTACATGGCCACGACGGGTAACTATCTCGGTCTCATCCCGACGCTCGCTCATCCCGATATGGTGGGCGTGAATCCGGAAGTCGCGCACGAAACTATGGCGGGTCTGAACTTCGTTCATGCGGTCGCTCAGGCGTGGGAAGCCGGCAAGCTCTTCCACATCGATCTCAACGATCAGCAGCCCGGCCGTTACGATCAGGATTTCCGCTTCGGCGCCGCGAATCCGCGGGCCGCGTTCTTCCTCGTGAAGTTCCTCGAAGATGTCGGTTACGCAGGCTCACGCCATTTCGACGCGCACGCCTATCGCACGGAAGACATGGCGGGCGTGAAGGAATTCGCCAAGGGCTGCATGCGGACCTATCTCGTCCTCAAAGCCGCCGCAAAGCGCTGGAACGCCGACAAAGAAATTCAGGCGATCCTCCAGGAAAACCTCGCCGCCGGCAACGGAGCCCCGTCCGTCGCGAAGTATTCGGCCGAAAGCCAGAAGGCTCTCCTCGCCGCCGACCTCGACCGCGTGAAGATCGCCGAACGCGGCCTCAACTACGAAAGGCTCGATCAGTTGACAACCGAAGTCCTCCTCGGCGCCCGGTAAAACCAGGGCTGTGGGGCGGGGCTTCTGCTTCCGCCCTGCTAGCCGGCCTTCCGGCCGGCCCATGTAAGCCGAAATATTCCGGCAACTCCGCGCCGGCATTGTTTAGTTCGCATCCGGTTTCTCCACGCCGTCAATTACGAGGACTTCAACCGGCGCATTTTTTGGCTGAAGCCGCAGTCCGATCTGCTCTCTCAGCGCCGTAAAAAGAGACGGCCCGGAAAATTCGCCGCCAGACAGTTCCGGCCTGCCGAATTCGAGTGTGAAGTCGTATACGCCGTTCAGGCCCGTTTCATCGATAACGGGTCTGTCCACGCCGTAGGCATTACTGAGTTGCCTCGCCAGAATCTCCATGCTGATGCCGGTGGCGGTGAACTTATTTCCATCGCTGACCAGCCCGCCGGGCGTGGGACTCTCGCGCAATTTTGGCGAATGCCGATCGATCGTGAGCGCATACACTGGCATGTGCCTCCACTCACGGCGCAGAATCGTATGAAAGCGGGCCGCCAGGAGGGCCTGCGTCATCTCGCGGAATTCCGCGGCCGTGCGCGGTTGCTCTCCCTCGGCTTTTGCGTCGACGTCATACAGAATTCTGGAGTCGTAACGATTGTCAGACGCTGTCCATGCAGGCCCTCCGGTCACCTGGAATTGCCTCACCTGATAAGACCACGCGATAAGATTCGCGACGCTGAACGCGTCGAAGGCGATCCGGCTGCCCGACATGCGGGCGCCGATTCTCCGGATTTCACCGGTATGTACCCGGATAGAGGCCGCCTCGAACCGGCCCGCCGCAGCTGGCGTGCGCCCCGGCGCATTCGCCTGGAACGCTTGCGCCATGGAACTGTGGAGCGCGCCCGCGAGCAGTGGGCCGATCAGCGCCGTCAGAGCGGCTGCCGTCACAAGCGTTTTTCGCGCCAGCGTCATCTCGCGCGCCTTGCATCCCGCAAGGATCGCCTGAATCCGCATCTTCAGATCCGAGCCCGTGACGCCGGCCGCGCACCGCAGCGGCGTCGCCGCGTAGAGCCGGCACACGTTAAGAATGCCCTCGGCGTAAGCTCGCCTTTCGCCGCCCTGTAAGAGTACCTCTTCATCGCAGGCCAGTTCGCGCTCGGCGATCATGCGTTTGCCGATCCACCAGATTGCCGGATGGAACCAGAAGACCGTTTCGATAAACATTTGGATGGCTGCGGTCAGATTGTCGCGGCGCCGCACGTGACAGAGCTCGTGAGCGAAGATGGCGTGAAGCTGCGCGCGCGTCAGATGCTCGAAAATACCGTCGGGAAGGAGCAGCGTCTGGCGGAAAACGCCAACAACGCCGGGCTCGAAAGTCGCCGCAGTGGATCTCGCTTCGATCGGAAGATCGAGGCTCAGGCGCGTCGCGTTCCTCACAACAGTGTCGATGCGCTTCCAGCGCACAAACCAGGATATGGCGATGCCGAGAAAGCCCGCGGCCCAAACACCCAGCAGAACCATCGGGAGCGGATCGGCGGTATGAGGCGCGGCGTCACCGAGCGGAGACGGCGCGAATGGCTGGCTCACCTGATCGATGACGGCGGAGAGCGCCGGCTGTGCGTACCGCGCGGCGGATCGCCAGTGAATCCGGCCGCCGAACTCGATCAGCGCGGAAAGCGGCAGCAGGAATTTTAGCGATGCGGCGAACCACACCGCATGGCGGATCCGGGCATGGTTCTTTCGCAGGATGAAAGCCAGCAGCGCAGCCACAGCCGCGAATGCAGTCGATTGCCAGAGGTGATTGGCTATTGCGGGAATCATGCGCGTCCTTCCCCTCCCTCGGTTTCTTCGGCGTTTCTGAGCAATGCGTGCTCGGCTTCGCGGATATCGTCGAGCGTGAGAGATCCGGATTCCACAAGATGAGCCACAATGGGCCGGCTACGCCCGCCGAACAGATTCAGCAACTCGTCGATCAGCCGCCGCTCCGCCGCCTGGCGCGACACGGCCGCTTCGAAAATGAGCGCCGTGGAGATTTTCTTGACGCGGCGCAGCGCTTTCTTGGTCTCCAGCCGGTAAACCGTGGTCTGGACGGTGGTATACGCGGGGCGCTTCCTCGCCGGGAACGACTCCTGAATTTCGCGCACCGAACAGGGGCCTTTGTCCCACAGTGCCTCCATAATTCGCAATTCGAGTCCAGTCAATTTTGGTGGCAGCATTGAGTCAACTATCTATGTTCGTAAATCTACTATGAGAGGTGTTATTTACGCAAGGAGAATCTTTGGATTTCATTCCGAATCGAAATATGCGCCATCTGGCATCCCGCCCTTCAGGCTCATCTTGTGTGAGAATCCAATCTTACCCTCAGACTCATCTTGTATGAGACAAGAATCCCGGCCAGCTTTCCAGGCCATGTGCGTGATAATAGAGGCATGCCTGTCGTACCCAGCAGCCTGGTGTATCAGAGTAAAATCGCTCGAGGCGTGGCAAAGGCTGCGGCCGGGCTCGCAAAGGATGTCGTCCGGATTCGCTTCAATTTGGCTGAAAACTGGGTCGGAGAGGACGCGGTATTTTTTCGCGTTGTGTTGAAGGATTCCGCCAGCAAGCGTCCGCATCTCCACGAGGTTGCGGAGCGTGTCAGGTCCAGAATTTTCAGCGAAGTTCAGCCCCAGAGCCTTGGACTAGAGGCTTATTTCAGCTTTCGCAGCGAATCCGAACAGGCAAGCCTCAAGGAAGAGTCCTGGAACTGATCGAGCATGGCGTCTCCGGATGACCTGCTCGAACAAGCGCAACATCTCGCTCAACGAGAACTCCGGCGTCCAAAACAGGCGAGCCTTCGCCGTTCTGTCTCCAGCGCTTATTACGCTCTCTTTCATCTGCTGATCGCGGAAACCGTTAAGAACTGGAAGCGGCCGGAGGAACGATTCACGCTTGGGCGAATGTTCGAGCATGAAGTCATGCGCAAAGTCTGCGTGAAAAAACGCGACGACCTCCGGGCCTGGTTCGACACAACTCCCCGGCCCGTTCGGGGACACGCTCACAATACAAACAGCCATCTGCTCATTGTTGCCAAAACCTTCGTCGATATGCTCCAGCACCGTCATACCGCCGATTACGACGGCTCAAAAGTCTGGAGCCGCGTCGAAGTATGGGAGCACATTGACGCGGTGACGGCGGCGTTCGCAAGCTGGAACGCAATCAGGAATGAGCACGAAGCGCAAAATTTCCTCGTGACCCTGCTCCTGCGGGAACGAAAGCCGTAAGCTCACACCCGCGCCGGCGGAGCCGTGCTTTCCCGAACCACCAGATCCACCGGATACACCAGCACCTGCTGCTCCCCAGGCTCTGAAATCGCCTCAAATAACTTCTGGCAAGCCGCCCGACCCATCTCCCGCGTCGGCTGCGCAATCGTCGTCAACCCGGGCCAAAGCAGCGCACCTTCCGGAATATTATCGAATCCCACCACGGAAAGCCGCTCCGGAATCCGAATCCCATGCTGCTGCGCGATGCGCATAAACCCCAGCGCAATCGCATCGTTCCCCGTCACCAGCGCCGTAAAATCGAACGGCGTTTTCAGAATCTCATTCGCAAACTGGCATCCGGCGTCCGCCTCATAGCTTGAACAAAACGAAATCCGCTTCGGGTCCAGCCGAATACCACGTTCCTCCAGGCCTTCCTTCAGCCCGGTGAGCCGCTGGCGCGTATCCACCGAATGCTCCGGCCCACCGGCGTACGCAATCCGCTTATGCCCCAGATTCGCCAGATGGTGCGCCACCGCCGCGCCCGCCGCGCGATTATCGCAACGCACCAAGTGCGCATTCGCCACCGCCTCATCCGGGGCGATCATCACCGTCGGCAACTGCGCCTCCAGGCATTCATGCACCAGCGCGCGATCGCGCCGCTGCGATTTCACCATGATCACGCCATCCACGCGCCGCTCCCGCACCCACTGCTGCACAATCCGCGGATCGTACCGCCCGCTCAGTTCCAGACTTGCAAGCATCAGGCTGGTGTCGCGCGTCGAAAGCTCTTCTTCAATCCCCGCCAGAAGCTGCGTGAACCACAGGTCCTGGCTCGAATCGACAACAACGCCCACGCATCCCCGCACCCCAAGGCTCAGATTACGCGCCGTCACCGACCGGACGTAACCAAGCTCTTCGATCACCTCCGCCAGCCGCGCCCGCGCCTTTTTACTGACGTAATGTCCGTTCAGAAACCGCGAGACAGTGCTCACCGCCACGCCGGCATGCTGCGCGACGGTCGCGATGGTGGGTTTCCGGCGTCCCGGTTCTTTGGAGGGAGGCAAAATCGAATCCCATTATAGAGGAACGGCGTACCCCGGCAACTGTCCCAAACCCGCCTCGAACGCGCAAGTTCAAATGGTCCAGCCACTTACGGGGAATAATCAGCACAATAATACCTGATTTTTCCACAAGTTTGTGATCTAATATGGCTTGGCTTTTTAGAAGGAGACTGTGTATGGAAAGACTCACTCGTCAGATTGCCTTCGGAGCGGGCTGTGTATTAGCGATAGCGGGAATCGCGGCGGCGCAGGGCCGCGGCGGCGGTGGATGGACAACGGAAGGGAACGATGCGCAACGCACCTCGTCGGTCGCGAACGATCCCCAAATCTCCGTCCCCAACATGGAGAAGCCCGGCTTCAAATTTCTGTGGAAGGTGAAAGCGAACAACGAAGCCCGTCAGGGCGCATCGCTTTCACAAGCGCTCATTCTGGATCGTTATATCGGATATCGCGGCTTCCGGTCGTACGCGTTTTTTGGCGGTACATCGAATAACGCCGTCACGCTCGACACCGATCTCGGCCGCATCGAATGGTCCCGGCATTTCGACGCTCCCGCCAGCCCCGCGGGAACAGCGGCATGCCCCGGCGGCATGACTTCCGGCATTAGCCGGCCCACCGCAATCAGCGAGGCGGCGCCGGCCGCTGGCGGTGGTGGTGGAAGACGCGGCGGCGCAGCCGAGAGCGCGGTCGGCAGACCCGGCGAGGGCGCCGTACAGGTTGCGGCGGCACTGGCAGCGCAAGCAGGCGGGCGCGCCGGTGGTCGCGGCGGACGTGGTGGCGCGCGCCCCGGCCCATTCCCAGGCAACACCCTGTTCGCCATCACGGGCGACGGCATGCTCCGCATGGTTCGGATCGCGGACGGTGAAGATTCCGCGCCTCCCGTTCGCTTCCTCCCCGCCAACGCCAACGCGACCGGCCTCATCTTCACCGAAGACGACGCTTTCGCCGCCACCCGAAACAACTGCGGCGGCGCGGCGAATGGCGTGTGGGCCATCAACCTGACCGATAAAACCGTCCGCACCTGGAAGACGAATGGCGGCAGCGCCCTCGGCACGGCGTTCGCCCCGGACGGAACGGTCTTCGCCTCCACCGGCGATGGCGAATACAACTCCACCAGCTACTCCGATTCCGTGGTCGCGCTCGACCCCAAAGATCTTCACCTGAAAGACCAGTTCTCCCCCGGCAAATCGGAATTCACCACCGCGCCGGTCGTCTTCAATCACGGCGGCCGCGATCTGGTGGCTGTTGCCAATAAAGACGGCAAAATTTATCTGCTCGACGCGAAATCGCTCGGCGGCGCGGATCACAAGACCCCGCTCGCCGTCTCCACCGCGGTCGGCAACGTCATCACCGGCGAACTCTCCACTTTCGAGGCCGCGGGCACGCGCTGGATTCTCGCGCCTGTCGCGGGCGGTATGAATTCAGCCACTCACTTCGCCGCCATGAACGGGGCCGTAACGAATGGCGCCGTCGCCGCGTTCAAAGTAGTGGATCAGAGTGGCAAACCGGCGCTCGAACCCGCCTGGGTCTCGCGCGATCTCACCAACCCGCTGACGTCTCTGATCATCAACGGCGTGGTATTCGCGACCTCCGGCGGTAACGCTCAACACCCGGCTGTCCTCTACGCGCTCGATGGCTCGTCCGGCAAGGACCTCTGGAACAGCGGCGGCACGATCACTTCGTACTCCCGCGCCGCAGTCTCCGGCAGCGCCAGCCAGATGTACCTCAGCACGGCGGACAGCACGATTTATACCTTTGGATTCGAATTGGTCAAGTAAGGCACGCAAAAGGATCTGACATGAGAAAACTCATATTCGTTGTTTCGGCGCTGACGTTCTGCAGCATCCTCGGATGGAGCGCGGAATGGCTGACGGATGGTTACGACAGCCAGCGCACCCACTGGCAGAAGGACGAAAAAATTATTAGTCCTTCCACCGCAAAAGACATCAAGCTGCTCTGGAAACTTCAGCTCGATTCCAAGCCGCGCGTGATGACGAACCTGTACACGGCGCTCATCGCCGACCCCGTCACCACCAACGGCGGTTCGAAGCAGATTGCGCTCGTGGCGGGCGTCACCGATAAGCTCTTCGCGATCGACGTCGATAAAGGCACGGTACTCTGGACCAAGCAGTTCACCAGCACGCATGGCGACTACGGCCCGCTCGACAACGGCGCTATTCTCTGCCCCGGCGGACAGACGGCGACGCCTTACCTCCAGAAGGTCTCTCCCGGCAAGTACACGATCTACGCCGTCTCAGGCGACGGCATGCTCCACCAGCTCAACCTGGCGGACGGCGAAGACATCGCGCCCCCGAATAAGTTCGTGCCTCCGGGCGGCAAGATCTGGGCGCTCAACGTCGTCAAAGGCGTGATCTACACCCACACGTCGCAGGGCTGCGGCGGCAATCCGAACGTGGCTTACGCTTACGACCTGGCCACCAACAAAGTCGGTAGCTGGGGTCCGGCTGGCGGCGGCATGTGGGGCCGCACCGGCCCCGCGGTGAGCCCCACCACCGGCGCCATGTATACCGGTACTGGCGACGGCCAATGGCATCCCGAAAACGGCGTGTATGGCAACGGCATCGTCGGCCTGAAGCAGGATCCGAATACGAAAGAGCTCAAGCTCTACGACTATTTCGGACCGCCCAACGCCGCCTGGCTCGTCAAGCGCGATCTCGACGCGCAGGTCACCCCCGTGATCTTCCCGTTCAAGGGCAAAGAACTGATGGTCAGCGGCAGCAAGGAATGCCGCCTCTGGCTGATGGACACCGCGTCGATCGGCGGCGACGACCATCGCAGCGATCTCTACACGACCCCCAAATTCTGCAACGAAGATGTGAACTTCGCCTCCGCCGGCATCTGGGGTTCGCTCGCCACCTGGCAGGATTCCAAAGGCACGCGCTGGGTGCTCAGCCCGTTCTGGGGCCCGAAAGACTCGCACTTCAACGTGCCCGTTCAAAACGGCCCGGTCAAGAAGGGCGGCGTGATGGCGTTCAAAGTCGTCGATCACGGCAACGGCAAGATCACGCTCGATCCCGCCTGGATGTCGCGCGATCTCGACCAGGGTGAACCGCCGGTGATTGCCAATGGCGTCGTCTTCAGTTACGCCAGCGGCGAAGCCACGGCGCAGGCGTATCCGGACGTAGGCCTCCAGGACACCTCCCAGCGCCGCATCCCGGCCTCCACGCACGCCACGCTCTATGCGTTCGATGCCGAAACCGGCAAGACGCTGTGGTCGAGCGGCGATGACATCAAGTCCTGGCTGCACTTCGGCGAGCTTTCCGAAGCCAACGGCCGCGTCTACATCGGCACGTGGGACGGCATTCTCTACTGCTACGGAATCAAAAAGTAACTTTCCCGGCGCGCGGCGGGGCTTCGGCTCCGCCGCGCGATTGGTCCAGCCACACTCCTCTCAGAACCCCAATATTTAAAGGCCTTCCGCGCACATCGGACGCCATTTTGTGTTGTAATAATCCGAGGTGGCGAAAGGGGATTAGCCATGAAAACGCTCACTCACCGTCTCGCATCCACAGCAGGATGCACCTTGATTTTCGCGGGTCTCGCCGCGGCGCAATTTGGCGGAGGTCCCGCCTGGAACGTAACCGGCGGCGACGCTCAGCGCACCTCCTGGGTACGCACGGACGCCGAGATCTCCCCCGCGAACATGCAGAAGCCAGGATTCAAATTTCTCTGGAAGGTCAAACTCAACAACGAAGCGAAGGGCGATTACGCGCTCTCGCAGGCCGTCGAATTCCCGCGCTACATCGGCTATCGCGGCTTCCGCTCGTACGCGTTCTTCGGCGGCGCCTCGAATACCGCGATTGCTCTCGATAGCGATCTGGCGCGCGTCGAGTGGGAGCACAAATACAACGTCTCCTCCCCGACGCCCACGGCGGGCTGCCCCGGCGGCATGACGGCGGGCGTCAGCCGCCCCACTCCGCTCACCGATAATCCACTCGGAACAGTCGGACCCGGCCGCGCCGCCACTCACGCGGAGAGCGCCGTCGGTGAAGCGAAGGAAGGCGCAGTGCAGGTGAAAGCAGCCCTCGAACATCCGCCCGCCGCACGCGGTCCGCGTCCTCCGGCCGCATTCGGCAGCAACGCTCTCTTTGTACTGACCACGGACGGCATGCTGCACCTCGCTCTCGTCTCAAACGGCGAAGATTCCGTGCCCCCGTTCCGCTTCCTCCCGGCAAACGCGAACGCGTCGAACCTGATCTTCAACGAGAACCAGGTCTACGCCTCCACCAGCGGCAAGTGCGGCGGCGTTCCGAATGCGGTGTGGATGATCGATCTGACCGGCCCCGATAAGTCGGCGAAATCCTGGAAAACCACCAACGGCGGCGACGTCGCCGGTATCGCTTTTGGCACCGATGGCACGGTCTTCGCGTCGACCGGCGACGGAGAAATCGTGACCCTCGACGGGAAGACCCTGACGAAGAAGGATTCGTTCTCAGCCGGCAACTCACCGTTCACCACGTCGCCCGTTGTCTTCTCGCACAACGGCAAGTATCTGGTGGCAGCGGCCAACAAAGACGGCCACATTTACATCCTCGACAGCGCCTCGCTCAAAACGCCGCTTGTGAAATCGGACGCCGTCGGCAACATCACCACGGGCGAACTGGCGACCTGGGAATCGAACGGCACGCGCTGGATTCTCGCGCCCGCGAATGGAAAAGTCACGGCATTCAAACTGGTGGATCAGGGCGGCAAGCTCGCGCTCGAATCCGGCTGGTCCACGCGCGACCTCCTGATGCCCCAGACGCCCACTGTCGTCAACGGCGTGGTATTCGCCCTCGCAGGCGGCGATACCCAGCATCCCGCCGTGCTCTACGCGCTCGATGGTACTTCCGGCAAGGAACTCTGGAACAGCGGCAACACGATGACGTCGTATTCGCGCGTTGCCCCCTCCGGCGGCTCCAGCCAGCTCTACCTGAGCACGCACGACAGCACCGTCTACACCTTCGGCTACGAACTGGTGAAGTAGAAGTGGGGCGGGGCTTCTGCCCGGCGCAAACTTAAGCAAAACTCGACGCGGCGGATTTCCGTCCGCCGCGTTCACTTTCAATCCTCCGCAAATATCCACTCTCCCGATGCGCGCGGAGCGGATCCTTCGGAATCCCCCGCGACGCCCTCCATTCCGCAATCGCCGGCCGCACATCCACGGCAAACGCGTCCTTCAAACAATTCTCCGCATCCACCAGTTCGCCCCTCCGCTGGCACACGGAAAGCTGCTCGTGATCCACAACCGCCGCCTTTGCCACCATTTCCTGCGCCGTCATCGCCGTCTGAATCATCGCCTCAATCTTCGGCTTCAGATTGTGGCTCTGATCCACCATGTACGCGATACCGGTCTTGCGTCCGGTCTCCCACTCATACGCCGCAATCTCGTGGAAGATCCGGAATACCTGATAAGGATCGATCGACCCCAGCGTCAGATCGTCATCCGCATACCGCCGGTCATTGAAGTGAAAACCGCCGAGCATATCGAGATCGAGCAGCCACGCCACGATCTGCTCAATATTCTGCGCGGCATAATGATGACCCGTATCCACCAGCACCTTCGCCCGCGGCCCGGCTGACCGCGCGAATTCGAGCGCCATTCCCCAATCGGCAATGTCCGTGTGATAGAAAGCAGGCTCGAATGGCTTGTATTCCACCAACAGCCGCTGATCGCCGCTAAGCGCATCGTGCGATCTCTTCAGCCCTTCGTTGAACCACGCGCGCCGCTGCCGGATATTCTGCGTCCCCGGATAATTCGACCCATCCGCGAACCACATCGAAACATCCCGGCTCCCCACCACGGACGCAATTTCGATGCTGTCCAGCGTGTGCCGCAGCGCGGCTTCACGCGCCGCGGGATCCGGATTCCCAAACGAACCCAATTTATAAATCTGGTCCTGAAACAGATTCGGATTAATCGCCCCGGCGCTCACGCCGGTCTCACGCGCCAGATCCAAAACGCTGTTCGCGCTCGCCTTGCCATCCCGAAAATCCCACAACACGTGCAGCGCGAGAGTCGGGCAGACGCCGGTCACCCGATTGACCTCGGCCGCGTCGCGGAATTTTTCCTCGATCGTGACCGCCGCGCCCGCCTGATGGAATTTCCCGAATCGCGTTCCGGTATCGGCAAATCCCCACGAGGGCAACTCGATTCGAAACCGGTCAAGTGCCTGACCAATGCGCGCCGCCTGTGAGTCCGTCATATGTGTATAGTAGTCCCGTATGGATCGTCGAACCTTCCTGACGTCTGTCGCCGCGCTCGCAGCCACCAGGCTCGACGCCGCTCCTTCCACCGGCATGTTTCTGGCGCTCAACAACGCGCTCATCGGCAACAAAGTGCAATGGCCCGATTCCGCGCGTCTCGCCGCGCGCGTCGGCTTCGGTGGCATCGACCTCAACCTCAACGCAGCCATGAAAGAAGGCCTCGACCCGACCCGCAGCCTTCTGGAAAGCCTGAAGCTTCGCCTGTCGTTCTGCAGCCTGCCCGTCAATGTCACGGGCGCAGAGGACGTCTACCAGCGCGGCCTGGCTGGCCTCGAAGAAATCGCAAAGTTCGTCTCCGGCGTCGGCTGCGGACGCATGATGATGGTTCTTCCCACCTCCAGCGAAACGCCCGCCGACGAATTACGGAAGATGCTGAAACAGCGCCTGACCGCCGTCGCCGAAATCCTCGCCCGCAACAACTGCCGCCTCGGTCTCGAACCCCTCGGCCCGCTCATGTTCCGCACACGGGCGCCTCACGTATTCATCTGGAAAACCAGCGACGCCGTCGCCTTCGCGAAGGAAATCGGACCCAACATCGGCATCGTCCTCGATTCCTGGCACTGGCACCACTCCGGCTCCACGACAGACGACATCATTCAGGCAGGCAAATCGCGCATCGTGACGATTCATCTCTCGGACGCCGCAAAGATGCCGCCTGAAGATGTAAAAGACAACCAGCGTCTGCTGCCCGGCGAAGGCATCATCGATCTGGTCGGCTTCTTCAAAGCCCTCAAACAGATCGGCTACGAAGACGGCGTCAGCCCCGAAGTCCTCGGCCGCATCCCCGCAACCATGTCCGCCGAAGAAGGCGCAAAACTCGGCCTCGACGCTTCCCTGGCCGTCATGCGCAAAGCCGGCATCGCGATCTAAGGAAGTCAACAACGACAGTCACGAGGCACGCGCGGAACCCCCGTTGCGCGGTGGCTATTGAACTTTGACATCGAGGAAAGCCAGCCAGTATTGAACGGATTGAAGCGCGAAACCGGCGAGCACGATCGCGATACCGGCGACGCCCATGCGCTTCGCGGGAACATTGTTGGCGACCCATTCCACCATGGGGGTGAGCGGGCCGGTCAGGGCTGTGACGAGACCAATCGCGAGGCCCGCGCTCAATCCAATTGAAAGAGCGTGCGCGCGCTGTCCGGCGACCAGGCTGGTGAGATATGCGGCGACGGCGTAGCCGACGGTGCGGTTGGCGGCTGCGAGCAGGATGAAACGATTGAAGCCCAGGCGCTTTTCCGGATCGTAGAAGCGCGCGGGGCGGATATCGAGGCGATAAGCGGTTGCCTGCGCGGCGGTACTGACGGTTCCGAAAATGATTCCGAAGCGCGGGCCGAAGAGGTACGCAGTCCCGATGGCGAAACTGGCTCCGCGAATGGCGCTCATCGTGGTGTCGCGCCAGAAGCTGCGGTCGCGGCAACCCCGGGAAGCCCATGAATATTCCCATCCGAGAGTGATGCCGTGGGCGATGCCGGTGACGAGCCCGAAGACCGGTCCGAGCGCGAGTCCGAAGCCGATTCCGAAGAGCACGCTATACGTCACGGTGCGGGTGAGCGTGCGCAACGGGCCGTGCTCGCCGCCGAGGAGATCGTAGGCGAGATAGAGGGCGCCCAGCACATCGAGTGAACTGCCGGCGATGCTGATCAGTGCGACGGTGTGGTGATCCAGCATTTTCTGCCAGCATGCCACACGGGTTGTAAACCTGGGGGGGTGGGCCGCTCGTAACAGCGGTATGCGGGTGCTGTTGGTCCTTTTGCTGGCGGGCGCGACGTTCGACACGGCGTCGATCCGGGTGAACACGAGCGGGAGCCAGCATTCGGAGATCGGCGATCCCAAGGGCGGGCGGTTCACCGCCGTCAACGCGGCGCTGAGCAGCATCATTCGGAATGCGTGGAATCTGAAGAGTTTTCAGCTGGAGCATTTGCCGGGGTGGGCGGAGACGGCCCGGTACGACATCGATGCCCGGTTCGATCCGGCGCAGAAGATGACCGGCGCGCGGTTTCAGGAGATGCTGCGTGGATTGCTCGTCGAGCGATTCGCGATGAAGTGGCACGAGGAAACGCGGGAGATGCCGGTTTACGCGCTGGTGCAGGCGAAGGGCGGAGCGCGCTTAGCGGCGAGCGCGAGTGAATCGGCGCAACCGGTGATCAATGGCGGTGGCGGAGCCGGGGCGAAGACGCTGGTATTTACGAAGGTGGGGATGAAGCTGCTGGCGTTTTATTTGGGTAACCAGGTGGACCGGGCGGTGGTGGATCGAACCGGCTTATCCGGCGAGTATGATTTCCGGCTGACGTGGGCGCCGGATGAGACGGCGGATTCGACGGAGCCATCAATGTTCCGGGCGCTGCAGGAGCAGCTTGGATTGCGTCTGGAGGCGCGGCGAGGGCCAGTATCGGTTCTGGTGGTGGATCAGATGAGACCGGCGAGCCCGAACTGACGCGGCTAAAATACATACTTGAGCAACGCTGCAGGTGAATCGGGCGCAGTCGCTGTTCTCGCTGAGAAACCTTCCGTCGCGCGGGATATCGCCAAAGTCCTGGGAGCCGGCGCGCGGGGTGACGGCTATCTGCACGGCAACGGGTATGTGGTGACGTGGGCGATCGGGCATCTGGCGTCGCTCGCGCAGCCGCATGAGATCCGGCCGGAGTGGCGCGCGTGGCGTCGCGACACGCTGCCGATGCTGCCGGAAGCCTGGCCGCTCGTTGTCTACGAGAAAACCAAAGATCAGTTTGAAGTGGTGCGGAAGATTTTGTCTTCGGCGAAGGTGAGCCGCGTGATCTGCGCGACGGACGCCGGACGCGAGGGTGAACTGATCTTCCGCTATATATACGAGGCCGCGGGTTGTTCGAAGCCGGTGAGCCGGTTATGGATTTCGTCTCTCACCCCGGAGGCGATTCGCAAAGGGTTTGAGGCGGTCAAACCGGGGAGCGATTACGAGCCTCTGGCGGATGCGGCGCGTGGGCGCAGCCGGGCGGACTGGCTCGTCGGCATGAATCTCTCGCGCGCCTACACGCTGACGTATGGCGATGAGCTGAGCGTCGGACGCGTGCAGACGCCCACGCTGGCCATGGTGGTGGAACGCGAACTCGCGATCCGGAGTTTCGTTCCGGAGGATTACATCGAAGTGGTGGCGACGTTCCGGCCTGCGGCTGACGCGAGCGCCGAAAGCTACCGCGGGACTTGGATGCGGGACCCGAACGATGCCCAGAAATCGGCGCGCTTGCCGAAGGATGGCGAGGAAGCCGCGGCAATCGTGGCGCGGGCCCGCAGTGGAAGCGCGGCGATTGAGTCGGTGAAGGCGGAGACGCAGAAGATGGGTCCGCCGCTGTTGTACGACCTGACCGAGTTGCAGCGGCATGCGAACCGGTTGTATGGGTTCAGCGCGCAGCGAACGCTGGATGCGGCGCAGGCGCTCTATGAGAAGCACAAGCTGATCAGTTATCCGCGCACGGACAGCCGGCATCTTTCCCAGGATGTGGCGCGGACGCTGCCTTCGGTCGTTAAAGCATTCGCGGACCGGTATCGGGACCTGCTGGCTGAGGGGACCGGCGAGCGGCCGCTGGGCCGGAAGTTTGTGGACGATGCGAAGGTTTCGGATCACCACGCGATCATCCCCACCGTGACCTCGCCGGAACGCGCGAATCTGCCGCCGGACGAAGCCAGGATCTACGATCTGGTTTGCCGGCGCTTGCTTTCGTGCTGGCATGAGGATCACATCTGGTCCGTGACAACGGTGATCACGGCGATATCGAATGATGCGCTTTCAAATCAAACCTTGGTCGACCGGTATCACTCCACGGGCAAGATGATCCAGCAGGTGGGATGGAAGGTGCTGGATCTCCAGGTTTCGAAGAAATCAGCCCAGCAGGAGGAAGATCAGGCGCTGCCCTCGGGACTGGCGCGCGGGCAGGCTGAGGACGTGATCGATGCGGAGGCGGTGAAGAAGAAGACGCGCGCGCCGAAGCGATTCACCGAAGCTTCCCTGCTGACTGCGATGGAGACGGCCGGGAAGACGCTCGATGAGAAAGAGCTTTCCGATGCCATGAAGGAGAGCGGACTGGGGACGCCGGCGACGCGGGCTTCAATTATCGAGACGCTGCTCAAGCGCGAGTACATTGTGCGCAACGGGAAGAATCTGGAGGCGACGGATAAAGGCGTTCAGTTGATTGAGGTGGTGCATCCGGAAGTGAAGAGTCCCGCGATGACCGGGCAGTGGGAAGCGTATCTGAAGCGGATTCAGAGAGGCGAGGCGAAGCTGGAGCCGTTTCTGCGCGGAATTGAAGATTACGTGCGGGAGGTGGTGGGGAAGGTCGGAACGCTGCCGGCGGCGCCGCGGGAACGGCGCGAGCAGCCGGGCGCTCCGGTTGTTTCCGCGGTTGCCCCCGCTCAGGAAAATGAGCCGCTCGAATCACTGCTGCATCGCGCCTTCGGATTTGCGAATTTCCGCGCGAATCAGGAAGAGGTCTGCCGTACGGTGATTGCGGGGCGCGATGCGCTGCTCGTCATGCCGACGGGCGCGGGAAAATCACTCTGTTATCAACTGCCCGGCCTGGCGCGCGGCGGCACGACGCTGGTGATCAGCCCACTGATCGCGCTGATGGAGGATCAATACGCGAAACTGCGCGAGCGCGGGTTCGCCGTGGAGTGTATTCATTCGGGGCGCGACCGGGCGGCCTCGCGGCAGGCGTGTATCGACTACCTGAACGGGCGGCTCCAGTTCCTTTTTATTGCGCCGGAGCGGCTGCGCGTGCCGGGATTTCCGGAGATGCTCGCGAAGCGTAAGCCCACGCTGATCGCGATCGATGAAGCGCACTGTATTTCCCAATGGGGCCATGATTTCCGGCCGGACTACCGGCTCCTCGGGAGTTACCTGCCGATGCTGCGGCCTGCGCCCGTGATTGCTTTGACTGCGACGGCGACCGGAATTGTGCAGCGCGATATCTGCACGCAGCTCGGATTCGATGGAGAGGCGAGTTTCATCCATGGATTCCGGCGGTCGAATATCGCGATTGAGCTGGTGGAGACGGCGCCTTCCATGCGGGCGGGACTCGCGCTGGAATTGCTCGACGACGACGCGCATCGTCCGGCGATCATTTATACGCCGAGCCGGAAGCAGGCAGAGAGCGTGGCGGCGCTCGTGGGGAAGCGATTCGCCGCTGCGGCCTATCACGCCGGGCTCGATGCGGAGCACCGGCATCGCGTGCAGAGCCAGTTTCTGAACGGAAAAATCGAAGTGGTGGTGGCGACGATCGCATTCGGGATGGGGATCGACAAGGCGAATATTCGCTCCGTAATTCATACGGCGCTGCCGGGCAGTGTGGAGGCTTACTACCAGGAAGTGGGCCGCGCGGGACGTGACGGCGAGCCGAGCCGCGCGATTCTGATGCATTCGTATGCGGACCGGCATACGCACGATTTTTTCTTCGAACGGGATTATCCGGAGGTGGCGGCCCTCGATCAGATTTACCGGCGGCTTACCGGTGAAGCGCAGCCGCGCGAACGCGTGGAGAAGCAGACGCGCGTGCCGGGTGAAGTCTTCGAGAAAGCGATTGAGAAGCTGTGGGCGCACGGCGGCGTGCAGGTGGATGCATCGGAAAATCTGACGCGCGGTTCGGAGGCGTGGCGCGATTCGTACATCGCGCAGGGTGAGCAAAAGCAGGCGCAGATTGAGGCGATGATCCG
>CAZWTH010000101.1:0-8440 GCA_964636715.1 uncultured Solibacteraceae bacterium | reverse complement strand
ACCGGCCTCGGGGAATTCGTTGAGCGAAATCCACCACAAAGCAAGGCCGACTGGCTCCAGTTCCGCTCGAAATGATCGAGAGCCCCTGCCTGATCAGGATGGCTGTCAGGGACGTTGATTCATTCACGGCTTCCGAAGCCCCGCCCCACAGGGCAGCATAGTCGTCCGCGTAAAATCGTCGCGGCCCGGAGAAGAAGCCAAAGTCTGGTAATACGCGACTACTGGTCGCGGGAGGCCAAAATAAAGACCACGAAAATCGTCACGGTGGCGCCGAGCAGGACTGCGGGGAGCGTCCATCCATGCACGCGGTGCGAATGGACGAGGAAGAGAAGACCGAGGGCTGAAGTCATCGCCGAACGATGACTTCCCGCAGGTTGTCGCGGGTGAGGAAGAACTTGACGCTTTCGAACTTGCCGAAGAGCTATTCGAGGCTGCGGTTGTTGAAGACGTGGCCGGTGGAGCGTAAGCCTCGTTCGGTTACGAGGAGATTCTTCGCGTCCTGAATGCGAAATTCATACGACTGCACCTCCTGGACCTTGTCATTCATGGTGAAAAAGGCGAACAGGTAGGATTTCGGCTTCATGATGTCGGCCAGCCGCTCGACCGTCGAGTTCAGCAGGGCCTGCCCCATGAACTGCATGGAGTCCCACATCAGGACGCCGTCAAAAGTCTCGGAGGGGTAATCGAAATTGGACTTCAGGAAGAATTCGATACGGCTGGGATTAGTCTGGCCCGCGGGATCGACTCCGAAGCATTCCTCCATGCTGCGGATCACGTTGCCGGAGTAAACCTTGTGGCCGAGGCTGGTGAGGAAATCGATATTCTGCTGGCTGGCGCCGGCGAGATCGAGGATGGAGAGGCCGACGCGTCCCTGGAGATTGAAGAAGAACTGTTCGAGGCCGCGGCTGGGACGAACGGCGGGAGGGGCCGGACGCTGGTGCTTGAGGAAGGAGGAGACGCTGGGGGCAGGGGAGTTTTGAGCCCGTGCAGGGGCAGCCGGTTCGTTTTGCTTTCCGAAGATGGAACGAAGTTTATCCTGCAGCGGCACGGGCTCTGTTCTCGGACGGTCCTCTTAGCGCGCCACCGGCGTGGCTGCCGCGGCGGCCGGCGCCGGGGTGGAAGAGGAGAATGAAGAGGAAGCGGCAGCCGGCGGCGTTGAAGCTGCGGCAGTGGTTTTCGGCTCCGGCTTCCGAATATCGATGCTGCCCTTAAACAGGGCGCCATCTTCTATGCTGATGCGGGCGGTAGTGATATCGCCCACCAGCTTGGCTTCGCGGCGAATATCGACTTTATCGGTCGCCTCCACGTTGCCCTGCACCTGGCCGAGGATCACGACTTCGCGGGCCTTTACGCTGGCCTGGACGCGGCCGGTCGCCCCGATTGTCACTTTACTTTCGGCGGACTCAATGGTCCCTTCCACGTCTCCATCGACGTTGAGATCTTCCTTGGTAAAGATCTGGCCCACGATCCTGACGGCTTTTCCAATCGTGGCTAAATTTCGGCTATCCGTATCGACTCGATGAGGTATTGACGACACTGGAACTGTCTCCTTCCTGATTTCCGGCGTAGGGCGAACTACCGGCGGCGCCGGTGGTGGAGCTGGCGGCGCGGCTGCCGGGCGCGGCGCGGGCTGCTCTTCTTTTTTATTCCAAATGCTCACTGCGGATATAACTCCAAAACCAGTCTAACGGTGCGCGGAGAGAGAGCGCAACGCGATTGAAGTTGAGTTGCCGAAAAAAGGGGAAGGGGGATTTGTGAGGTTGGAAACGGTCCGGCTGAAATGTGGTGGAGGCTCCGCGCCGGGCAGAAGCCCGGCGTGCAGAGCCGGAAGCTCTGCCCCACCAGGGCAGAACAGGAACGGGGAGAGGTGGGTGGAGAGGTGGGGTGGTTGGGTGGTGGAGAGGGGGTGTGGAGAGGAAAGTGGGGTCTGGAGGCCGGGGAAATGGCGTTCGCCTTTTGTTTGCCTGGAGTGGCTGGAGGCGTGCTTTGGCACTGGTACAATAAATACAGGATTGTTGCCAGCCGGCATGCGCCGGAGTCGGCTTGGTCCTGACCGAGACTTTCTTCGGCCGCTCACCTCATCAACACCGAGAGCCGTCGATCTTCGTGCATTGCAGTTAACCGAGGAGAACGACATTCGATGAAACTATTTCAATCCGGACTGGTTATTGTGGCCGGCTTTTTAGGAGTCGCCGCAGCAACCAGCCATGCAGATATCGATATTACGAAGGTACAACCGAAAACCAATGTCCGGAAAACGGATGTCCGGGTTGGCCTTTTGCGGCAGTTCCTGAAGGAAAAAGAAGCCCCGGCGGCGCGTTACGCGGAAACCTTCATTCTGGAGGCCGACACGCACGGCCTCGACTGGCGACTTTTGCCCAGTCTGGCATTTGTGGAGTCCGGGGGCGGAAAACATTGCCGCCTCAATAACCTTTTCGGCTGGGACAATGGGTCGAGTGCGTTTTCGTCCGTCACCGCGGCCATCCACCAGGTGGCGCAGTCGCTGGCGGAGGGCAGGTCCTACCGAGGCAAGAGCACCCAGGGAAAACTCGAGGCCTATAACGAATCGCCCGAGTACAAATCGCTGGTCACAGGGGTGATGCGGCGGATATCGCCCCGGGTTTTACCCGAGTCGCTCTGACGCCGTTTTCACAGAAGGCGTTTGACAAGCCCCCACGGGATCTCTATAGTTGATAGATTCCCGTTTCAGACTCGGCCTGAACCGCAGGGCCGCGAAAGGGCGGGTGTGGGGGCAACGCTTTGATTGACAATGACATGCCGGAGGACGTCGAGGCGCCGGTCAGCGGCGTAGACGCCGAAGACTACCAGCACTTCCTCGAAGACTACAGTCATCTCGCGCCGCCGTCGCGTCACGAGGTCATCGAAGGGCGCGTCCTGAAGATCCGGGGCGCGGACGTCTTCATCGACTTCGGTTCCAAATCCGACGGCGTCACGCCTCTCTCGGAATTCCAGGATTACGACGGCAATGCGACGGTCAAGCCCGGCGACATTGTCGAGGTCATGGTGGAAGGCGGGTATACCGCCGAGGGATACGTTCAGCTTTCCCACGAAAAAGCCTCACGGGTCAAAATCTGGGACAACCTGGAACGAGCGCTCAACGAAGAGCTCATCATTTCCGGCCGCGTGCTGGGGCGCGTCAAGGGCGGGCTCTCGGTGGATATCGGAATCCGCGCGTTCATGCCGGGATCGCAGGTGGATCCGCGGCCTATCCGCAATGTCGATCAATTCATCGGCCAGGACATTCCGGTCAAAGTGGTGAAGCTCAACCGGCGGCGCGGCAACGCGGTGGTTTCGCGTAAGGTCGCGGTGCAGGAAGAGGTGGATTCACGCAAGAACCTGACGCTGGGAATGATTCATGAAGGCGCGGTGCTGACCGGAACGGTGAAGAACCTGACCGAGTATGGGGCGTTCGTCGATCTGGGCGGCATCGACGGTCTGCTGCACGTAACCGATATCTCCTGGGGCCGCGTGGCGCATCCTTCCGAAGCGCTGGAGACCGGCCAGGAAATCACGGTTCAGGTTCTGAAATACGATCCTTCGAAAGAGCGCGTATCGCTCGGGATCAAGCAATTGACGCCGGATCCCTGGGAAGGCGTGGCGGAGCGCATCGCGCCCGGCTCGCGCGTCATGGGCCGGGTAGTCACGGTGACGGACTACGGCGCATTCGTGGAACTGGAGGCGGGGATCGAAGGGCTGATCCACATCAGCGAAATGACGTGGTCGCGCCGGATGCGCCATCCTTCGAAAGTCGTGAAGCCGGGCGACAGCGTGGAGTCGGTTGTGCTCGATGTGAACACAGCGGACCGGCGGATTTCGCTGGGGCTGAAGCAGCTCGAGGCCAATCCCTGGACGACGGTCGACAGCCGCTACAGCGTGGGCTCCGTGGTGGAGGGACGCGTGCGCAACATGACGGAGTTCGGCGCCTTCATTGAAATTGAAGAGGGCATCGACGGGCTGGTACACGTTTCCGATCTTTCCTGGACGCGGCGCATCAAGCATCCGAGCGAGGTGCTGCGCAAGGGTTCGATGGTGCAGGCGGTGATTCTCGCGATCGACGCCGGGCATAAACGGCTTTCGCTGGGGATCAAGCAACTGCAGCCGGACGTATGGGAGACCTGGTTCCAGAATCACCACGTAAACGACACAGTGCGGGGCAAGGTGCTGCGGCTTTCCGGATTCGGCGGCTTTGTGGAACTGGCGGAAGGCGTTGAGGGGCTTTGCCATTTCTCCGAGGTGCCCGGATGGACAGGGCGGAAGTCCGATCCGCCGCCGCTGACGGCAGGCCAGGAGCTGGAGTTTAAAGTCATTCGCATGAATGAGGGTGAGCGGAAGATCGGGCTGAGCCTGAAGGCAATGGCCGACTCGGCGGAGTACGAGCGGCTGGAGGACTACCGGCGCCGCGGGGCGGCGGCGGGATCTGGTATAGAGGAGATATTGCCCCGGCGTGGGGACTCACGTGCGTGATTGAATGTATTGAGAGATAATGCTTTAAGGATGCCGTGCGGTTGTGGCGCCGTTGCTGGAGGGAAGGTAAAGGATGACAAAAGCCGATCTGATTGAAGAGGTCTCCCGGGTTGTGGAAATGACCCGTAAGGAATCCGAGGTAATCGTGGAGGCGATCTTCGACAGCATCGTGCGCTCGCTGCGAAACGCCGATAAGATCGAGATCCGTGGATTCGGCAGTTTTCGTACGCGCCAGCGGCAGGCGCGCATCGGAAGAAATCCCAAGACCGGCACGCGCGTGGAAGTTCCCGCCAAGAAGATTCCTTACTTCAAGCCCAGCAAGGAATTGAAGGATGTAGTCAATAACTCCAACGGATCGGGAGAATCGGCGGCAGCTTCGACGCCGGAAACGCCAGCCGTCTGAGTCAGCCGTGGACCATCTCTGGAGTCCGTGGCGTTATCACTATCTGGTCGGGGCTGAAGGGAAGCCGGCCGGTTGTATTTTCTGTAATCTCCCGAAGCAGGACCGCGATGAAGAAAATCTGATCGTTCATCGCGGGCGTCATAACTTCGTCATACTCAATCGATTTCCTTATACGAGCGGTCACGCCATGGTGGTGCCCTATCGCCACGTGGACCGGCTGCATGTGCTTGAAGAGGCGGAGGCTTCCGAGATGATGAGTCTCTCGCAGGTGGTGGAGAAGCACATGCGCGAGCTTTATCATCCGGATGGCCTGAATCTCGGGATGAATCTGGGGGAAAGCGCGGGGGCGGGCATTGCGGGACATATCCACATGCACATCCTGCCGCGCTGGACAGGCGATTCCAATTTCATGACGACGGTGGGGGAGACGCGGGTGCTGCCCGAGGATCTGGACGTCACGTGGAAGCGGTTCACCAAAGCGTTCGCCGCGGTTCAGGGTTGAATTTCGGCCGTTCGTCCGGAAAATGAGCGTTGAGCGCCTCACGCGGCGCACAATGGTCCCATGAGATGGCTGTTTTCGATGTTCCGCATTCGAGGGGGGCCGGTACCGCTGCGGGAGATCCCTTCGTTTTTGGCGAAGCTCGTGGTGTTCGGCGCGGTGACGGGACCGTTCTGGGCAGCGTTCTTCATGATGTTCGGGTACCCCCAGGGAGCGCTCGAAATCTTTTTGAATCCGGTTGCATTGGGCTGGGCCTCGCTGACGGGCATGGTTTTCGCGCTTTGCTTCGGGATCATCTGCGGCCTGGGTAACGGCTTTCTGCGGCGTGTGCTGCAG
Source organism: uncultured Solibacteraceae bacterium (assembly GCA_964636715.1). Lineage (GTDB taxonomy): Bacteria > Acidobacteriota > Terriglobia > Bryobacterales > Bryobacteraceae > BOG-234. The sequence goes on along the minus strand of CAZWTH010000101.1, from coordinate 2,717 downwards.
GGATATCCGCCGGCGATTGTGGGCACGATTTACATCGTGTACAACGCGGTGGGATGTTCGCTGGCCTGCGCGCTCTCGTTCGCGATCGTCATGCATTTGCCGGGAACCGGCGTGAAAATCGAGATTCCGTATCTTTGGGCGATTGTGGCGACGGACGGGGTTATTGGCGCGGTTCTGGCGCTGATCATCGGGGCGTTCATCAAGCTGAAGTGCCAAGTGGAAGACACGCAGAAGAAGCTCTCGGAAATGGCGGTAGCGGCGTCACAGGCGCAGTCGCGCGCCCTGCAATCGCAGATCAATCCGCATTTCTTTTTCAATACGCTGAACACGATTTCGGCGCTGGTGGAGGAAGATCCGGCGGCGGCGCGGGAGACGATCGGGCGGCTTTCGGATTTGTTTCGCTACACGCTGGGGTGCACATGCGCGGATGCGGTGACGCTGGGCGAGGAAGTGCAGTTCGTCCGCGATTATCTTTCGATTGAGCGGGCGCGTTTCCGGAAGCGGCTGCGCGTCGAACTGCCGGAAGGCGAACTGCCGGCCGTGCGGATTCCGGGGCTGGTGTTGCAGCCGCTGGTGGAGAACGCAATCAAGCACGGGATCGCGCCGCTGATCGATGGCGGGTCCGTGCGGGTGCGGGTGGAAGGGGCCGGGGAACGGTTCCGCGTGTCGGTGCGCAATACGGCCGACGAGTATGCGTTGCCGGAGAGCGCGGCGATGTTTCGTCCGGGGCATGCGCTCGATAACGTGCGGGCCCGGCTGCGGATTTTCACGGGGGAAGACGAGCCGCTGCGGGTGCATCGCGGGGCGGGCTGGGTGGAATTCAGTTTCGAGGCTCCAGCGGCGTGATGAAACTGCGCGCGCTCATTGTGGATGACGAAGACCTGGCGCGCAGCGCGATGCGGCGGTTGCTGGCGGAGGCGGGCGGCGTGGAGATTGTGGGGGAAGCGTCGAACGGGGTGGAAGCGCTGGAAGTGATCGCGGAACTGAAGCCGGATGTGGCCCTGCTCGATATCGAGATGCCGGGGTTCGATGGATTTGAGGTGGTGCAGCAACTGGAGAATCCGCCCGCGATTGTTTTCGTGACGGCGTATGACGAGTATGCGGTGCGGGCGTTCGAGGCGAGTGCGATCGATTATCTGCTGAAACCGGTGCGGCCGGAGCGGCTGGAACGCGCGCTGGAGCGGGTGCGGGACCGGCTGGGCGCGCCGGATGCGGCGAAGGTTCGCGAGGTGGCGCGGGAACGCGGTGGGCCTTTGCAGAGGATTGCGGCGCGGCGGGGGAAGCGGATCGTGATCGTGCCGGTGCGGGACATCATTCGCATCGAGATTGAAGACAAGCTGGTGTTCGCGGTGACGGCGAATGACCGGCTCCTGATCGAAAAGAGCATTACGGAGCTGGAGGCGATGCTGGAACCCGCGGGATTTCTTCGCATCAGCCGCGGCGAACTGGTGAATCTGGAGACGGTGAAAGAGCTGCTGCCGTGGTTTTCCGGAACGTGGCGCGTGAAGCTGGCGAATGGCGAGGAGCGCGATGTGAGCCGCGACAGGGCGAAACAGTTGAAGGAGGCGATGGGAGCATGATTGGTCCGGTGACGAGGCTGGCGCTGCTGGCGGCGACGTGGCTGGTCTGGGTTGCGGCGCTGGTGGAGTTGCGGAAGTCCCGGCGCAAGAAGGCGGAGAAAGTGGATCCGCGCGCGCGCTGGGGGCTGATTCTGCAATCGGCCGGGTATTTCATCCTGTGCACGCATAGCCCGGAGGAGTGGACGCAGAGCATTGCGTTATGGCGCGCGATTGCGGGGTGCGCGGTGGCGGCGGTTTCGATCGTGATGTTCTGGAATGCGGTGGCGTCGCTCGGCAGCCAGTGGCGATTCGATGCGGGACTGAATGCGGATCATGAGCTGGTGCAGAACGGGGCGTACCGGATTGTGCGGCATCCGATTTATGCGTCTATGTTCGGGATGCTTTTGTCGATGGCGTTTCTGCTTGGGACAATGCCGGGATGGCCGGTGGCGATCGCGCTGTTTATCGTGGGGACGGAGATTCGCGTTCGGGTGGAAGACGGGTTGCTGCGGGAGCGGTTTGGGGAGCGATTTCTCGCGTGGCAGAAATCGACGCCGGCTTACCTGCCGTATGTGCGATAGCTGTTATGATCGACGGTAAATGGTATCACCTGGCCTTCATCATGTATTAGTTCCGGCGATCGATCTGGAAGAGTCGCGGCGGTTTTATCGCGACGTGCTGGAGCTGCGCGAGATTGCGCGTCCCAATTTCAAGTTTCCGGGCGCGTGGTTTCAGTTCGGCGGCGGACAGCATCTGCATCTGGCGGTGCGCGAGGAGACGCTGAGCCGCGGGAACCGGCCGGTGGATTCGGCGGATGTGCATTATGCGCTGGGGATGAGCAGTTATACGAAGACTGTGGCGTGGCTGCATTCGAAGGGGTTCAGCGAGGATCTTCCAGCGGAGCATATGCAGAAGATGATTTTGCGGCCGGATTCGATTGTGGGACGGCCGCAGATTTATATCATCGATCCGGCGCATAATGTGATTGAGTTTATTTGCGATGCGGTGGATTAGGTTTTTGGGTTCTGAGCGAGAATCTGTAGAAGCTGTCATTCTACGCGGCTTTCTGAAGAAGCAGGAATTCGGTTTTGAGAGCGGCCATGCGCTGGGCCTTGAGAAGCAGGTAGCGAAGGTCTTTATATCCGCGACCGCGGCGTA
>CAZWTH010000100.1:0-8799 GCA_964636715.1 uncultured Solibacteraceae bacterium | reverse complement strand
GGAAGATGAGGATCATCAGGGTCGTCAGGAACAGGCCCATGAAGCCTTCGTGCTCCAGCGTGTCGATGGCGGTTTTGACGAACCGGGACTGGTCGAAAAGGACGTTGGTGACGAGGGCCTTCGGGGTATCGACCAGATTGCCGACCACTTTGCGGACGCCATCCACAACCGCAATAGTGTTGGTGTCGCCGCCCTGCTTCAGCACCGGCGTATAGACGGAGCGCTGGCCGTTGACGCGCACCACGCTCGACTGGATCTGATGCGCATCCTGCGCATGCCCGATATCGCTGACGCGAACGATATCGGTGCCTACCGTTTTGATGGGAAGCGAGTTGATTTCCGCAATGCCGGGGAGCTGGCTGTTGGTGTAAATGCTGTAATCGAGCGGCCCGATCGGCACATCGCCCGCCGGCAGGATGAGGTTGGAGCGATTGATGGTACGGACGACGTCCATCAGGCTGAGCTGATGAGCCTCAAGCTTGAACGGATCCGCATAGACCATGATCTGCCGGTAGCCGCCGCCGAACGGCTGCGGGACGCTGGCGCCGGGAACGGCGGCCATCTGGTTGCGCACCGTGAACTGGGCGAGATCGCGCAGCTGGGTTTCGCTGAAGCCCTGTCCTCCGACGGTGACGAGACACACGGGGAGACTGGACGCATCGAACTTCAGAACGACGGGAGGCAGCGTACCGGGAGGGAGGCGGCGCAACTGCGCCATCGCGAGATTGGAGATGGTGGCGACGGCGGAATCCGAGTTTGTGCCGGGCTGGAAGTAAACGCGAATCACGCTCGCGCCCGGAAGCGAGCGGGACTCGATGTGCTCGATGCCGCTGGCCAGGGTGAACTGGCGCTCGAAACGGCTGGTAATGTCGCTCTCGATCTGCTCGGGCGGCATTCCGTTGTAGAACGTGGCGACCACGACCATCGGGATATTGATGGACGGGAACATGTCGACGGGCATGCGCGCCACCGACACGCCGCCCAGCACGGCAACGATGAGCGCGATGACGATAATCAGATACGGAGTGCGAATCGCGAAACGTGACATGAAAATTAAGGCGCCGTGGCGATCGACGTCAGTTTCGGCCGGACTTCTTCGCCGGCGCGCAGACTGGCGCGATTCGCGGTGATCACCATTTCACCGTCCTTCAGACCGGAGCGAATTTCCACGTTCTCGGTGTCCTGAAGACCGGGCACAACATCACGGGCTTCGATCTTGTTATCGGGCGTGACGACCATGACCCGGCCGGCATTATCGCCCGTGGAATCGAACGCCGTTATCGGAACTGTGAGTACGCTGTCGCGGTGGTCCAGCGTGAGGTCCACCTCGGCGAACATCCCGGGGATGAGGACCAGACTCGGATTTTCCACATCCACTTCCGTGTCCATCGTACGGGTGGACGTCTGGATGCGATCCGCAAAGCGCGCGACCTTGCCCACGAAAGAACGGTTCAGCGTGGGAACGCGCACTTCCACCTGCTGGCCGATATGAACTGTCGGTACGGCGGACTCGGGCACCGGAAGAATCAGACGCAGACGGCGGTTTTCCGAAAGGCGGACAAGCGGCATCACCTGCGTGCTCGAAGAAGTCCCGGCCTGGATCATGGATCCGGTATCGGCGAAGCGTTTGGTGATGGTGCCGGTGAAGGGAGCGGTGACGCGAAGATAATCGCCCATGGTGCGGGTCTTCTTCAATTCGGAAGTATTGACCTGCACCTGCTGCTGGGCCGCGTTGAGATTGGATTTGGCGGCGTTGACCTGGGCTTCGGCAACGAGATCCTTGCTCTGAGCGTCGTCGACCTCCTGCTGGGCGACCAGGCCTTTCTGCTTTTTGGCGACGTCGGCCAGGCGGCTATAGGCGAGGTGCGACATCTTGTGGGAGGATTCGGCGCGCTGGAGTTCATCCTGCGCCTGGGTAACTTCGGCTTTGCTGCGCGCGAGCATCGACTCGGCGCGCGCCTGGTCGTCGGCCATTTCGGGGACTTCGAGAGTAGCGAGAAGCTCGCCCTGCCTGACGCGATCGCCGACATCCACGTTGATCGACTGGACGTAGCCCGCGACCTTGGCCATGACGTCGATTTCCTGATAAGGCCGGAACTCCGCCGTGAGCGCCACGCTGTGGGTCATGGGGCGCGGGGAGGCCTTGGCGACCGCGACAATAGTGGGATCGGACGCCGAGGAAGCAGACGGTGGGGCTTTGGCCGCAGTGGTGCAGGAGACCGTCAGAAGACTGGCCATCGCCGCGACAGAAACGCCGAGTAACTTGGGCTGCAAACGATCACTCTACCGGAATTGAGCGCGATCCGGTATAAAGTGTAGTCGGTATTTCTCAGGCGGCGTTGCACGTAATGGCCGCCGCAGAATACAGTTCCGCCTGTATGGGCGCTTCGGCCGCTCTGTTCTATGATCGTTACGGAAAGCTGCCCTTATGTCTTTGCAGCCCGATAGCCTCTCGCACCGGCAGACGCGGATCGTATTTTTTCTCGGATTCGGCGGCCTGTTGTTTCTGATGGGGTTTCTGGGAATCAGCGCGATTTCCGCGCTCTCCGATATTCGCGTGCGGGAGGACGGGATTCGGGGCGATTACCTGGGGCGCGAGCGGGTCCTGCAGGAACTGCGGGCGAGCATCTATACTTCCGGCACTCACATTCGTGATTTTCTGCTGGATACGGATGAGGCGCTGGCGCATGAGCACAGCGAACAATTTCTGGAAACGCAGCGGCAGATCGAAGATGGCACGGCGAAATATCGCACGCTGGTGCGGCCTGGAGACGAACAGGCGTTCCGGCAGTTCGCGGAAGAACTTGCGTCCTATATGCACGCGATTACGCCGGTACTGAGCTGGACGCCGGCGGAACGCAAGGAGCGGTCTTCCTCATTCGTGCAGAATGAATTGCTGCCACGGCGCATGAGCGCGCTGAGCCTGGCGGACCGGACGCAGAAGATCAGCGAGAGTCAACTCGGCGAGAGCAGCCATGAGGTGACCGGCATGCTGGAATCGATCCGGGCGCGGTTACTGTTTCTGCTGATTCTTGCGATCGCGCTCGGGATGACGCTCGCGGGAGTAGCGCTGTGGCGGCTGTTGCGGCTGGAATCGGAGGCGAAACTGCGTTTCGACGAGATTGTCAGCACGCGCGAAGAACTGAAGCGCCTTTCAGCGGAACTGGTTTCGGCGCAGGAGAGCGAGCGGCGGCGGATTTCGCGGGAATTACATGATGAAGTGGGGCAGGTTCTTTCGGCCATCATGCTCGAGCTGGGGAATCTGCGGTCAGCGATCAAGGACGGGAATACGGCGGAAGCGTTCCGCCAATTGCAGCTTGTGGAAGACATGACGGGGCGGAACGCGAGCGTGGTGCGGAATATTTCGCTGCTGCTGCGTCCGACCATGCTGGATGACCTTGGGCTTTTGCCGGCGTTGAAGTGGTATGCGCGCGAGGTCTCGCGCACGGGACCGATGGCGGTTGAGGTGGAGGCGGAAGCGTTTGTCGACGATCTGCCGGAGGAGCATCGCACGTGCGTGTTCCGGATTGTGCAGGAGGCGGTGCGGAATGCGGCGCGGCACGCGGCGGCGCGGCAGGTGCGGATTCAGATTTCCGAGCGCGAGGGATTGCTGGAGCTGTCGGTGCGGGATGACGGGAAGGGATTCGACGCGGCGCATGATGCCGGGCTCGGCATTCTGGGGATGCAGGAACGGGTGGAGCATCTGGCGGGGAAGCTGGAGGTGAGATCGCAGCCAGGGCTGGGGACGGCGGTGTTGTTTACGCTGCCGATACCGGGTGACGCGGTGGAAGCGCGTGATTTCGATTTGACCACAGATGCGCACAGATTCACAAAGATATGAATCAGGTGATCAGGCCTTTTCGAACTGCGTAGAGGATCAGCTCCGCGAGGTTGTGCAGGTTGAGCTTCTGGAAGATGTTGTTGCGGTGGGTTTCCACGGTGGAGACGGAGATGTGGAGCTGATCCGCGATGTCGCGGTTGCTTTTTCCGGAGGCGAGGAGGAGGAGGATTTCTTTTTCGCGCACGCTGAGGAGGTCCCAGGAGTCGTCGACGCCGCGGCGGCGGGCTTCGAGAACGTATTCCTCGACGAGGAGCTTCGTGATGCTCGGGCTGAAGTAGGCGTTGCCCGCCGCGACGGCGCGGACGGCGGCGAGAACATCGGCTTCGGGTGAGGCCTTGAGCAGATAGCCGCGGGCTCCGGCTTTGAGGGCGCGAAGCACATAGGCTTCGTCGGAATGCATGCTCACCATGACGATGCGGACGCCAGGAACTTTCTGGGAGATACTCATGGCGGCGTCGGGGCCGCTCAGGCGCGGCATGCCGACATCGAGCAGGATGACTTCGGGCTTGTGGAGCGCGGCGAGGTCGATTGCTTCGTAGCCGTCGGCGGCTTCGGCAACGACGTGGAACTCGCCCTCCCGTTCGAGCAGGACGCGGAGACCGCTTCGAACAAGAGGATGATCGTCGGCGATCATGACGCGGGTGGGGGACGGCATAGCTATATGTCCAGAATAGCTTTCGGTATTGCAATTGCGAGGGCTTCGGCCGTGACGGCAAACATCGAAGCGGTGGAGCGATGGACGGGCGGGGTACGGAGCTTTTTACGCCGATTTGTTTCACTACCGCATTTATTTCGTGATGGAACACTCAGAGAGGCGGGTGGCGATCCCGGAATTCTCGCGGTTACGGCGGATCTGGGGCTGTATTCGTGCATCCTGAGCGCGGCCTGCGCTTCGGGTTGGATGGCGGACTGGGCAGCGTCAGTGAGCCGGGCGCTCGCGATTTGTTCGTCGAAGCCGATCGGAATCGTGGTGTATGACAGCAACCTGCCATACAGCGACTGGCGTAGCGGTTTGCGGCAACTGGCTCGGACTTCGCCTGCGCCGCGGGTGCTGCTGGCTTCGCCGCGGGTGGATGAGGAACTTTGGCTCACCGTGCGGCGGCTGCGTGGCTACGATGTGCTGGCGCGATCGGCGAATTCGGAGCAGTTCCGGAGAGAACTGAGGTTCGCTTCGTTGTCGCTGGGGCGGCCTATTCTTCAGCCAACGCGCCTCTGGGATCGATTCGCAGGCTGCGGCGGGCAGGTCCCAGCGCCGCCAGTAAGCCGACCGCAACGACGGTGAGCGTCACCAGAGGGAGAACGATGCTTGCGTTCTCTCCGAGGAGCACGCCTCCCGACGCGTTTTGCGCTACGATTCCCAGAGCAATGCCGAGCCCGGCCCCGATTGCGAGTTGCATCAGGGCGCGCGAGAAAATTCCACCGACGATTCGCTTCCAGTCCGCTCCGAGCGCCATTCGAATCCCGATTTCCTTTCGCCGCTGCGAGACCGTGAAGGACATCAGGGCATAGATTCCCGCCGCGGAAAGCATCAGGACGCTCAGAGTGATGCCGATGAATACGGAGGCGGTCAGACGGCTGATCCACTGTTCGCTGCGCAGCGCTTCATCGAGACCGCGGATCCGGCGCAGGTTGAGCGCGGGATCGACTGCCTGGCCGATATCGACAAGACGAGAAGAGAAAGCGCCCGGAGCGCCGCCGCGTATCTGAATGGCCAGCATCGCGGGATTCAATTGGCCGGGGGCTGCGGCGTGATACAGCTTCAGGTTCGTGCCGCGCATGCCGGGGCTGACGCCGGTGGGGAAATCGCGAACGATACCGGCGATCCGATACCAGCGCCCCGGCTCCCCGTTCAACGGCGCCGGCGGAGTCTTCGGTTGTATCCCCCGGCCCGAACACGCGCCCCGCCAGAACGGGAACCCTGAACACGGTGAAGAAATCGATGCCGACGCGATTGAACTTTGCTTCGGCGGGCGAACTGCTTGCGTCCGTTTCGATGTGAGCTTCGCGTTCGTCGCCGGGGATAGTAAGTGAGAATGTCGCGCCGGAGACCCGCGGGTCGGCTTCGAGGCGGCGGAGCAGTTCTGTTTGCCGCGCCGCAAATGCGGGCGCCGCCGCGGAAGTTCCGGTAACCATTCCCAACTCCGCCGAAAGAAACCTGTCCGCCTCGAAGGCTGTACCGGCAATTCCATCCTGAAGGCCGCGCCACGCACCCGAGACCGCGGGAGGCAGAGGCGCAACGGCGCAGGCGACCTGCGCGACGATGAGGACAGTCCACGTCTTGGCGAGCCGCATGCCCCCGGCTCCGCGAAGGCGAAAGCCGTTTAATCGGCGTCTGTTTGCCTGCAGGGCAGGGAGGAGGCCGATGATGGCCGCGGCGAGAACGCTGAGCGCCACGGCGTACCAGATTGTTACCGGCGACAAGCGGAATGAAATCCAGAATGGCAGATCGGAGGCGAGCGAGAGAGTCGCGGCCGCGACCTGACGGAGAGCCAGCGCGGCGATCGCGACCCCGCCGAGAGCGGCCACAAAAGACAGAACCAATGCTTCGACGGCGTTCCATTTCTCTTCGTCGGCCTCCAGCTTGCGGCGGCCTGCGGCGGTGAGCTGGTAGAAGCGCGCCCGGCGGCCCACTTCGGACCTGCGCCATTCGGATTTGAGAAGGCGCTGTTCCGTCATGCGATGGAGGCTGGGTTGTGGGCGCGGGCTTCGACGCGCAGCACGTCGTCCTACATTTGCTGGATAGCGGCGGCGGGCGTAAGCCCGCCGCGCGAGGCAGAAGCACCGCCCCACGTGCCAGGATTGGACAGTGGATGTGACGCTGCAGAACGTGATGTTGCTGTTGCTGATCGCCTCGGTGGTAGCGATGGCGTGCCGGCGGCTGCGGCTGCCGTACAGCGCGGGACTGGTGGCGGCCGGCGTGACTCTTGCGGCGTTTCCGCATGCGCCTCGGATCGTGCTGACGCGCGACTTGATTTTCACGCTGTTGCTGCCTCCGCTGTTGTTTGAAGCGGCACTCTATCTCGACTGGCGGCAGGTGCGGAAGGATTTCCCTGTTATTGGAACGCTGGTGACCGCGGGGGTGGTGATTTCGGCCGCGATCACCGCCGCGGGGATGCATCTGGTGGCGCGCTGGGAGTGGCCGGCGGCGATTGTGTTCGGGGCGCTGATCGCGGCGACGGATCCGGTGTCTGTCATCGCCACGTTTCGCGATTCGAAGGCGCATGGGCGATTACTGACTCTGATCGAATCGGAAAGCCTTTTCAACGATGGCACGGCGGCGGTGCTGTTCGCCGTCGTACTAGCCGTACTGGCGGGACAGTCGGTCACGGCAGCGGATGTGGCGGGGACGCTCGTCAGGATGGTGGGCGGCGGCGTGGTGTGCGGGGCTGTTGTGGGTGTGGGGACAAGCCTGCTGGCGTGGCGCACTACAGATCATCTGGTGGAGATTACGCTGACGGCGATCGCGGCGTACGGATCATTTCTGCTGGCGGATCACCTGGGGACATCCGGCGTGCTGGCGACGATCACTGCGGGGCTGGCGATGGCGGGTTTTTCGCGGCGCGGGGTGATTTCCGAGCGCGGACAGGAGGCGGTGCGGGCATTCTGGGAATTCGGCGCGTTCGTGGCGAATTCCGTGGTGTTTTTGCTCATTGGGGTGAGCGGGCAGACGCGGCGGTTTGCGATTCTGCCGGCGATGGTAGGGATTGGGGCGGTGCTGGTTAGCCGGGCGGCTTCGATTTATCCGTGCTGCCTGCTTTTCTCGCGGAGTGAGATGAGGGTGAGCGCTCGAGAGCAGCATATTTTGTTCTGGGGCGGGCTGCGCGGGGCTTTGGCTCTCGCTTTGGCGTTGGGGTTACCGGGGTATATTCCCCGGAGAGATGAAATATTGACTGTGACTTTCGCGGTGGTGGCGTTTTCGGTGTTTGTGCAGGGGCTCACGATGGGGATGGTGATCCCGATCCCGGCGCCGGCCGGAAGGCCGCCGCACAGGGGGGAAGCCCCGCCCTACCTAAAGTGAATCCCCGATACGATCTCTGTCATCTGTAAGATACAGGACTCGGGTTATCAAAAGACAGCATGGATCGCGAAAATCCAGGCCGTACAATAGGTACGAGCACCTGACTAAAACAATGTTGACCTCGAAAGAAAAGTCCGACACCAGACGCCTGCCGATGATGCCGATCCGGGACGTCGTGATCTTCCCGTTCATGATGACCCCGTTCGTGGTGGGCCGCGAGTCGAGCGTGCGCGCGCTCGAAGAAGCGATGGCGGGCGACAAGAAGATTTTCCTCGCCACGCAGCATGACGCGTCGACGGACGAACCGAGGCCCGGTGAGATTTACAGCGTCGGCTGCATCGTCAACATCGTGCAGAGCCTGAAACAGGGTGATGGCAACATCAAGGTGCTGGTGGAAGGCGTGGAGCGGGCGCGCGTTGTCTCCGTGACCGACGATGAAGGCTTCTTCCGCGCGATCGTCAAAGTTTCGAATTACAAGGTGGAAGCGGGACCGCAGCTCGAAGCGCTGACGAGCCGGGTTACTTCGCTGTTTGAGCAGTACGTCAAGCTGAGCCAGAACCTCAATTACGAAACGATGGTGGCGGCGATCCGGGTGGACGATCCGGGCAAGCTCGCCGATACGACGGGCGCGAATCTGCAGCTCACCATTGAAGAGAAGCAGGAACTGCTCGAAATCTTTGATCCGGTGGACCGTCTGACGCGCGTCGCCGAGATGCTCGAGATCGAGATTGAGAAGCTCGGCGTGGACCGCACGATCCAGGGCCGCGTGAAGCGGCAGATGGAGAAGGCGCAGAAAGAATACTACCTCAACGAAAAGATCAAGGCGATCCAGAAAGAGCTGGGACGCGGCGAGAAGAGCGAGATCGATGAGCTGAAGAAGCGCATCGAGATGGCGGGGATGTCGAAGGACGCGCAGGAGAAGGCGTTCGCGGAGCTGAAG
>CAZWTH010000099.1:0-2601 GCA_964636715.1 uncultured Solibacteraceae bacterium | reverse complement strand
TGTGCCCGATCAGGTGATCGAAATCGACAACAAAAGCATCACGCACCGGCCGGATCTCTGGGGTCACTACGGCATGGCGCGCGAGGTGGCGGCGATCACCGGCAAGATGCTGCACGATCCGGTGAACATGCGCGAACTTCCCGCGCCTGGCGGCCCGCTCCAGGTGGAGATCGAGGATCTGCAGCTCTGCCCGCGGTACAGCGGCCTCGTCTTCGAGAACGTGACGGTGCAGCCCTCGCCCTTGTGGCTCCAGCACCGGCTGACCGCTGCCGGGCTGAATCCGATCAACAACATCGTCGATCTGACGAACTACATCATGGCGGAGCTGGCGCAGCCCATGCATGCGTTCGACCGCGAGAAGCTCCAGGGCGATACGATTTATGCGCGCCCGGCGCGCGACGGCGAGACGATCACGGCGCTGAACAAGGAGCCGTATGCGCTCACGCCTTCGAACCTGGTGATCGCCGACGCTACGGGACCAATTGCAATTGCGGGCGTGATCGGCGGCATGGACAGTTCGATTTCGGAATCGACCACGACGATCGTTCTGGAAAGCGCCAATTTCAATGCGGTGAGTGTCAGGAAGACGTCGGTGGCGCTGAAGCTCCGCACGGATGCCTCGATGCGGTTCGAGAAGTCGCAGGATCCGAACAACACGGTGCGGGCGCTGGCTCGCGCGCTGGAACTGCTGCCTATGCTCTCGCCGGGAATCCGGCTGGTCGGCGGGCTTGCGGACCGCAGCGCGCCGTTGCAGTCGCCTCCCGCGATTCCTCTCGATCTCGGCTGGCTGGCCCGCAAGCTCGGACGCGCGCTCGATGCCGGTGAAGTGCGCCGCATACTCGAAAGCCTGCAATTCGGCGTGACGGAAGCGGGGCCGGGCGCGTTCTCGGTTTCCGTGCCGACGTGGCGCGCGACGAAAGACATCGCGATGCCCGAAGATCTGGTGGAAGAAGTGGGGCGAATGATCGGGTATGACTCGATTGAGCCTGCGCCACCGCTGGTTCCGTGCTCGCCCTCGTACGATCCGCCGGAACGCGAGTTCCTGCGCGGCGTGAAGCGGCTGATGACGGCGCGCGGCTACACCGAAGTTTCGAACCACTCCTTCATCAGTGAAGAAGCCGCGCGGAAGTTCGGCCTCGACATCGAGGGCCATGTCCGCGTGCTGAATCCGATCGCGGCAGGCCAGGAACTGATGCGGACGTCGCTGCTGCCGGGTATTCACGGGAACATCGTGGAGAACGCGAAGCACTTTGAAGAATTCCGCATCTTCGAAATCGGCCATGAGATTCATCGCAAGGCGGAAGAGAAGCCGGAAGAGCGGTCGCATCTCGCGGCGGCGATTTATTTCCGCGATGGCCGTACCGGACTGCAGGAGCTGAAGCGAGCCGCTGAGTCGCTCGCCCCCGGAGTGCGGGCGGGAGCGGCGGAATCACAGGTGTGGGAGCATCCGGCGCGTTGCGCCGGGTTGTGGTGGCAAGGCCGCGTCATCGGCCGTCTGAGTGAGTTCCATCCCAATCTGGTGGAGACCGGCCGCGCTGCGCTGCTCGATCTCGATCTTACGGCGATTCGGGAGCTCGCGCCGGAGCGGGCCGCTTATAAACCGGTGCATCGCTTCCCGACGAGCGCGTTCGATCTTTCCATCCTGGCCGGTGAGCGCGAGCTGGCAGGCAATCTGGAGGACCGCGTACGGGAGTTCGCGGGTGAACTGGCCGAATCGGTGGAGTACGTCCGGGAGTTCCAGGGTACTCCTCTGCCGGAAGGAAAAAAGAGCGTTACTTTCCGGATCGTGGCCGGCGCCGCCGATCGAACGCTCTCATCATCGGAAATATCCGATATGTATGATCGAATCGTCTCGGGTTTGACTGGTCTTGGCTACGAATTTCGTACCTGATTTAAGGGAAATCACTAATATCCAAATGTACTGGTACCAGGGAGGTTGATCAGGCTGTCTATAACTCCTAGTATTAAACCTTAGACAGTACAAGAGCTCTCGGAGGAGCCTGAATGAGCATCACTCGGCTGGTCGCGTTGTCAAAGAAGAAATTTTCGGAGGCAAAGGTGTCGGTGGCTCCATCGACTGCGGCATGGTGGGGACTGCCGCTGCAGGCGCGAGAGCGGGCGGTGTTCCATCCTTACGACGTAGAACAGGCGGTCATGCGCTCGGCAGCGCTGGCAGCGGCTCCGGTTCAGCGCAAGCCGCGCAGGTATCGATCGGTTGAACCGCAGGAAGTCCTCGCCCAGGCGTTCCATCTTCAGTAGCTGCTTCGGCCCCACGTGCGAAATCGCCTGATGGCGGCGGGATTGCATCTTCCGGATGCAAGGAGGTTCTTATGGATAAGAAGAACACCGGAAGCAGCGATAACACCATGAATGACAATCGCCGGACTTCACCGCGGGGAATGACGCGCGATGCGGCTCATACTCCCAGAGGAGTCACGCCAGGCCGGCGTGAGACGGAAGTCGAGGAGCAATTCAGTAATTCCTCGAATAATTCGAACGCACGGCAAGGGGAACGTTTGAAGTAGTTCGATAACGTTTTTCGGGAATTCAGGGGCGGGCGGGCTTCGGCTCGCCCGCGCTGCCATTTTGGGGCTGCTGAAT
>CAZWTH010000098.1:0-3236 GCA_964636715.1 uncultured Solibacteraceae bacterium | reverse complement strand
CCAGATTCGCCGCATCCTGCTCGACCCGGCTAACGCCGCCATCCACGCCCGCACCGAACTGCTGCTCTACTTCGCCAGCCGAGCCCAAAACGTCGAGGAAGTCATCCGCCCCGCGCTCGCCCAGGGCAAGATCGTCCTCTGCGATCGCTTCACCGATTCTACGCTGGTTTATCAGGGCTGCGGCCGCGGCCTCGATCCCGCCATCGTCCACAAGCTCGACCGCATCGCCTGCCAGGGTCTCCGGCCCGACACAACCATCCTGATCGATATCGATCTCGAAACCAGCCTCGCGCGCGCCAAACGCCGCAACGAGCGCGCCGGTCAATCCGAATCGCGCATCGACGACGAGAGCGCCCAATTCCATGACAATGTCCGCCGCGGCTATCTGGATCTCGCGGCCACCGAGCCAGACCGTTTCCTCGTGATCGACGGCCGCGCCGGCGCCGGCGATGTGGCGCGTTCCATCCAGGAGGCCCTGACCGGCCGTGTTTGAAAACTTCTGGGGCAACCGCTCCGTCCAGACCACGCTCGAAAGCATGATCGGGCGCGACCGCATTCCGCAAACCCTCCTCTTCGCCGGTCTCGAAGGACTCGGCAAAGCCACGCTCGCCCGCCGCTTCGCCGCCCGCCTCCTCGGCTCGCCCGAGAAAATCGAGCGCGACGATCTGCACCTCGATGACAATCTCTCCGCCATCGCCGCGCGCGAAAAGCTCCCGGCCGATAAACGCAATGACGATCCGCTCGTCTTCGCGTCACATCCCGATTTCCTGACGTTCCCGCCAGAGGGCCCGCTGCGCCAGATCAGCATCGCCCAGATGCGCCTCCTGAAAGAACGCGCCCAATACAAGCCGCTCCACGGCGCGCGGCGCGTGTTCCTCATCGATCAGGCTGACCGCGCCAACGAACAGGCCGCCAACTCGCTTCTGAAAATTCTCGAGGAACCGCCGGATCACCTGATCCTCATCATGACGGCGAATAACGTCTACGATCTGCTGCCCACCATTCGCTCGCGTTCCGTTCAGTTGAACTTCTCTCCGCTCACCAACGAGGAGATGCAGGATTTCGCCCGCGCCCACAAACTCCAGAACGCCGAGCGCCGCATCGCGCTTTCCGGCGGCAGCCCCGGCCTCGCGGCGTCGCTCGATATCGGACTTTTCGAAAAACGCCGCAACGCCATGCTCTCGTTTCTGAAAACCGGCGCGGGCGTCGCGCCGTACTCCGCGTGGCTCCCCATTTCAGAGACCCTCGGACGCAGCAAAAGCGAAAAGCTCGAAATCTATCTCAAGCTGCTCTACGATCTGCTCCGCGATCTCACCATCCTCCGCGAATCCGGTACGGCGATCCGCAACGCCGATCTCCGCGGTGACCTCACCGCCCTGGCCGCCCGCGTTTCCCGCGGCTGGCTGATCGAAGCCGTGAAAGGCGTCGATGAAATTGCCGCGCTGATGCGCCGCAACATTCAGAAGCAGATCGCGCTCGACGGCCTTCTGATGCAGTTGCGCCGCGCTTCCTGAACTTCCGTTCAGCGGAATTTCAGGTTGGGCTGTTAGCTTCAGGACAAATGAGGGGGGAATTGCCGGAAGACTTACCGGCGCCCGTGAAAGACGCGGCGCGCATCATCATCGAAGCCGCGCGCCGCGAAGGCTGGACCATTGAACAGGTCGGCCGCGCCAATGGCAGAATTTCCATATCCGCCACTTCGCCGGCGGGTAGTGGCTTCTACTTCGCGTGCGAGGAAGGCGAATTCATCGACCGTCTGCGCGCCGCGCTTCTCAAAACCAAACCAGCCGATTAATTCGGCGACGGCCGTTCCACGCGATCGATCACCAGGACCTCGAACGGGTCCTTCCGCGCTTCCAGTTTCAGACCATCCCGGCTTTCGAGTTCAGAGAACACCTGCGCCTGCGCTTCAATCGAATCCGCAATCCGCACCTGTATCCACTCCGGCGTAGCAATCTCGTAGTATCCGGTCAATTTCGTTTCATCGAGGACCGGCCGATCCATCCGAAGCCCCAGCGTACTGGCCAAAAAAGGCATTTGGATCATCGTCGTCTCCGGAGATTTTTCCGGCATGCTCGTATATCGTCGCCGCGCATCGAACTGCTCTTTCGTGATCTCTTTGATCTTCGCCGGATTCGCAACAACGAGCGCATAGATCGGAATCGGCCGCATCTCGCGATGCAGTTTCAGATGGAACCGCTCCGCCAGCATCCGTTGCAGCATCAGCCGCAGCTGAGCCGTGGATGGAGCCGCTTCACCGGCACTCCTCGCGTCAACATCGAAATGCCCGCCGCGCGGTGGACGCGCCCAGTCCGGAAGCTCGAAAAGCTGAAAGTCGTGGACGCCGTAAGCATCCATCAAAAGATCCTGCAGGGTCGCCAGATTCGAGAGGTACCGATTACCTGTCGTGTGCGGCTCGGGCGGCCCGGGCGTGAGAGTCCGGCGAAACGCAAACTGACCGGGCGGCAACTCGTGCGGCTTAATCGAAACCACGTCAAACGCGGGGCTCTCCGGCGCCTGCGCAAAAGCCAGAACAACCGCTCCAATGCCAACCAGCGCCAACCGCATTTTCATGACGCAATCAAATCACGGAATCGGTCATCCGCGCAACTGTGCGAATCTGACAACAGATGTCCGTGCAGGAATCCACCATGCGCACCCTCATCGTCGAACGCGAATGGCAGATCCCGCTCGAAAAAGTATGGCGCGCCCTCACCGACGGCGCGCTGCTCGAGCAATGGCTGATGAAAGACGATTTCCAGCTCGAAGCCGGCCATCGCTTCCATTTCCGCACCGCGCCCACCAGCCAGTGGGACGGCATCGTCAGTTGCGAAGTCCTGGAAGTGGATGCCCCAGGCTCGGGCGATGATGCGCGGCTCGTCTACACTCTGGCCGCCGCCGGTCTTTCGACTGTCGTGACCTGGACGCTGACTCCTAAGCCTTCAGGCGTGCAGTTGCGAATGGAGCAGTCCGGCTTTCGCCCCGAAGACGATTACAATTTTCAGGGAGCAACCCGCGCATGGCAGCGCTTCATCGCCGCTCTGGAAGAATGCGCGGCAGGCTTACCGGACACTTGAGTTCCACAGTGGGGCGGAGCTTCAGAAGCCGTGAATGAATCAACGTCCCTGACAGCCATCCTGATCAGGCAGGGGCTCTCGATCATTTCGAGCGGAACTGGAGCCAGTCGGCCTTGCTTTGTGGTGGATTTCGCTCAACGAATTCCCCGAAGCCTGGGA
>CAZWTH010000097.1:0-7358 GCA_964636715.1 uncultured Solibacteraceae bacterium | reverse complement strand
GGCAAGGTGAAAGACAACCGAACCGAGCGCCGCGCGCTTCCATCGGGGCCAGTCTCCGCGCCTGTCGCGGACCAGAAGGAAATTGGGTTCGTGTTCCGTATCCCTAAAGGCGGAACCAGATGGCTCTATGGTTTCCATCCGGATTGAGCCAGCGTCTTTTGCACCAGCCCCGTATGCTGCTCAATCTTATCAAGCACGGCCATAGCCACCTGCAGCGAGCGACGCGCCACGGCGCCGTTCAGTTTCGGCGGTTTACGGGTGCTGACGGCGTCGAGAAAGGCGTCGAACTGAAGTTTCAACGGCTCACCAGGCTCGACCGCAAGCTGGTCGAAAGCCAGCCCCGCATCGCCCCCCACGGTGCAGACGGCGGCGGATTGTTTGGCGTAATCGAGCGAGATGTACTGGCCGGGCTGGAAGACGCGCACCTTGCGGATTTTTTCGGTCGAGACGCGGCTGGCGGTCAGATTCGCGACGCAGCCATCGGTGAATTCGAGGCGCACATTGGCGATATCGACCTTCGGCGACAGGATGGAGATGCCGGCCGCGCGGATATCGGCCAGTTCGCCGCGCGCGAGGGCGAGGACGATATCAAGGTCGTGGATCATGAGGTCGAGCACCACGTCTACGTCCAGGCTGCGGAGCGTGAAGACGCTCATGCGGTGGATTTCGAAGAAGAGCGGTACCGTGACGATGCGCTCCAGTTCCACGACGGCCGGATTGAAGCGCTCGAGATGGCCAACCTGGAGGATCCGCTTGTATCGCTCCGCGGTTTCCACCAGACGATCGGCCTCCTCCACCGTGGCGGCGATCGGCTTTTCGACCAGCACGTCGATTCCGGCTTCCAGCAGGCGGCAGCCGATACTGGCGTGTTCCGACGTTGGCGCGGCGACGACCGCGGCATCCACCTGGCCGATGATTTCCTCCACCGATGACGCCGCGGCGGCGTGGTGGGCATCCGCCTGTTCGCGGGCGCGCTTCAGATTCGGATCGACGACCCAGGCGAGTTGCGCGCGTTCGCTTTCCGAAACGACGCGCACGTGATTCTTTCCGAATGCGCCCGCGCCAATTACGGCAATTCGCGGTTTTGCGTTCATCGAGTTTTCACTCACCCCAGAGTCTCCATCCCCACAATCGCAATCTTCGCGTCGTTGGCTTTCGCGATGAGTTCGTCGCGGTCGAGCAGAAGCGTGCGGCCCGCGTCCACCGCCCGCGCGGTGGTATTGGTTTCGATCATGACATCGATTGTTTTCGGCCCAATGGCCGGCACATCGAACAGCAAATGCCGGCGGCGCGCGGAGGCTTTCACCAGCGAAAGCCGCTTCCCTTCCACGAGGCTCGCGGCGCGGCGAAGCATGGCGTCCGTGCCTTCCATGGCTTCGAGCGCCACGCAGGCGCGGTCCGCGATGGCGACGCTCTGACCCAGATCGAGGCTCGCGAGCGCGTGCGCGATTTTCCGGCCGTAATCCACATCGCGCTGCTCTTCGGACGTGAATTTTCGTTTGGTGACAGGCCCCATTTCCGCGAGCAGCGGCTTCAGCAGCAGCGTGGAATCGACGAGCGCAATACCTTCATCGAGAAGCACCTTCTGAATCGCGCCGATCAGCGAATCGGTGTTCTGGAACGAAAGCGCGGCCAGCACCTTCGCGAGCTTCCAATCCGGCCGGATGGACGAAAAAATCTTCGCGTGCTTCACCTGGCCGGCCATCATGATCTGCGTGATGCCTTCTTCTTTGCAGATCTCGATCAGGCGGCCCAACTGGCCGAGCGAAACCCAGTGGCATCTCGCGGCAACGGCTTCCACTTCGGGCGACGCTTCTTCCCGGATGGCGATTGCGACGGCTTCATCGCCCTGCCTGCGGGCCGTCTCCAGCGCAAGGATTGGGAAGCGGCCGTTTCCGGCGATGATTCCGTACTTCATCCCTTGATCACGCCGCGCTCGGAGGAAGCGATGAAGTCGAGCAGGACCTGGAGCTCGGCCGAGGGGGGCACTTCCTCTTTGATCCGCTCCACCGCCTGCGATGTGTTCAGACCGGCGCGCGTCAGCATGCGGAAAGCGGTCTGGAGTCCTTCGATCGCGGCCTTATCGAAGCCGCGCCGCGAAAGGCCGATGGCGTTGGCGCCGAACACCTGCACGTCCGGCTGGTGCGTGGTAAGGGAATACGGCATCACGTCCTGCTTGATGACGCTATACGGCCCGACAAACGCATGCTGCCCGATGCGGCAAAACTGATGAACGCCGCTGTAAGGCGCCACATCCGCCCAGTCTTCAACGGTCACGTGTCCCGAAAGCCCGACTGTATTGCCGATAATCACGTGATTTCCGATGGTGCAGTCGTGCCCGACGTGCGAATACGTCATCAGGAGGCAATCGTCGCCGATCGTTGTGTAGAGACCGCCGCCGACGGTTCCCCGATGGATCGAGACAAATTCGCGAATCGTATTGCGATTGCCGATTCGGGTGAAGGCGCGCTCGCCGCGGTACTTCAGGTCCTGCGACGCCGCGCCGACGGACGCGTATGGATAGAAAACATTGTCTTCGCCGATGACGGTTGGCCCTTCCACGTACATGTGCGCCAGCAGGCTGGTGCGCGCGCCGATTTCGACTTCCGCGCCGATGACGCAATAGGGGCCAATCTCAGCGTCGGGATGGATGCGCGCCGCGGGATCGACGATCGCTGTGGGATGCACCGGCATTTAAGCCGGGGTCTCCTCGACTTTGTCTTCGAGCTTGCACATGACTTCGGCTTCGGCCACAAGGACTCCATCGACCGTCGCGTGGCCGGCCATCTTGGCGACCGTGCCTTTGCGGCGGATGACTTTCATCTCGATGCGAAGCTGATCGCCGGGTACGACCGGCTTGC
Organism: uncultured Solibacteraceae bacterium; assembly: GCA_964636715.1. Taxonomy (GTDB): domain Bacteria; phylum Acidobacteriota; class Terriglobia; order Bryobacterales; family Bryobacteraceae; genus BOG-234. The sequence continues at coordinate 4,497 of CAZWTH010000097.1, read as the reverse complement.
GGAAACGCGCGGAATCGACCGAGACCAGAAAGACGATCTTTTTGTCGCGATCCGGGATGGTGCTGAGCACCTGAACACCGGCCGTTTGGGCCATCGCTTCCACAATCAGGACGCCGGGCATGACCGGTATGTCCGGAAAGTGCCCCATGAAAAACGGCTCGTTGACCGTGACGTTCTTGATGCCGACGACGTGTTCGTCGTCCATTTCGATAATGCGATCCACCAGCAGGAAGGGGTAGCGATGCGGCAGGATCTGCCGGATCTGGTTGACGTCCATGATTGCCATCGGATTGAAGGGAAAAGCTCAGTATAGCGGCTGCGCGGTAAAGATTGTCTTAAAAAAGTACTTTACATTGACAAGTTCATTCGCTATTCTGGGTCGCATGTAGCTAATCATCGTGTGGATCGCGTCGCTCAGCGCGCTTCTTGCTCAGGACATTACGGGAACCTGGCAAGGCACTCTGGCGGCGAATGGACGGGATACCCGAACGGAGATGAAGATCTCGCAGGACAACGGAAATCTGAGCGCCACGCTCTACTACATCGACGCGCCAAACCCCCGTCCAACGCCCGCCACTTCGGCGGCGCTCGAGGGATCGACCCTGAAGATCACTTTCGTGGCCGGACGCCTCAGCTACGAAGGCAAAGAAAGCAGCGATGGAAATTCCATTGCGGGCGCCATGAGCCTGGGGCCGAATTCGCTGCCGTTGAATCTTGTCCGCGCCACGGCTGCCACGGCGTGGGCGATTCCCGACGCGCCCCCTCCGCCTGCGGCTATGGCCGAAAACGCACGACTCGTCTATGAAGTCGCGACCATCAAGCCCGCTCCGCCGGATGCTCAGAACCAGCCCTACCGGGTACGCCCCGGGCAGGTGGAGATCCTGAATCGAACGTTAGTAAATCTGATTCAGGAAGCGTACGGCCTGCACGCGTCGCAGATCGCCGGGGCGAAGGGCTGGATGGACTCGGAGCGCTACGATATCCAGGGAAAACCGGCAGCCGCCGGAAATCCGAACCTCGAACAGCTGCGACAGATGCTGCGGAATCTTTTGGCCGACCGCTTCCAGTTGAAGTTCCACATGGAGGAGAAGGAGATGCCCGTGTATGCCATTACGATCGGGAAAACCGGGCAGCACAAATTAACGCCGAGCGCTGTGCAGCGGCCTTTGGGCGGTGGAGATTTTCGGGGGCCTGGAACGTATGCCGCGCGAAGCGGAACCATCGCGGCGCTGGCGGAAGCGTTTCAGAGCGTCGTTCTCGATCGGCCCGTGGTGGATCAGACAGGGCTTACGGGGCGTTTTGATTTCGTTCTGCGATGGCGGCCGGACGATTTCCAATATGGCGGCCGCGGAGCGAGCCTGCCTAAAGCGCCGGATGGCGATTCCCTGCCCGATCTCTTCACGGCGTTCCAGGAGCAGTTGGGTCTGAAGATCGAGGCGACGAAGGCAAAAGCGCAGGTGTTCGTGGTTGACGGCGCGCAGAAGCCTTCCGCGAACTAACTCTGGCCGCGTGGATAGAAGTTATCGAGCTTCATCTGTCGATCCGGTCACGATCATGATCAGCCCGATGATGATATTCAGGGCGCCCAAAGCGCCGAAGAGCGCGACTGCAATCAACTCTCGGCTCCCGAACGAGTATGAAAGCCACACGTCACCGTTCCGCCAGTCCGCTGAAAACCGGCTGAAAATATATACCATGTCAGTCCCATACGCGTCGGACCGAATTTCAGATTGACCCGATTCCCTCAACTGCTTTTCGCAATCACGCTCTTCCCGTTGTCAGGCCTGCCGTCCCTGCGCGTGGTGCGAATGTTCCTTCATCTGACTGAACAGGAAGGAATCGACAATGAGGCCGAAAATATGACAGGTTCCATCGTGCGCACTTAGACTGCTCCGGCACTCAGACCGAGGGCGGTGAACATACTGTCCCTCGCCACATTTTTGAGTATCATAGCTGAACAAATACTCAATAACGATACCAGGTTCGAATCTGGTACTCAGTACTTACTACGATCCTGGACGATTTACAGTTGACGGCGTTCACGATCTATGCTCGAATCGATTGAATGACGCCACTCCCCGCTCCGGATAACAGCGAACCAGATAACAGCGACGCTGGCAGCCCATTCGCCTCCGCAGTGGGAGATTCAGTCCAGGTCGTGCTTATAACTGCCCTCTGGACCGTCTTCGGGTTTATCGACAACTCGGTCAGTTGGCGAGACAATCTCATTTTTCTGTTCGTGTTGTGTGCTGTATTAACGGGGGTTTCTTTTCTGTCGTTTTATCTCATCGAAGTGTTGACTTGCCGCACTCCGCACTCTCCTTTTCTCCGCTCCATGATCACTTCGCTATCGAAGACTCTCTTTATAGGCTTTATTGTGACTGGCGCGTTCACTTTCGATGTGATCTGGCAAGGATTCCCCAAAGCGGATTGGCCCCTGTCAGCCGGGTTTTCATTCGGAATGCTTACGCTCTCATCGATTTTTCTATTCCCGATATGCTATTTCAGATTTCGACCGCGGGCAGGCGCGGATGATATCTTAGCCACTCTTACGCCCAACGGCGCTGGCCAGTCTCCCTTTTTGACATTCTTCATTCGGAAGCACGAATATGTTTTCGCAATATTCGTGGGGCCCGACGGCCTCTGGGCGTGGCGATTACCAAAGGACGATAACGTCATAAGTGACAAAACCGCGATGCCCGACCCGAAATATGTCAGCTTTGTCAGCAATCCCGATCTGCTGGGCGACCCTGTGACTGTCAAACGTCTTGCCGCCATGAAGGGTGGCTTCTCACTTCCGCGCTCCGGGATTGTCTCAATCGATGTATCTCGCACGGCGAACTTCGTGGGAGACGTGGATTGGCGCATCACAATTCGGATGGCCTCAGGGAAGAGCCGGACATTGACGCCAGTCAGTCCGCCCAAATTCATCACCGCTCCCGCGGACGCTGAAGCGATTGGAAGGAGATGCTCCGAAATTCTCAACGCCGCTGCGATTACTGCAGGATCGGCAGAGACAGATAGTCTTTCGAGACGAACAAACTCCCCTGAGTGACGCCGCCGGGGGCGATGATCTTCAGTTCGCGCTGCAATTCGGTGAACGAAGAGGCGCCGGCCAGCGCATTCTGGAACGCACGCGTCACGTGTTCTACCTCTGACGCCGTTTCGTGCGCGAATTCCAAACGGAAATGACGGATACCGGCATCGAGCCAGTTTTTCAGGTGCTGGCTCGCCTCCTGCGCCTCGGCGCCGAAGACAGTGTTTCGGCATCCCACATCGGCCAGCACCGGATGCGACCGGCCGGATTCATCGCGCAGTTCCACACGATGCTTCTCGCACGGGCGCCCGCAATCTTTGTAGCTCGTGCCGCTGGAAAGGAAACGGCAGAAGACACAGTGCTCGGTGTGGAAGACCGGGAGATGCTGATACGCGATGACTTCGAAACGGTCCGCCCCGCAGGCGCGAGCAAGATCGGCGATTTGAACGGCGTTGAGATCGTGCGTGGGAGTCAGGCGCGAAACACCGCGGCGAAAATACTCGGTGGCCGAGATCGAGTTCGCAGCGTTCAGACTGAAATCGCCGATCCTCTCGCAATCTTCGAGCGAATGCAGAATACCGCTGGCGCGGACGACAATCGGACAATCGAAGCTGCGCAGAAAGTTCACGATGCGCGCTTCACCCGGCTTGAGGACGCGCGGGCTGGCGACGCGTACCGGAATTCCGGACGAACGAACCCGTTCCACGGACGGCCGCAAGCCATAGAGATCCAGGTAATCGAGCGTAATGCTGGAGGGCGCGAGATGGAGCGCGGCTTCCAACTGCTCCGGCGTGCGAACCAGCAAATGCAGCTGCCGAAGATCGTCTTTCGTCTCGTGCCGCGCTTCGCTGAGGAATCTTTCCAGTACGCCGGATGGCGAATGCACCTCGGCCGAACGAGACGCCGTTTGCGCGGCCTGCAACTGCTCCACCGCCTGCCGCCGGAGCGAATTCAGAACCGATGACGGAACGAACGGCGCGCCTTCCGCTTCGAGCGTCACTTCTCTCAACTCATACGGCGTATTTCCGAGCCGCGAAAACTGTTCCCGTACGGCGTCGACGGAGAGTCCCTGATTGCGTGCCGCCGTGAGCGGGGAATCCGACATCACAGTCGCACTGACCTCACCGCATCTCCAGACCGCCTCGATCGGCGCGCCGACTCGCGCCGAAACGTGGACATCCACAAGTTGCTTCCGCACCGGCGCTGTCGCGTCCGTATACGGCTTCGCGAACGCATGGAGCGATGGATCGTCCGTACGCCAGAGAATATCGCCCGTGCGTATCCGGTCAAACCGGATCGCACCATTCGCAAACGCCAGCTCGATATTCCTCCCGCGCGGTGAGACCGAATACAGCCGGCCGCCCTCCTCAGGCTCACCCGGACTTCGCCAGTCTGCCGCATCGAAGACAACGCCATCGCCCGGCTTCAACGCGGAAGCACTTCGCTCCGGCGCAATGACA
>CAZWTH010000096.1:0-8680 GCA_964636715.1 uncultured Solibacteraceae bacterium | reverse complement strand
GAATCCAGGTTTTCGACGGCAACGGAACGTGGAAGAGCAATATCACGAACATCGGCGCGCCCGCCGCGGTCTGCATCTCGCCCGGCGCCCACCAGTATCTGTACGCTTCGAAATCAAATCCGATCGACGACATCGATTCGGGCGGCGAGATCTACCGGCTCGAGCTCGACGGAAAGGTCCTCGGCCAATTCGGCAAAGCCGGGAAGCTTCTGAAGGAATTCGGGACCACCAACGCCATCGATTGCCGCGGCAACACGACGCTCTACGTCGGCGAGCTCGGCAACTGGCGCGTTCAGAAAGTCACGCTCAACGCGAAATAATCCGTGACCGGCGTCTCATCCAAACGCTGGCTGATGATCGGGCTCGCGTTCTGGGCGACGGTCATCAATTACCTCGACCGGCAAACGCTCTCCGTCGCCGCGCCCGTGCTGCGCGAGCAGTTCCACATGAGCAATGTGGATTACTCGCACGTCGTGTTCGCGTTCATGCTGGCGTACACGATCATGAACGGCCTCTCCGGCCCGCTGATCGATCGCCTCGGGACGCGGGTCGGCTACGCGCTGTGCATCGGATGGTGGAGTATATCGTCCATCCTGCACGCCTTCGCGCAGGGCACGTGGAGCCTCGGCGCATATCGGTTCCTGCTCGGCATTGGCGAAGCGGGCAACTGGCCGGCGGCCGTCAAGGTCGTCTCCGAATGGTTCCCGACGCGTGACCGCGCGATGGCGTGCGGGATCTTCAACAGCGGATCGTCGGTGGGGGCAATTCTCGCGCCGCCCATCGTCGCGTGGGTTCTGCTGACGTGGGGATGGCGCGCCGCCTTCATCGCCATCGGCATCACGGGACTGATCTGGCTGCTTTTCTGGTGGCCGATTTACCGCACACCGGACACGCCGCCTTTCGAAGAGGAAGAAGAAGTCGTTGCGCCCGCCGCGATGGAACCACTCAGCGTCTGGCAATTGCTGCGCGTCCGCTTCGTCTGGTCCTTTCTCCTCTCGAAAATCTTCATGGACCCGGTCTGGTATTTCTACATCTTCTGGTTTCCGGAATATCTGAAGAACGCGCGGCACTTCGACATGGCGGCCATCGGCAAATACGCGTGGATACCGTTCGTCGTCTCGGGCCTCGGCAATTTCGCCGGAGGATGGATTTCCGGCTGGCTCCTGCGCCGCGGCGTTTCGACAACCACCGCGCGCAAAGGCTCCGTCACATTCTTCGCGGTCCTGATGATGTCGGCGATTCCCGCCGTCCTCGTCGACAGCCCGTGGGTCTCGATTGGCTTCGTTTCGCTGGCCATGGCCGGCTACACCGGCTGCCTCGCCAACATGCTCGCCATGCCCGCCGACGTCTTCCCGCAAAACGCGGTCGCCTCGGTCTACGGCTTAGCCAGCATGGGCTCCGGCTTCGGCGGCATGGTCTTCGTTCTGATCACCGGCTGGGTGGTGGATCATTATTCCTACACGCCAGTCTTCATCGGCTTCGGCTTCGTGCCGCTTATTTGCGCGCTGGTGATGTGGACGTTGATGGGGCAACTCCGTCCCCGGCTTTCACCCAATCTTCCGACAACTGCACGTGCTTGATCGTCTGCCCCGCCTGTGTGTAATAGCTGTACGTCATCTGGATCGTCCCGTCCTTCGCCTGAATCACCGAAGGATAGTGATACTCATCCGTCGAGACCTTTGACGGATCGCCATCCAGGTGCCGCCGCCACTTCCACGTCTTCCCTTCATCGTCCGAAATCGCCGCCACCAGTGAATACCGCTTCGCCTCCAGATCGTTGTACACCATAATCCAGTCGCCGTTGCGCAGCGCAATTACTTCGAGACTCGTGCCCGGATTCAGAATGTCGGTATCGGTCGCCGGCGCCCATGAAACGCCGTTATCTTCGGAATGGCTGAACTGCGCGCGCTTCGGCGCGGGCCCGTTGTCACGCAAATACGCCACCAGCGTTCCGTCCTTCTTCCGCACGACCGAAGGCTGCACGCCGCCGAATCCAACAATCGGTTCGCTGCCAGTCCACGTATACCCGTGATCGTCGCTGATCGCCATGATGCCGTATGAATAGCCATCAGAGTAAAGCGGCACGAGCAGCCGCCCAGAAGGCAATTCGAGCGGATGCGTCTGCGTGAACCACCCCATGCGCGAGAAATACATATCGTCGGCATGCTCGATTTCCTTCTTCGCGCGCTCCGCCGTGGGCCCTGTCCCCGCCGCCAGTTTCCCGAACTCCTCGCGAGTCTTCGCCCCGATATTTTTCGGAATGATGATGATGTTGTCCTGGAACTCCCATTTCGGCGGACCTTGTTCCTGCTGATAGTCAGTCGAGATCCGGTATTTCATCAGCGCCGTCTCCCACTGATGCGCAATGATCACCGGCCACATGAGAAACAGCCGCTGCTTCGAATCGATGAACAGCACGGGATTCGAATCCGGAAAGCCCGGCGTATCGGCGATGATGAACGGCGCAGTCCACTTGCCGGTTTTCTTGTTATAGCGCGCGGCGTCGATCACGACATCGTCCGCCTCACGCTCGCCGGACCCGTGATACCAGACCGCCAGCAAATTCCCATTCGGCAGTTCCACCACCGACGACGAATGGTTATGAATCTTCTCCGGTGGAAAAATCAGTTCACTCTTATACAGCGGCTGAGCCGCAGCCGCGGCCACGGCAAGAAGACCAGCAGCCGCAATCCGGAAATAACGCATGTCCAATATTAGCCACCATCGCAACATGCGAGCGATCCGTGCTGAACCATGCTTGTTATCATGACTACATAGGTTGATAACATGATCAGAACGCAGATCAGTCTGGACAAAGCTGAATATGCGCTCGCGAAGAAAGAGGCCGCTGCCCTCGGTATCTCGGTCGCGGAATTCGTCCGCCGGTCTGTCCGGGCGGCACTGCCAATTCAGGGGGATGGCCCCTGGATGAAATACGCAGGAATGGTCTCAAGCGGCAACCCCCTTTCCAGCCAGACCGTCGATGACATCGTTTATGGCGCGAACGGCTGATTCCGCACGTCCATCCGGTCGCGAAGCCTATGTTGATACGTCAGCCTTTATCGCTTTTCTCGACAATTCTGACAGTTATCACCTGACGTTCCGCCGTCTCTTTGCGGCGCCTCCGCCGCTCATCACCTCCGCACTCGTTGTCGCTGAAGGGCACGGCTGGGTTCTTCGCCGGTATGACCATTTCCGCGCGACGCAATTTCTCGCCTTCATTGACGCCTTGCCCGCGCTTACTACCCAACCCTTCGACGCCGAAGAGTTAGCCAAATCCAAAGCTTTTCTCGCCCGGTTCAGGGACCAGAAACTGACCCTGGCCGATGCACACGGGCTCGCCATCATGAAAGATCGCCGAACTACCAAATGCTGGTCTACAGACCGGCATCTCACTCTAACCGGCGCCGTATTGCCACCGAGGCCTTGAGATCTGGCCCCCGGGCCCCACTACGCCAATCGGCCTCATCCCCCCATCGCTGTCAACGCCACTCGCTTGCATCATCCCACCGGCTCTGATATCCTTCCGTGGTACCGGTTCCACTTTTTGGGTCCGGCGTATGACAAATCAGGTGTCCCTATGAAGAAATCGCTGATTTTAGCTGCCCTTGCGGGAGCGTGTCTCCTCGCTCCGCTTCCAGCCCCGGCGGCTGGTCCCATCAAAGTCATGCTCCTCGATGGAGAGAGCGGCGGGACCTATCACGCCTGGCAACTCACTACCCCCGTCCTCAAGAAGGAACTCGAAGAAACCAAACTCTTTACGGTGGACGTCGTCACCGCTCCCCCGAAAGACGGCGATTTCTCCACCTTTAAACCCGATTGGAGCAAATACCAGGTCATCGTCTGGAACTACGACGCTCCGAACGAGCGCTGGCCCCAGCCCCTCAAAGACTCCTTCGATCAGTACGTCAAAAACGGCGGCGGCGTGGTCCTCGTCCACGCGGCCGACAATGCCTTCGGCTCCTGGGACGATTTCAATGAAATGGAAGGCGTCGGCGGATGGCGGGGCCGTAACGAGAAGACCGGCGCCCACTGGATATATAAAGATGGGAAGGCCGATGGCGATACCACGCCAGGCAACGCCGGCCGGCACGGCTTACGTGTTCCGTATCAGGTAGTTGCGCGCGCTCCCGAACACCCCATCATGAAGGGCCTCCCGAAGATGTGGATGCACCAGGGCGACGAGCTGTACAACAGCCTCCGCGGCCCTGGGAAGAACATGACCATCCTCGCCACCGCGTACTCCGATCCCTCCAACTCCGGCACCGGAGCCGATGAGCCCCAACTCATGGTGATCAACTACGGCAAAGGCCGTATCTTCCACACCACCCAGGGACATGACGTCAACGCGCTCGCCTCCATGGATTTCGTCGTCACCTACCAGCGCGGCGCCGAGTGGGCAGCGACCGGCAAAGTGACCCAGAAGGTCCCTGCGAACTTCCCCACAGCGGACACCGTGAGCTATCGCTCCGACATCGCCGCCATGGACCCTCACTATACAAGCGGATTGAACGCACTTACGGCCGCCCCTCCGGCGGGAGGACGCGGACCCCGTGGCGGACGGGCAATGAGTGGCGCGGCGGCGCCCGGAAGATAATCAGGAATACAAAGCGATGAATCTCAATCTCAGGCACTCCCTCATCCTGACGTGCATGGCCCTGGCCTGTGTAGCGCCCGGCTTCGGCCAGGGACGCGGTGGACGTGGCGGCTCGGGCCGCGGCGGCGCTCCTGCCGGACCCATTCTGGTCGGAGGGCGATTCAAGTCCTATCCCGCCGAGGCCGTTACCGCCGGCACTGCGGCCTACAACACGAAATGCGGCTACTGCCACGGAGATCGGGCCAAAGGCGGCAACGCAGGCCCCGATCTCATCGCGTCCGACGTTTCGCTCCACGATGAAGACGGCGTCGGGCTCGGCGAGTACCTGAACGGCGCGGCCCACACCAAAGTCCTCAAGAACGATCTCGATAAGGAAACGGTCTACAACATCGCGGCCTATATCCACTCGCGCATCATCTACTCCGCCACCACGCGCGGAGAAACTTCTCCCGAAGCCGTGCTGAAAGCCGGCGATGCGAAGGCCGGTGAAGCTTTCTTCAATGGCGCGGGCGGCTGCAATAAGTGCCACTCCGTCACCGGCAATCTCAAGGGCATCGGCGGCAAGTATGACGCCGTCGCTCTGCAGGACAAGATCGTGAATCCTCGCAGCGGCGCCTTCGGACGTGGAGGACGCGGCGGCCGCGGCGGCGGAGCCGAGGCTCCTCCCGATCCCAACGCCATCACCGCAACGGTCACACTGCCGGGCGGCAAGACCGTGAGCGGCATTCCGCTTCGCGTCACCGATTTCGACGTCACCCTTCGGCTCGCCGATGGTTCGACCCAGACCTGGGCCCGCGAAAACGGCGTCCCGAAGGTGGAACGCCATGACCCGCTGCAGGCGCACGTCGATATCATGACGAAGCTGACCGATCAGCAGATGCACGATGTGACCGCTTATCTCGCGACGATCAAATAGCCCGAGGACCCCATGAGACTTACGAACCTGATCCTTCTTTCTCTCACCGCGGCGCTGCTCGGAAGCGCGCAGCAACTTCCTCAGGCGGATATCACCCACCCGAAAGCCGATAGCTGGCCGACCTTCAATGGCGATTATTCCGGACGGCGCTACAGCCCACTCAAACAGATCAATGATCAAACGGTAAAAGGCCTCACGCTCGCCTGGATTTCGCGCGTAAACATGCAGTCCACGCCTACCTTTACGGGCGGCGAGGGTTCCGTGCCGCAGGGCGCGGTCGCGAACAATCGCGGTGTACCGCTTCTCGTGAACGGCGTCCTCTACATGACCGAGCCGAACGCCATGTTCGCGATCGATGCGCGAACCGGCCGCGAGATCTGGCACTACGCGTGGAAAGGTCTTCCCGCAGAATCGCTCGGCAACCGGGGCGCCGGCATCTACGGCGACTGGGTCTACTTCGAAACGCCCGATTGCCATCTCGTGTCCCTCGACATGAAGACCGGCAAGGAGCGATTCAATAAAGTCATCGCGGACGTCAAGCAGGATCACTGGTGCTCCTTCCCGCCCACCGTGATCAAGAACCACATCATCGTCGGCGTCGGTGGCGACTTCCTCGATATGGCGAACTATATCGAGTCCCGCGATCCGGAAACCGGCGAATTGCAGTGGCACACCTGGACCACCGCTCACCCCGGCGATCCCGGTTTCAGCACCTGGCCCAGCGAACAGGCCACCGCGCATGGCGGCGGCGGCGTCTGGACTGCCCCTACCTACGATCCCGATCTCAACCTGCTTTACGTCGGCGTCGGCAATGTGGAACCGACTTTCGTGGGCCAGAGCCGCCCCGGCGACAATCTCTACACCTGCTCCACCATCGCCCTCAACGCCGATACCGGCAAAATGGCATGGTATTTCCAGTTCTCCCCGCACGATACGCATGACTGGGACGGCTCCCAGATCCCGGTACTCGCCGATGGCACGATCAATGGCCAGCCGCGCAAGCTCCTGCTGCAGGCCTATCGCGGCGGTCTCTTCTTCGTCATTGACCGCACGAATGGCAAGAGCATCTCCACCACGCCTTTCGTCGAGCACCTGAACTGGTACTCAGGCATCGGGCCCAACGGCCAGCCCATTCGCATTCCGGAAAAGGAACCGTCGCCCGCAGGCACGCTTACCGCTCCCAATTCGAGCGGCAGCACCGGCTATCCGAGCCCCGCGTTTAATCCCGATACCGGTCTCTTCTATGTGGGAACCACCCAGCCGTACGTCATTTTCTATAAGGTCGATAACGATCCTCAGCCGGAAGGTTACGGCGCCGTCGAACACCAGGTCGGCAATATCGGCACGGAACTGCGCGCAATCGATTACAAGACCGGCAAAATCGCGTGGAAACGGCCGCTGAATACCGGCGCTCAGAATCTGATGACCACAGCGGGCAATCTGTTGTTCGGAAGCGATGGTTCCGAGAATTTCATCGCCTGGAACGCGAAGACCGGTGTGCCCCTGTGGCACTCCACCCTGCTGGCCAATCCCGGCAATGCGCCGATTACCTACATGCTGGATGGCAAGCAGTACGTGCTGGTCGCTGCGGGCGAAAACTTCTACGCGTTTTCGCTGCAAGGCGTGAAGTAGCGCCGGAGTAACGGCGACGGAGACGAAACTATTCCTATTCTTGGCATAGACGTAGGGACCGGCGGATCGCGCGCGGTCCTCGTAGCGGAAGACGGGGCAGTCCTCGCTTCCTGCACGACGGAACATGAGCCATTCGCGTCGCCCCGGACGGCGTGGGCCGAACAGGATCCCGCCGACTGGTGGCGCGCCTCGCAACAGGCGATTCGTGACGTCATCAAAGCCGCCGGCATTTCGCCGAAGCAGATTCGCGGCGTGGGCCTCACCGGCCAGATGCACGGCGCTGTGCTCATGGATGAGAACGGCGCGGTGCTGCGCCCGTCGATCATCTGGTGCGATCAGCGTACGGACGAACAATGCGCCTGGATCACTCAGAAAGCCGGCGCGAAGCGTCTGCTGGAACTGACCTGCAACCCGGCGCTGACGAATTTCACTCTCACCAAGCTCATCTGGGTTCGCCAGCATGAGCCCGAAATCTGGAAAAAAGTCCGGCACGTTCTGCTGCCGAAGGACTATGTTCGCTACAAGCTGAGCGGCGAATATGCAATCGACGTCGCGGATGCGTCGGGGACTCTGATGCTCGATGTCACTCATCGCCGCTGGTCGGAGGAACTGCTCGGCATTGTCGATATCGATCGCGCGATTCTTCCGGCTGTTTTCGAATCTCCGGAAGTCTGCGCGAAAGTTTCGGCTGAAGCGGAAGGCCTCACCGGTATTCCCGCCGGTACGCCCATCGTGGCGGGCGCGGGCGATCAGGCCGCCGGAGCCATCGGGATGGGCATCACGCGCCCCGGCGCGGTCAGCGTCACACTCGGCACATCGGGCGTCGTGTTCGCCGCCACCGAGCTACCGTCGCTCGATCCCGGCGGACGCCTCCACACTTTCTGCCACGCCATTCCCGGCCGCTGGCACGTCATGGGCGTGACCCAGGCGGCGGGACTCTCGCTGCGCTGGATGCGCGATCAGTTCTCGGCGCCCGGCTACGACTATCCACAGCTTTCGAAGGAAGCCGCCACGGCGCCTCCGGGCTGCGATGGCGTTCTGTGGGCGCCATACCTGATGGGCGAACGCACGCCGCACCTCGATTCTTCCGTGCGCGCCGCGCTCACGGGACTGGCCGCCAGCCACACCAGGGGCTATGTCGCGCGTGCCATCATGGAGGGAGTCGCGTTCAGTCAGCGCGACAGCTTCACGATTTTTGCGGAGTTGGGCGTGCCCGTTAACCGGATACGGGTAACCGGTGGCGGCGCGCGATCCACGTTATGGAAACAAATTCAGGCCGATATCTATGGCCACGCGGTCGAGACAATTGCCGCGGATGAAGGCGGCGCCTATGGCGCTGCACTGCTCGCCGGTGTGGGGACCGGCGTATGGCCAGGCGTGGACGAAGCCTGCGATCAAAACGTCCGCACGGCCGAAACCGTTCAGCCCATCCCTGCCAATCGGGCTGTCATGGACCAGCAGTACGAACGATACCGCCGGGTCTATCCGGCTCTGAAAGCGATTTATAATGAGCGATCAATTCACGCCTCTTCCTG
>CAZWTH010000095.1:0-8729 GCA_964636715.1 uncultured Solibacteraceae bacterium | reverse complement strand
TACCACTGTTCACTGGCTTTGCGTTTGATGAGCTGAACCTTGGTGGGGAAACCCATGGGGAGGCGGTCCTTTCCTTAGACTAGTTACATAACTAGATACAAGAATACACGAAAACCTACTACATGGAACAACAAAAATGATTTTTATCTAGTCAAAGGCCAAACCCCAGACACCGGGCTTCTGCCCGGTGTCAATCTCATCGCAACCGTTCTACTTCGGCGCCACCACTCCGCGCGCCGGTTCCACCCGATAGTCCTCCGGTCCGCCCACATCCACAAACCGGCGCACGATCAGATCGTTGTTTGGATCCACAACGCCCATGGCCGTCAACGTGTCGCGAAACCGCACCGCCAGCGCGAAATTCGAAACATCCGATCCCTGCAGCAACCCCACAATGCACTGGCTGAGAGCCGTTGTCTCCGCGCTGGTCATTTTGCGGCCTTGCATCACGCCGGTGAGCGCCGTCGCCAGCCGCGTGATGTCATTCCGAAAGATGCGCTGCAGCGGCGGAGCCAGCGAAACGATCGCTTCCGCGAGTTCGTCCGTGGAAGCGTCGCCCGTCATGGCGCGCTGTAACACCGGATTCAGCCGGCTCACCGGGTCCGTATTCTGTCCGAAAAGCACGATCCCGGCCGTCAGAACACAAGCCCATGCTTTCCACATGCCCTGAGCATATCGCATTTTCGGCCATTCTATGCTGGTACAGGATATGACCTCGCGAGCCCTCGACCCCAAACAGATCGCCTCCAGCGAAGCCATCCGCAACGTCAACCGGCGCATCGTTCTCAACCTGATCCGCACCCGCCATCCCATCTCGCGGGCCGATCTCGCGCGCGTCTCCGGCATGCAGCGCAGCACGATTTCGCTCATCGTCGAAGAACTCATCCGCGAAGACTGGGTGATCGAGGGCCCCACCGGCCGCCTGCCGCGCGGCCGCCGCCCCACGTTTCTCCATCTCAACGAAGATCGCGTTATCGTCGGCGTCGATATTCGTCCTACTCAAACGACCGTCGCGCTCGCCGATGTCAACGGCAACTTCACCGCGCAGGAAACCTTCCCCACGCCGCGCGATCCCTCCGCCGCCGTCGCGCTCCTTGTCAAGCGCATCAAGGCAGTCGTCAATTCCTGCGGCGCCAAGAAAATCGAAGGCATCGGCATTTCGGTTCCCGGCCGCATCAATCGCAGCGAGAACCGCCTCGTCTTCGCGCCCAATCTGAAATGGCGCGATGTCGATCTCGGCAAGCTCGTCGAAAAAGCAACGGGCCTCGAAGTCGAGCTCGAAAACGCGGCCAACGCCTGCGTGCTCGCCGCAGCCTGGTTCGATCACCTGGAGGAATGCAAAAACCTCGTCGTCGTGACAGTGTCCGAAGGCATCGGCATCGGCATTTATATGAACGGCGAGCTGGCCCGCGGTCATAACAACATGGCCGGCGAATTCGGCCACGTCCCCCTCGATCCAAAAGGGCCTCTCTGCACCTGCGGCACGCGCGGCTGCTGGGAAGTCTTCGCCTCCAATCGCGCCGCGCTGCGCTACTACCACGATTCGAGCACGCCCACCGATCGCCCGAACTTCAGCGACCTCCTCCGCCTGGCCGACCTCGGCGACAAAAAGGCCGTCAAAGCGCTCGACACCATGGCGCACTATCTGGGACGGGGAATGCGCATGATCGTCGCGGGTCTCGCCCCCGAACGCATCATCGTCATCGGCGATCTCACGCGCTCCTGGCAGCGCTTCGGTCCCGTGATCGAATCGGAAGTCCGCGCGCTGGTGCTCCAGGGCGGCTTCCCGCCCATCCTCATGCCCGCGCACGAAGAAGGCACCGCGCGCCTGCGTGGCACCGTCGCCCTCGTCTTACAGAAACATTTCGGAGCTTAAGTCTTTTCGAGAGCCTGCAATCGCGCTTCGAGCTCACTCACCCGCGACTTCAGATCCTCGATTTCCTGGCCTTCCGGATCCGGCATCATCCCGTGATCGAGCACCCCCTCGCGCGGCACATGGTACCGCACCACGCGCCCCGGAATCCCGACCACGGTCGAGTTATCCGGCGCCGGCTTCACCACCACCGAACCCGCGCCAATCCGCACATTGTCCCCAATCGCGATCCCGCCCAGCACTTTCGCCCCGGTCCCGATCACCACGTTGTTCCCGATCGTCGGATGCCGCTTGCCCCGCTCGTTGCCCGTACCGCCCAGGGTCACGTTTTGATAAATCAGCACGTCATCGCCAATCTCCGTAGTTTCACCGATGACGACGCCCATTCCGTGATCGATGAAAAACCGCCGGCCAATCGTCGCCCCCGGATGAATTTCAATCCCCGTGAAAAACCGCGAAATCTGGGAGAGGAAGCGAGGCAGAATCGGAACGCCGGCTTTATAGAGCTTGTGGGCGAACCGGTGAATCAGAATCGCGTGGAATCCCGGATAGCAAAGGAAAATCTCGAGGACACTCTTCGCCGCCGGATCCTCGCGAAAGATCGTCTCGATTTGTTCCCGAATGACCCCGAACATAGGCTGCGCGGCTCAAAGCCGGCATTCCATCAGATGCCGGTTAGTGGCCGGACGCTTCAGCCCATTCCGAAATCACCGGCGGCTGCGCGTTTTCCGGCATTTTCGCCAGCAGATCTTCCTTGCGGTAGACCAGCGTGGACGTGTTGTAGCTGGCCAGTTCGAAGCCATGGCCGTGCGTGATCGCGTCCGTGGGGCACGCCTCCACGCAGTAGCCGCAGAAGATGCAGCGGTTGTAGTCGATGTTATAAACCTTCGCGTACCGCTCGCCGCCGCTGATGCGCACCTGCTCGGTGTTCTCCGCCGCTTCGATATAGATGCAGTTCGAAGGACACGCCGCGGCGCACAGGAAACACGCTACGCATTTCTCCAGACCGTTTTCGTCGCGCTGCAGCACGTGCTTGCCGCGAAAACGTTCCTGAAGTTTGGCCGGCTCGTCGGGATAATTCTCGGTCACCGTCGGAGACATCATCTCCTTGAGCGTGACCCCCATCCCCTTGACGACAGCCGACGCCGCGCCGATTACATCACCGATATTTGCCATCGTCTTATTATGTTAACCCGCTCAGTCGTACTTTTCGTAAATCAGGCGCTTGCGGTCCACCCCCAGCGCCTTCAGTTCCGCTCGCAGGTTGTCCACCATCTCTTTTAATCCGCAGATATAAATGTCGATATCCCGCCGCTGCCCCAGCGCCTCGAAAACGTGCGCCTGCACACGCCCCGTCAGGCCCTTCCATTCCGGACCAGGCCGCGTCAGCGTCGGCCTGTAGACAAAACCGGGCCGCGACGCCTCCAACTCCCGCCACTCCGCGTCATAGAGCAGTCCGGCCTCATAACGCGTCCCGAAAATCATCGTGCAACGCCCCGTCAGCGCGCCGCCGCCCAAAAACGATCGAAACGGCGCCACGCCCGTCCCGGTCGCCACCAGGACCGATTCCGATTCGAGCGGCCTGGGCGTAAAAACCCCATAGGGCCCCCTGAACTCGATTTCATCGCCGATGTTCTGCGCGAACATCCACGGCGTGAAGTGGCCATTCTCCACCAGATTCGCGCAAAGCCCGAATTTCTTCCCGTCCGGAGGCGACGCAATCGAATAAGCTCGCGTGATCTCGCCCGCGGTCAGCGAAAGAAACTGCCCCGGAGTGAACGCCCCATCCCAATCGATTGCTTCAAAATCGAAATGCCTCGTCCCCGGCCCAATCTCGCGCCATCCCGTCAACTTCGCCTTCACGATAAAGCCTCTTCCGCCCGATCCACCAAAATTCTCTCCAGCCCCGCATGCCCATCGAGCGGCGGCGACACGCGAATCGGAACGCGATACTTCGCCGCCAACTCATCAACCAGAACAGGCAGATCGCGCTGCAAATGAATCCCCAGCGTCAGGAAATAAGGAAGCACCAGGACTTCGCGAGCGCCGCGGGTCACAAGCTTCCCGACTGCGTCATCCAATCGCGGAGCACACTCCAGAAATGCCGTTTCGTAAAGCGGCCATCCGCCCGACGAAGCGGCCCGATCGGCGACAGCCGCCACCGCCGCATTCGCCGAAGCCACACTCGATCCATGACCGAACACGACAATGCCGGTATTGGGATCCACCTACAGAATGACCTTTGACTCTTCCGCCGCCGCCTCCGCCTCTTCCTTCTTCATGTCCACATAAAACTGCGACAGAAAAACCAGAAAAGCCTTACACCGGCTGCGCCCGTTATTCAGCCCAAACGCCACGCGCTGCAGGAAAACAATGACTCCGAGAACAGCCTTATCCGGCAAAGTCTGCGTAGCGTCCGCCTCGCGAATTCGCTCCCGCAGCTCTTCCACGCGCTTCTTCACCGCATCGAACATCGCCATCGCAATTGGATTCACGGGCGCCGACTCATACACCAGGCCCGAATCCATCGCCCGCCAGGTTTTCGAAAGATGCTCCAGCGCATCCACGGCATCCGCATCTGTCGCATTCGGAAACCGCCGAATCCCCTCGGACATCGCGGACCCCAGCAGCACAATCACAAACTCGTGCCCGCGTAAAAAGTCATCGGTCAGCTCAATATCCGCGCCCGGCGTCAGCTTCGGGTCCCTCGCCGGCTTTTTCTCATGCTGATGCGCATCCGCCAGATATTGGCAAGAGATCGCGCAATCGATCGTCTCCTCGCGCCCGGTCCCACAGCACGCCGTGCAGATTTCGGCGTTCAAAGCCGGACAGAATCGCTTCGCTTTCGCGGTTTTGCAGACAGCGCACGCCACCCTTCATTCATATCACGGACTGAAAGAAACCACGGACTGGGGCGGCGCTTAGTATAGAGGTGTAGCGATGCGAACCAACGTCTTCATCAAGGTCACTGTGCAGCACGAGCCCGACGAGCTCCCCGAAAAACTCGGGGCCGAACTCTGCCGTCAGCTCGAAAAAAACTACATCGTTCGCAAGGCCGAACTCTCCAGCACCGCCCCCGTCGAAGAGTAGCGTGTCTGTCTCCTCCGGCCGCATCCGCATCCTGAACGATCGCCCGCCGCGCGAGAACGCCGGCTATGTCCTCTATTGGTCGCTGATGAACCGGCGCGTGGAACAGAACCACGCCCTCACCCACGCCTCCGAAATCGCCAACGCCCAGGGACTGCCGCTGCTCGTCTACGAATCGCTCACGTGCGATTACCCCGCCGCGAACGACCGCCTCCACACCTTCGTCCTTGAAGGCGTTCCGCACAACGAAGCCACCCTGCGCGCGCTCGGCATCGGCTACTTCTTCTATCTGCGCGCCCGCCACTCTGACCCGAATGACGTCCTCTATCGCCTCGCCTCGCGCGCTCACGCCGTCGTGACGGACGATTACCCCGTCTTCATCGCGATGCGTCACAACCCGCGCGTCGCCGCCCATCTGACCGTTCAGTACATCGCCGTCGATTCCAGTTGCATCGTCCCGATGAGTTTCCACGACAAGCGCAACTACGGAGCCTACACGATTCGCCCGCGAATTCAGCGCGCGCTCCGGTCATATCTCCAGCCGGTGGAGCTTCCCGCGCTCCGCCAGAAATGGCGCCCCAGCCTGCTTCCGGATGGCCTCTCTTCGCTCGCGCGCGCCGTTACGCCGAACGCAATTCCATCCCTTATCGCCACCTGCGAAATCGATCACGCCATCCCGCCATCCATCGAATACAAAGGCGGCGCGAAGGAAGCGGCCCGCCGTCTCGATCGCTTTCTGGAACATCGCCTCCGACTCTACGCGCGCGAAAGCGGACAGCCCTCCAAACACGCCACCAGCACGCTGAGCCCGTATCTCCACTTCGGCCACATCTCCGCGCTCGAAATCGCGCTCGCCGTCCGCGAGCACGCCGAAGAACACCGCCTCATTCCGGATGAATTTCTCGAACAACTGATCGTCCGCCGTGAACTGGCCTTCAACTTCGCGCGCTTTGCCGGCGAGCAAATCGAATCGCTCGACCTCCTCCCGGACTGGTGCAAAGCCACCATGGCAAAGCACGCCGCCGATCCGCGCCCCTACCTCTACTCACCCGAACAATTCGAACGCGCCGAAACGCACGACCCCCTGTGGAACGCCGCGCAGCGCGAGCTTCTGGTTCGCGGCACAATCCACGGCTACTACCGCATGTACTGGGGCAAGAAGATCATCGAGTGGTCGCCCACATACGAAGAAGCGCTCCGCACGATGATCCACCTGCACGACGTCTACGCTCTCGACGGCCGCGACCCGAACACTTATACGAACATCCTCTGGTGCTTCGGTCTCCACGACCGCCCCTGGGCCGAGCGACCCATCTTCGGCCAGCTCCGCTACATGTCGCTCGAAGGCATGAAGCGCAAGACTGACGTCGATGCTTACATCGCCGAAATCAGCCGCCTTCACTTCTGATTCGGACGCTGACTCGAAGGCGGAACGATCCCCTTCAGCCGTAAATAGACCGCCATACTGCCATAGCCTTCATCGTTGTGCGCGTTGACATAGGCCAGCATTCCGGCCCGCGCCACTTTCTCCGGCGCGCCCGCGGGACCCACCAGGTCCAGCGCGTTCGCATCCGTCAGCGCATCGAACGCCGCATCGCATCTGGCGAACGACGCCTTCAGGGCCGCCACCAGATCCGCCTTGCCCGTTTTCGAAGCGGCGTCCGGAGTTTTCATTTCTCCGCCCACGATGCCACAATACCGCGTCATGGAATCCGCAATATGAGCCACCCACTGCCCGTACGACATCTCCGCTGGTACGGGCTTGAACGAATAGTTCTCCTCCGGCATCGCCTCCGCCGCGCGAATCAAATTGCTTTTGATCGAATCGTAAGGCTGCCGCAGCATCGCGGTGAGCGTCATGTTTTGCGTTTGCTGGGCCGCAAGCGGCAAAGCGCACGCCGTGAGTACGAAAATCGTTTTCATCATGTCGATCTCCAGTCGTCAAGCCGTACATTCGGAATCTCCAGATGCCGGACGAAATGCTCCACAACCCTGTAAGTCTTGACAAAAATCCGCCGTGGAACACCATGAACGGGTATGTAGAGGGACCGCATCGTCTGCAATTCATCCCAATTCGGAAGCCAGAGCCAGGAGGGGGCGTAATCGCTGCAATGCGGCTGGGTTCCGGCCCCCACCGCCGAGTAACAAACCCCATTGACAGGCCCTGCGCTGACGCACCCAACCGTCTCTCCGGAATTGTCAGACTCCAAATGGATCCTGCATCGTCCCAGCGCCCGTATCGACGTATCCCGTTCCCCGGTCTCAACCCAGGCGCCACCGGTCTCCCGGACGAGCGTCAGTGAATAGCCGGCGTCCACCGTCACCATCTCATGCCTGCCGGAAGCAATTCCCAGCACCCTTCTGTCCTCGCCGGTAAACCAGTGTTCCGGGTATTCCACGGAGCCGTCCGGTCTCGTGAGTTTCACTTCGACGCGATCCGTCACGAGATCCATTCCCGCCGGGAGCCCCGCGGCGCGAACGGGAAAGAAAGCGGAACCGATATAAGAGACTGCGGGCCTGCGCGGCGTTGTATCGAGGGTAAGTTGAATATCATTCGCCGAACCGGTTGCGCGTGCGACCCGCCGCTGCAGAGCGAACGCGGTATTCCACGGAAGAAGCGCGCACGCCGCGCCCAGCGCGAGAATTGCGATCGACGCCACGCGCGCCTCCATCACCTTTCGCCACCGGTAAAGCAGGCCGAGAGCAATAGCTCCGCCCGCAAACATTCCCGCGCTCAACCCAGCCACCTCAATCCAGTCGAGGACGAAGGACGTGCTCTGGTTACCCGCCAGCGCCGCCGCCAGCCAGCTTCTTGAGGCGACAACCGATGCTACGGCCACGAGAAAAACGATCCCTTCCACCAGGCTCGCCGTCATCGCCCCCACCGCCACGGCTGGCACGCCGAGGCTGATCGTCATCATCGCCGATTGCCACAACGCCGCCAGAAACGCATCGCCGAAACTAAAACCAAACGCCATTCCTTCACCCACGCATCCAATCAGAATCGGCAATTGCATCGCGACAACGAAGAACAGAATCTTCGCCAGCAACATATCGCGGCGCCGGATCGGACGCATCAGCCAGTCCCCTGTGGGAATCGTCAGCGCGTCATTGTGCACCGCGGCGATCGCGACCAGACACGTGGCGAGACCAGCCGCCACTCTCACCATGGACCGCATCTCGTCCAGAGAACGGCTCCCCCCGAACACTCCCGCTCTTACAATCAGCGCCGTCGCAATCCATTGCAGAATCGCCGCTCCCAGCGCCGGTTTCCACGAAATCCGAAGATCCTTCCGCAAAATATGCCAGATCACAACTCCCCTCCCACCGCCGCCGCATGACGCGCCATCGCGGTAAATATCGACCGCAGCGACATCGGCTCCGCATCGATCTCACGAACATCGCCGAGCACCGTCCGAATCCGATCTCCCAGCCCACTCTCCGAAAAACGCGTATCCACGAACGTCAGAACATTCCCCGCCGTCCGCAAATCCACCCAATCCGGCGGAGCGCCAGCAGGCCGCACCGCCTCGCGCGCCAGCGTCACGCACACCTGACGAAACCGGCTCGCCAGCCCGGACATCGGCTCTTCAAATAACATCCGCCCGTCTTCAATAAATCCGACATGGCTGATCAGCCCCTCCATCTCGTTCATCTCATGCGACGAAATCAGAACAGTCGTTTCTCCCGCCTGCTCCGAAATCCCCTGCATGAATTCATCGCGAACCAGCGGATCGAGTCCGCTCAGCGGCTCATCCAGCACCAGCAG
>CAZWTH010000094.1:0-4363 GCA_964636715.1 uncultured Solibacteraceae bacterium | reverse complement strand
GTTCAGAGCGGCGGCGTCTTCGAGAGCCGCAAGGTCAACAAACCGGGGCGTGTTTCGGTTAAGGGGAGTGGCCCCGCCAACATAGCTTTCTGGATCGCGATGCCTGGCAAGCAACCGCAAAACATCGCTCTGGATCTTAGTGAGTGGCACGGCAAGCCTGCTCGATCTGCTCCGCCAGACGCCGCGCATCCAGGTTGCCTTCGATGCGAAGCCGCCGAGTAATGATCAACGCTTCTTCCCGCGTCGGATGTTCGATCTCGCGGACATTCCAAAGCGCGCGCGCCCGGTATTCGGCGAAAGCGCGATGATACAAACTCTCGAAATCAGGCTGGATTTGAGGCATATCCGTGCGCTCCATTCCAGCATAGGAGACCGCAAGCGGCGCATTCAGACCCGTATGTTCGCGCTGGCGAAACCGGCAACCGCCGCAGCCATCGCCATCCTCTGATCCTGTCCCCACGGCGGCCCGATCGAACGCCTGATCTGTGCGAAATGATCGTCGAGGTTCCCGATTCCCAAAGCCTCGCTCGCGATCCCGAACACCTTCCGCGAATCGTACCAGTAAACGGACCACCCGCGCGCTTCCGCCGCCGCCGCGAGCGCCTTCCGGTACATCACCCAGTCGGCGACATTACTCGCCCGATAATTCGTAATCCGCTCCGCAACGGTCGGCGGCAACTCCTGGCACTCGCGAAGCGCAATACCGCGAATTCGCTCACCCAGGGCCGTTGCCAGAGCATCGAGCGCTATCTTCGAATACCGTTCCGCCGACGCCCGTACGCGCTCCACCAGTTCGACTGCCTGGTCGATCGGGAGCCTCTGCCCTTCGCTATGATGCGGAATTTTGGGCAGCGCCTCGTCAACGAGTTCCACGCGCCGGCGATCGAGAAGTGTCCCCCTGCGATCGGCGGTGACGAAGACGGCCCAGCCGCCGTGATCCGATACTCCTACGATTGCGTCTTGCGGCATGCTGACTCGTACGATAACTCGACAAATCCATTCCTGTATGGAACCGCGTTCTTCAAATCCCAGGTCTTCTCGGCGCGCGAGTCGCCGAACAGCCGCAATCCATCACCCAACAGGACAGGCGCGAGAGTCAACCGGATTTCATCCACCAGACCGAGTTCGAGAAAACTTTGTGCCAGCTTCGCCCCACCGGCTACCCAGATATTCCGGTATCGCCCCGCAAGTTTCTCTTCGACAAGCGCCTTCAGATCGCCTGAATAGAACTCCACGCTCTTCCTCGTCGACGGCAACTTCCGGCTGGTGACCACAACCACCGGCGTGTCGCCATAAGGCCATCCCAGTTCGAGCGCATGCTCATACGTGCGCGAACCGAGCACGTAACAATCGATCCCCCGCACAAACGCCGCGATTTCTTCCTCCGAAAGCGAAACGCCGGCTCCATAGACCTGTCCATTGCCCTCCAGCCAGGAAACAGTGTTGTCCTTCCGCGCGATGAACCCATCGAGGCTTGAAACCGCGTGCAGGGTTACGCATGGCCGCGCTGCATTTCCGTCGTTCAACATATCCCGCCTCCTATAATCAGCGTGTTTACGTAATGTACCGCTTCACGCTGATTCTTTCGCTGGCGGCCTTTGCGAATGCGCAGCCATCCGCCCTGCCGCAATTTCAGGCGGCTTCTGTGCGGGTGGTCCCGTACGACGGCGCTGTGGACATGAATTCCGATGCGAGCCGTCTGGACTATCGCCACATCAACATCAAGGCTCTTGTATGGGTAGCGTTCCCGATCACCACCTACCAGATCGTCTGGCCCCATGGCCTGCTCGGCAACGTGCACTTTTACGACGTGCAGGCGACCTATCCGGCAGGCACTTCCAAATCTCAAATTCAATTGATGCTCCAGCGGCTCCTCACCGAACGCTTCAACCTGCGCACGCATTGGGAGGTGCGAGACTCCCCGGTCTACGTATTGAAATCAGCGAAGAGCGGCCTGAAGGTTCGTAAATCCCCGAATCCCCCCGCCGGCGAGACGCTCACCATGAGCATCGGCAACGGAGCCGATGGCTGGAGCCTCCGTACCGCGCCCGCCGGAATCACGATTTCGAAGCTCGTTCAATATCTGAACAACAATTTCATCTTTGACCGCATGGTCATCGACAACACCGGACTGGAGGGCTACTACGACATCAATCTCCTGATGAAGCCCGATCCGGACGCAACAGGGAAGCTGCCGGACGCCGAAACGTTCGTCGCCGCGCTGGAATCGCAACTCGGCCTCGTGTTACAAAAGGAAACCTCGCCCGTGAACACCCTGATCGTCGATCACATCGACACCACGCCCACGCCCAACTAAATCGCCACATCCTCCGCGCGTACCATCACAACCCGCACCGGCTTCAGCAATTCCTGATGGATATGGACGAAACTCTTCAGCGCCTTCTCGTCCCCAATCAGTTCGAGCACCTGCGGCAGCCTGGGAGCGCTGCGCTCGGGGTGGTCCCACTCGAGTCCATGCCCCTTGAGGTATCCGCCCTCCACCCGATGCAGAATCGCCTGTTCCAGTCCGGCTTTGCGAGCCGCGATAAGAAGATGGCGTCCCAGCGGCGTCGGAAACATGCGGCGCCATCCCGCTCCGCGGTTTACATTGTCCGAAGCGCAAAAGTAGAGCCGCAGAATGCTGAAATGACTTTTCAAAGTAGCTCGTGTTCCTTTCCGGAATCGGCGAAGGCGCCATCCGCTCCGCTGTGAGGCGTCAGTCGCGCCGTCTTCGCTGAGGCAAGACTGAGACCTTCCTCATGCACAAATGCCCGGTGTTTGCTGCTCCCGATCCTCTGCGCCTGATAGATGCCGGCGTGTCCCGAGAAGAGATAACTGACCACGCAGGCGATTGCCGCGAATATGCCGGCTTCGGAACCGAATAGTTCAATCGCCATCAGCGCCGACGCGATTGGCGTGTTGGCCGCGCCCGCGAACACCGCTACAAAGCCCATGCCCGCCAGGAGCGACGGCGGGAGCGGCAGGACGCCCGAGAGCGCGTTTCCAAGCGTGGCCCCAATGAAGAAAAGCGGCGTGACCTCGCCGCCCTTGAAGCCGGACCCGAGAGTGACGGCGGTGAAAATCAGTTTCGCCGCGAAGTCCCACGGATACAAATGCGAGGTGAACGCCGCCAGAATGGTTGGAATGCCGAGACCCGAATACCGGGTCGTCCCGATGAGCAGCGTCGCGAGAGCCACGATCGCTCCGCCCACCACCGGACGCGCCGGAGCCCAGGCGATATGTTTTTTGAACCAGTGCGCAATGGCGTGGGTTGTTTTCGCAAACAGCATGGCGGTCAGTCCGAACGCGATACCGGCCGCGATCGTCGCCAGCAGACTGACGGCGCTCATCGGCGCCGTTTGTGAAACGCGGTAGATCGTATGGTGGATTCCCCACGCCTTCGTCACCAGATCGCCGATGAACGCCGCCATCATGCAGGGGAACAGCGCGTTGTAGTTCAGTCGTCCGAAGGCGAGAACCTCAAGTCCGAAAACAGTGCCCGCCAGCGGCGTTCCGAAGACCGATCCAAATCCGGCGCTGATGCCCGACATCAGCAGGATGCGGCGCTCTTCCGGGCCGAGCCGCAGCGGTCTGCTGAGCTGATCCGCCAGGGAAGCGCCCATCTGCAGCGCGGTGCCTTCGCGGCCGGCCGATCCTCCGAACAGATGACTCATCGCCGTCCCGAACAGAACGAGGGGCGTCATTCGCGCCGGGATCACCGCCTGAGGATTATGGATTTCTTCGAGGAGAAGGTTATTGCCCGCCTCAACCGACTTCCCGTACCTCAGATACAGAATGCCGACGACAAGTCCCGCCAGCGGCAAAAGCCCGATGATCCACCGGTGAGATTCCCGGACATCAGTGGAGATGCTGAGCGTGACGAGCAGAAGCGCCGACGCCGACCCCGCGAGTGCGCCGACCGCGACCGCGATACACAACCAGCGGAGCAGGTCGGGTAGCAAATGAAATTGTTCTGACTGTTTGATCCGGTTTAGCACTGGCTGAAAACACGCCTCCTACGTAGTCGTAGGAGTCATCAGCGCTTACCGGCAAAGGAAGGCGGTTATGGCGAACTCCATCGCCATCAAAACTTCTTTTAACGTACCGAACCTCCCTCTCTATGTCAAGAAGGCTCACGCGACGGGGCCGGATTCAAGCGGACACAGGGCCGGGCTCGTCAGGACTCGCGTTTCTGCAGCGTCAGGAGGGTATCCAATTTCAGATCAAGGCGGAGCCGCGAAAGCGATCCGGCTCGCCCCGCTGCTGATCATGCCACGGCTTCATCGGGTCCTTTTGAATCTTCCGCTGTTGAGGTAACGTCCGGTGGGAGTAAGTCGCGCCAGTTCGGCGGCGTGACTGGCAG
>CAZWTH010000093.1:0-17208 GCA_964636715.1 uncultured Solibacteraceae bacterium | reverse complement strand
TAGACGCCGACGCTTGACAGAGGTCCACCCGGGCGGAGTGAGCGAAGAGCATTTTCAAAAGTTTCCTGGGTTCCCAGAGCCTCAATCGCCGTATCCACCCCCTCGCCTCCGGTGATTTCCTTAATGGACGCGGCGATTCCGGTGTGGGGAAGCAGAGTCTGCGTCGCTCCGAAGTGCCTCGCCATCTTCAGACGATTCTCGTCCGGATCGACCACGATGATGTCCGAGGCCCCCAGTAACTTCGCGCCAATCGTCGCGCAGAGGCCGATGGGACCTTGTGCGAATATCGCGACGCGGTCTCCGAGTTGGATATTGCCGCTTTCCGCGGCTGCGAATCCGGTTGAGGCGATGTCGGTCAGCAGAAGGACCTGCTCGTCGGACAGCGAGTCGGGAACGAGCGCCAGATTTGCCTGGGCATGCGGAATCAGGACATATTCCGCCTGTGTACCGTCGATTGTGTTTCCGAGCTTCCAACCGCCGAGCGGTCCTCCGCATTGAGACCTGTCTCCGCGGAGACAGGGTTCGCACTGACCACAAGGGGTGATCGCGCCCACGATGACCCGCTGCCCGACCCTGTAGCCTTCGACGCCGAGGCCAAGCTCATGGATCACGCCAACTGCTTCATGCCCGATGGTGAGACCTTCGCGCACCGGATACTCACCGCGGACGATGTGAATATCCGTCCCGCAGATCGTAGCCAGACGAACATGGATGACTGCTTCACCTACGCCAGCCTGCGGGATCGGCTTCTCTTCGAGGCCGAATGTTTCCGGCCCGCGAAATACGTTCGCCTGCATCACGCCGTTGGATAACTGTTTTGTTTCCTTTTGTTCGAACGTCAGGGGCATCGCGTTCTCCAGTCTTCGCGGGGAGAATCGCAGCTTTCCTGCCATTTCCGGGTCAAGAAAGCGAATGAATGAACGATCTTGAATGGTGCGTCCTGCGCGCTTTCACGCAAATCCACCCGGCATCTGTGTGTCGGGTAGCCCAGCGAATCCATCCACGCCCGCGGCCGCCTCTCAGTTTCCCTGCATCGTCACATCGCTATCATCGCGAGCTTTCCGTAATTGCCGGTGAATCTGAGAGAGCCCGGGCGCTTCACACGCTCGCCTGTGGAATGAAGGAATCCAAAGTGCGCCTGCGGGTAACATGCGTTTTCGCATCGCGCGCGAAGGCCCCCTGGGCCGGTGGAGAATTGATGGGATCGGGCCCTACGTGGCCGTCGCCTGCGCAATTGCAATTGGATGGCATCTCGTCGAGCGTTACGGCCTGCATTCCCCTGCCGCCAACGTGCCTTTGATGGGGGTCCTTGCGCTCGGCGGGACCCCTTTCGTTGTGAAGCTGCTGTATGGCGCCTTCCGATTGCGGTTCGGTTCCGACTTGTTGGCCGGACTTTCGATCGTTGTCTCCGTGGTTTTAGGAGAATACCTCGCGGGTACCGTTATATTACTGATGCTTTCCGGGGGCGCCGCTCTGGAGCAATTCGCCATGAAACGAGCGTCAGGCGTACTAAACGCTCTTGCGAAGCGCATGCTCAGAGAGCGCATCGCAGGACTTCCCCGGCGCTCGAAGATGTTGCGCTCGACGCGGTCGGCGTGAATGATCTGCTCGTTGTCCTTCCTCATGAGAGCTTTCCCGTGGATGGTGAAGTTGTCGAAGGCCAGAGTTCTGTAGACGAGTCCTATCTGACAGGAGAACCCTACCGGATTGCAAAGATCCCCGGTTCCGATGTGCTATCGGGCGCCGTTAATGGCGAAACTGCCCTCACGATCAAAGTCAGCAAGCTGCCGATTGATTCGCGATACGCAAAGATCGTTCGAGTGATGGAACAGGCGGAAATGAAGCGGCCACGAGTGCGCCGGGTCGCGGATCGCCTGGGCGCCTGGTACACGCTTGTCGCCCTGGCAATGGCAATTCCAGCCTGGCTGCTGAGTGGCGATCCGGCAAGGTTCCTCGCTGTTCTGGTGATTGCAACTCCATGCCCGCTGCTGCTGGCAATCCCTGTTGCGATCATCGGCGCCGTTTCCATCGCCGCTTCGAGGGGAATAATCATCAAAGACCCCTCGATGCTCGAACGCATCGGTTCCTGCCGCACCATGATTTTCGACAAGACCGGGACGTTGACATACGGCGCGCCGGCGCTGACCGAAATTCTCTGTGCGGACGATGTGGATCGGAAACAGGCGTTGCGCTGGGCCGCGAGCGTCGAGCAGTACTCCCGTCATCCGCTGGCCTCCGCGATTCTCGATACCGCGCGGACAGAGGAGATTATCCCGGACTTCGCTTCCGAGGTCACGGAGAAGCCCGGCCGTGGACTCAGTGGTATGGCGGGAACGAACAGGATTCAGATTACGAGCCGTAATTTAATTCTGGCGTCGAACGCTGAACTGGCGGCGTTGTTGCCCCCAATGACTGCCGGAATGGAGTCGATCCTCCTGGTCAATGGCCGTTATGGCGCCATCTTCCGTTTTCGCGACGTTCCCCGCCCGGAAAGCCGCTCTTTTATCGGGCACCTCGCGCCCAGGCACGGGGTCAAGCGCATTATGCTTTTGTCCGGCGACCGCGAAGGCGAGGTTCTTCACCTCGCCAGACAAGTTGGTATCGATGAAGCGTTTTTCGGCAAGAACCCGCAAGAAAAGCTGGCCATCGTCGGAGCAGAAGTCAAACGGGCGCCCACAATGTTTCTGGGCGATGGTATTAACGATGCCCCCGCCATGCAGGCCGCCACGGTAGGGATCGCGTTTGGGAAAAACAGCGACGTTACCGCTGAGGCCGCCGACGCGGTGATATTTGAAACCTCGCTGCGAAAAGTGGATGAGCTCATCCATATCGGCCGGCGGATGAAGAGGATTGCTTTGCAGTCCGCGATTGGGGGCATGGCGCTCAGCATGGTCGGGATGCTGATCGCCGCCACAGGCCACCTCTCGCCAGTTGCCGGCGCGGTGACGCAGGAGGTAATCGATGTCGCGGCGCTGTTAAACGCACTCCGCGTTGCTCTTCCGGGTAATGATCTTGAGAGCGACGGGATGTGAGACCACAGGTCTTGTCCGGGACATCACTATCTGTCACCCCTATCCCGATCGCGCCGTGGACACGGAACGACGTCAGGTTGCCGGCGCATCCCTGCGTGTTTTCACGCAGCGGGGGATGCGAACTGGGAATCCCGCGCGCCCGCGAACGAACGAATATCTGCTTTTGGCTTGATTTACGCTCTCATCGAAGTCTGGAAACCATCTTGCGTGTTCCATAACCATGGACATGAACCGCATCACTGAAAAAGTACAGGAAGCGCTTCACGTGGCGCAGTCTGAGGCGGCGCGCCGCAGCAACCAGCAAATCGATATCGAGCACCTGCTCGCCGCGTTGCTGGCCCAGGAAGGCGGCCTCGCGGCCTCCATCCTGAAGCGGGCCGGCGCGGATGTTCCTCTCGTTTCGGCGCGCCTGAATGAGGAACTGGACCGCGCTCCAAAAGTCACAGTGTCATCCGGAGCGCCGGATCAGATTTATGTTACCCAGCGGCTGAACCGGCTCCTGACTGCCGCGGAAGACAAGGCGAAGCAACTCAAAGACGACTTCGTCTCGGTGGAGCATATCCTTCTGGCGGCCGCGGATGAATCGAAAATCCTCCGGGAGCTGGGTATTACGGGCGCCCGCCTCATGCAGGCGCTGCGCGAGATACGCGGGAGCCAGCGGGTTACGAACCGGAATCCGGAAGTCACCTATGAGGCGCTTGAAAAGTATGGCCGCGATTTGACAAAGAGCGCGTCCGCGGGACAACTGGATCCAGTCATCGGTCGGGACGACGAGATTCGCCGCGTAATCCAGGTGCTGTCACGCCGGACAAAGAATAATCCGGTACTTATCGGCGAGCCCGGAGTTGGCAAGACAGCGATTGTGGAGGGACTGGCGCAGCGTATCATCCGCGGCGATGTAACAGAGGGGCTGAAAGAGAAGCGGGTGGTGTCCCTGGACATGGGGGCGCTCATCGCGGGCGCGAAATTCCGGGGCGAATTTGAGGAGCGCCTGAAGGCCGTCCTGAAAGAGGTTCAGGAATCGAACGGCGAAATTATTCTCTTCATCGATGAGCTCCACAACGTGGTGGGCGCCGGTAAAGCCGAGGGCTCCATGGACGCAGGCAATCTGCTCAAGCCGATGCTTGCGCGCGGCGAACTGCACTGCATCGGCGCGACCACACTGGATGAATTCCGGAAATATATCGAAAAGGACGCAGCCCTGGAGCGCCGTTTTCAGCCCGTCCTCGTAGATCAGCCCACGGTGGAAGACACGATTTCGATTCTTCGTGGATTGAAAGACCGCTATGAGCTTCACCACGGAGTGCGTATTAAAGACGCCGCGCTCGTGAGCGCCGCCATCCTGTCGGATCGTTACATTTCTGAACGTTTTCTGCCGGATAAGGCCATAGATCTTGTGGACGAAGCGGCGGCGAAACTGCGCGTTGAAATCGATTCGATGCCTGCCAGTCTGGATGAGCTCCTTCGGCGGACGATGCAACTGGAAATCGAGCGCGAGGCCCTGAAGAAAGAGAAAGACGCGGCTTCGCGCGAGCGGCTTGTAAAACTGGAGAGTGAGATCGGGAACCTCCGGGCCGAGGGTGACGCCCTGAAGGCTCGATGGCAAATCGAAAAGGAATCAGTGCAGGGTCTGCGAACGCTTCGGGAGCAGATCGACGAGACGAAGATCGAGATTGAGCGCGCGGAAAGAGCTTATGACCTGAACCGCGCGGCCGAGCTGAAATACGGCAAACTTCGCGAGCTGACCAGGAAGCTGGCGGATGCTGAAGCCATTACAGACAGTCCAAATAAACTTCTGCGAGAGGAGGTGGGCGAGGAAGATATCGCGTCGGTGGTAAGCCGGTGGACCGGGGTCCCTGTCGCGCGGCTGCTCGAAGGAGAGATGCAGAAGCTGCTCAAACTGGAGGAACTACTGCATCAGCGAGTGATTGGACAGGATGAGGCGGTGACTGCGGTGGCGGAGGCCGTTATTCGCGCGCGGGCCGGGTTGAAGGATCCGAACCGTCCGATAGGAAGTTTCATTTTTCTTGGACCCACGGGCGTCGGCAAGACGGAACTCGCCCGGGCTCTCGCGCAGTTTCTCTTCGATGATGAGCACAACATGGTGCGGATCGATATGTCCGAGTACCAGGAGAAACATTCCGTCGCCCGGCTGGTGGGGGCGCCTCCCGGATACGTCGGTTTTGAAGAGGGTGGGCAACTGACGGAAGCGATCCGGCGGAAGCCATACTCGGTGATTCTTTTCGACGAAATTGAGAAGGCGCACCCGGATGTGTTCAACATCATGCTGCAGATCCTGGACGATGGACGGCTCACGGATGGCCAGGGGCGCACCGTGAATTTCAGGAACACTCTTCTGGTAATGACCTCGAACATCGGCAGTCACAGAATTCTGGAATATAAAGGCTCATTCGAGGGAAAGAGCTATGACGATATGAAGCAGGCTGTAATGACCGAGCTCCGGGCTGGATTCCGTCCTGAATTTCTCAACCGGATCGACGAGATTATCGTCTTTCATGGGCTAAAAGCAGAACACCTGAGGCAGATCGTTGGCATTCAACTGGAAGAACTTCGCAGAAGTCTCGCTGACCGCCATATCCGGCTGACCTTGACGGACGAAGCGAGCATGCATCTGGTGAACACAGGGTACGATCCAGTCTATGGCGCGCGGCCGTTGAAGCGGGCAATTCAGAAGCAGGTAGCAACGAAGCTCGGACGCCTGATCATCGAAGGCAAGGTACATGACGGCGATGAGGTCGTAGTCGATTACGATTCCAGGACGAAAGACCTTCATTTTGCGCCGGCGGTAGTTCCCGTCTGAGCTGAAAATCAAAGGGGGCGGCAGCGGCCTTTTTTCCGCCTGCTTATCACCGGGATCATGCGAATGGCCGTAAAAACGCGCAAATCCGAATCACTCGATCGCGATCGTGAGATTCACCTCGGGATGAGTCGACGCATCGAATTTGCTGAGTGTCTTCGGTTTGGACCAATAGTTTCGGTACTTCGCCTTCAGCGTATAGTCGATGTCGCTATTGAGCCCGCTGAAGAAGTAACGACCGTCCTTGCGCGTGATGTAGGAGCGCACGGACAGATTGACGGTATTCTCCAATTGCACGGCCGCTCCCGGAAGTGCGTTGCCCCTCAAGTCGGTCACCATCCCTGTTACAGGCCTCAACTGAGGCTGCGATTCGCATGGCAGCCACGTCAGCAGAGCAATTGCCGCGATCGAACCGGATCTTTTGAGGATCCTGAACCCGCGTGTCAAAGAGTGGGTTTGTAAGTTCATCGAAATTTTCCTGCAGCCTGCCCTGCGGGCAGCCTGACATTGTGCAGCCGCACATCGTTCCTGTTCTGAATCGCCACTTCAGCGGCTGGCGGCGCGTCATCGGCAACGCCCTTTTCTTGTTTTTATCACTGCGGACCTTCTGCTGCCCCCGGCATCAGCCAGCCAGTGCAGGGTGTTGTGAATCAGGCAGAATTCCACTACGGCGATGCCGAACCGGGTCCTTCATTGACTGCGTCGCCACGCCCATCAGCATCCGGCTCACGCGTGCGAACATAGCAGGCGCAACATTTGGTTGCAGACGACAGTTCTGGCTGTATCAGCCAGAGCGTTTTGGCGACCCGCCGGTTTCCGGGGAGTTCGCTCAGTCGTATTCCTCCCATCCCGGTCACCTTTATGCACTCTTCATAGGCTCCTTTCGCGCTAAACATATTTTTGATAAAGTCAGCGACCGCCATTTTGGACGACGCCTTCACCCCTGCGACCGAAGCCGCGCAGTATGCGTCCGGGTGGCGCTCCTTGAACACGTCGCGGTAAATCTGATCCCACGCCTTTTGCGCATCCTTCAAGCTCTTCAGCCCCGGTCCGTGTGTTACCTTGGAACCAAGCTCATGTGGGCCACACTGAACACGTCGAATGCTGCCGTCGGGTGCTTGTTCATAGGCATTCCAGCGGGCAACGAATCGCGTTCCGTGGCGTTTGGTTTTGACTTCCTGAACGAACCCTTTTCCAATGGGGCCGATCTTCATGAAGACAGTAGAGATGCCACATCCAGTATGCACAACATTTTTTGTGCAAGCAGGGAAAACGTTGTGCATTCTTTGTGCAGAATCCCTACATCCAGCTCCAAAAGTGCACAGGAAAACACAACGGGACCATCTAAACACAAGCCTATGTCGTTGATTTAACTGATTAGCGGGAGTAACTCAATGGTAGAGTCACAGCCTTCCAAGCTGTTGGTTGCGAGTTCGATTCTCGTCTCCCGCTCCATCTTTCCACGTCAACTCTTGAAAAGAGCGGCGACCGTTTTCATCGCGATGAATATTTTCCTGGGCTGTTCGGGAATCGGGATGAATTCGTAATGGAGATAGAACTGGCGCGCGGTTTCATCCCAGGCCTCGGCGACGACGCCGATAGAAGCAACCTCGGCCGTGTTCCTCCAACTGCGATGGAGCGCGTCCATGAGCAAGAGGCGGCCGAGCTTTTGACCTTGATGGTCCCGGCTCACGGCCAGCCGTCCTAACAATGTGGCAGGAAGCAAGGGATATTTCGGCAGCTTCTTAGCGAGATCCTGAGGCAGCTCCGCAAGCCGGATGCTGTAAGAGGATAACGTGTAGTAGCCGAGGATTCGGCTGTCCGAATCCACCATGACGAAAGGCGCCGCCACCTTGCGTCTGGCATCCTGGCTCGCCTGGGTGGCGAGGTACGAATCGAGATCTGGAACTCCACAGGAAAATGCCGATCGATCCTGGTTGCCGAGTGGCTCGAAGCGATAATGCGGTTCGGCGGAAGGGTGAACCACTTATCGGCTCAGATTCCGCTTGTAATGCTCGGCCGCGGTGCGCAGGGCGCGACCCGGCGCAGCCGGCTTCAGGATAGCGTCCACAAAGGCCTCACTATTGCGAGCGCTCAGAACGAGCATAGCCCTTTCCTGGATCGTGCGCTGAGCCGCGGCCTCAGCGCTGTGCAGAACAAAATCGGTCATGGTGCGGCCTTCCAAATCGGCGGCCCGCTGAATCAACAGCTTTTGTTCCGCGTTGAGTCGCGCATCGAAGCGATAGGATTTATCACGTTGATCGCGTCTTGCGACTGATTGAGCCATAACCAACTTCTCTTTATAGTGTACGGAAATTATCCGTACACGTCAATGTCAAATCTTAAGCTGAGCCTTCATTCGCGGTTGCCGTTCCGGCGGATAAGCGGGATTGACGGGATTTTGCCACTTGCAAGGTTCGTGAATGACGCTCTATTATGAGCAGGCCACGATGCCGGCGGTAGATCGCTGACGGAAAATTGGCTCAAGCGTTTGAAAAATACGTGACCTGAAAGGAACGCAATGAAAACAACTCTTATTCTCGCGGCTTTTCTGCTCGCTGGCTGCACCGCGAATACCAGCACGCGGCAGTTTGGCGGCACGGAGACGATTCATCTCGAGCGGGGACAGCATTTCGTCGATGCCTACTGGGACAACGAAGACCACCTGTGGTATTCCACCAGACCGTTGCTTACGTCCGAGGAGCCGACCACCTACACCATGCAGGAGAAGTCGAACTACGGCACGCTCCAGGGAAAAGTTCTGTTTATCGAGGCCAGATAGCAACTGAATTTGGGAACAAATCGGGCACCGCGCGTGTCTTATGAACGGATGGACGGCGCGCTTCGGGCTCTTGGCCTGTCGAAGACCTACGGCAAAGTATCCGTACTCAATTCGCTCGATTTCGATATCCCCGCGGGCTGTGTTTTCGGGCTGATTGGCCCCAACGGCGCGGGGAAAACCACCACGATCAAAATCATGATGAACATTCTGCAGCCGACATCCGGGTCGGTGGAGATGTTCGGAGTCGATTCGCGGCGGCTCGGGCCGGATGATCTGACGAAGATCGGTTACGTTTCCGAAAACCAGGAAATGCCGGGATGGATGACGGTTCCCTACCTGATGAATTATCTGAAACCGTTTTATCCAACCTGGGACGACGCAAGGGCGGCGGAACTGATGCGGCATTTCGAACTGCCGCCCGATCGCGAACTGAAGAATTTCTCGCGCGGCATGTGGATGAAGGCGGCGCTCGCGTCGGCGCTGGCTTATCGTCCCAAGCTGCTGGTGCTGGATGAGCCGTTTACCGGGCTCGATCCTCTGGTCCGCGAAGACCTGGTGAACAGCCTCGCGGCCAGCGCCGGGGAAACCACGATTTTCGTTTCCTCGCACGATCTGGGCGAACTGGAGACGTTCGCCACGCATGTCGGGTACCTGCATGCGGGAAGACTGAGCTTCTCCGAAGAGATGTCGTCACTATCGGCGCGGTTCCGTCAGGTGGAAGTGACGCTGGCGACAACGCCCGGCGCCACCGCCGAGCCGGGGTGGCCCGGCGAATGGGTGCGGCGTGAAGTTGCGGGGAACGTGGTGCGGTTTGTCGAATCGAAGTTTGAGCAGGAAAGAACGTCGAGCGAAATACGCCGCGTTTTCGGAGATCCGCCGCAGGTTTCGATTCAGCAAATGCCCCTTCGCGCAATCTTCCTGACGCTGGCGCGGCATTCGGGAAAGGCCGCGTCATGAGACAGGCGCTGCACATCCTTCGCAAAGACGCACGGTACCTGCGCGGGGAGATCGTCCTGGTTCTGGCGCTGATTGTGTTGCTGGCTTATACCGCGGCGCCTGCGGCTGAAATTCTGGCGTTGCTGGCGATGAACTACCTGATCGCCCGCGTGATTCACGCCGAAGCGATTCCCGGATACAACCAATTCTGGATCACGCGGCCTTACCGGTGGCAGAGTCTGTTCGGATCGAAGATTCTGTTTGTTCTCCTGTTCATGGAACTGCCCCTCGTCGCGGCGCAGATTTACGCTCTTGTGACGCGCGATTTTCCCCTGGCATCGAGTCTGCCGGGGCTGCTGTGGTCCCAGGCGCTCTACATCACCTGCTTTTTTCTGCCCGTCGCGTGCCTGGCTTCTCTGACTTCCGGGTTCATTCCTTTTCTGGTGACCGAGTTCATTGTGACGGCCGAGGTTTTAATCGCGGAGGGAGTGGTATACGGACACTTTTCCTGGAATCAGTTTCTTCCGGGAGCGAAGCCCGGTCCCGAGGCTATGGACTGGGTACGCGATTTCATCGTGATGACGATTGTGGTGGCGTTCGCGGCGGCCGTGCTGTACTCGCAATACCGGACGCGGGATTCCGCGAAAGGAAGGAAGACGGCGGTTCTGGGCGTGGCGGTGGCGGCGGTGATATTTTTCTTTCTGCCCTGGCCGGTGATGATGTCTCTCCAGGGCGCCCTGTCGCGGGAGTCTTTCGACGCGAATCCGCTGAAAGTGGATCTTGCTTCCGTGAAGTACGCCGCATTTCCCGGCATAGGGCCCCGGAAAGGCGTCCCGCCGCCGGAACGGATCTGTTTGCCATTACGGCTGAACGGAGTTCCGGCGAATCGCGAGGTGGGTTTCGATTCCCTCAGCGTCACGCTCGCGGCGCGGGATGGACGATCGTGGAATTCGGGAATTGTGGCTCCAATTCCGGTGGAGAACGAGGAAGCGATCGTGGACGCGAGTCTGCCGGTGGATCCGGCCTTTCTCCTGGTCGAACGAGCGCATGCGCTGACCGTTCGCACGCGGATCTATGCGACTCTGTTCGGCGACCCGCATAGCGCCACAATTCCACTCGAAAGCGGGCAACCGGTGAATGCGGTGGATGGACTGCGATGCTCGGTGGGGATGTTTAACCAGCTTTCCTGCAGCTCGATTTTCCGGTGGCCGGGAAAACGCGTCTACGTCAGCACTCGCGATGGCGTGGGGAGTTACGTCCGAACGTTTTCTTATTCGCCGTTCCCCGCCGAGCTGGGGTTTAATCCGGTAGAGACGCACTCGTTTTCGAGCGGCCTCGCGTCGAAAGAAGCAGTGGTTACAACGAAAGGGGCGCTGAGCCATTTCCATATGGACGCCACGCTCGAAGGCGTGGTTCTGGATGACTACACGGCGGCGGCGAGGCAGAAGGCGCTCATGCCAACAGTGCTGATCCGGTAGCCGCGTCAGCGAAGCTCGGCGAGCTTTTCGATATCCTTTGCTTCGCCGAATGAGGTGGCTTTCGCGCCTGTCACGATGGTGCGAAGAAGTCCGGCGAGCACGGAGCCGGCGCCGACTTCGAACCATCGATCCACCCCGAGTGAAGCAAGCTTCTGCATGGATTCCACCCAGCGGACCGAATTCGGCACCTGCTGATACAGGCCTTCGCGCGCATCGGCGCCGGTCCGGATTTCTTCGGCGCGCCAGTTGTTGATGAGAGGCGTGCGGAGGTCGGCGAAGGCGATGGAGTCGAGATCGGCCTTGAGGCGCTGCTGGGCGGGAGTCATGAGAGAGCAGTGGAAAGGCGCGCTCACGGGCAGCGGGACGACGCGTTTCGCGCCCGCCACTTTGGCGAGTTCCATGGCGCGATCGACGGCGCCTTTGTGGCCGGCGATCACAGTCTGATCAGGCGAATTGAGATTGGCGACGGAAACGACCTCGCCCTGCGCGGCTTCGGCGAGAATGCCATCGAGCGCGCCGGCGGGCAGCTTCAGGATGGCGGCCATGGCGCCGACGCCCGCGGGCACGGCTTCCTGCATGTAGCGGCCGCGCTTGCGGACGGTGCGGAGCGCGTCGCCAAAATCGAGGGATCCGGCGGCGACGAGCGCGGAATATTCGCCGAGGCTGTGGCCCGCGACGTAATCGGGCTCGCCGGTTTCAACGCGCAGGACCCTCCAGGCCGCGACGGAAACCGCGACGAGCGCAGGCTGCGTGTTTTCGGTGAGCTTGAGCTGGTCTTCGGGGCCTTCGAAGCAGAGTGTGGAGAGGGCGAAGCCGAGGGCGTCATCGGCCTGCTCGAAAGTCTCGCGGGCGGCATCGAAGTTCGCGGCGAGCGTTTTGCCCATGCCCGCGAATTGCGAACCCTGGCCGGGGAAGAGGAAGGCTGTCTTCATCAACCAGCCATTCTAGCGGGCGTGATTTTGCTGGCCGTTGAGGCGGCGGATGGCGAAGCCGAAGAACACGCCGCCGAAGGCGGGGACGAGTCCGAGGAGCGCAGCCCAGGGCAACGCTTCGGAGGCTGGGTACGGCGCGTGGATGACGCCGAAATGGACGAGGGTTTCGACAAGGAATGGAGGCAGGCCAAGGATGATGCCGGCGAGCCAGGGGCGCGACGGGAAAATGAGGCCGAGGATGGCGCTGATAAGGAGGACGAAGCCGAGGACGACGGGGACTTCGTCGGTATGGGCGTGCGTCCAGCCGATGAAGACGGCGGCGGCGAAGACGCAGGGCCAGTGTGCGCGTTTCATTGTTTGTTATTTTCCCACCAGAATGGGGAGCGGTTCCGATAGCTCCCGGTTCTCCGGCGCGTCTCGCGTGAAAGGCGGCTCGAAGGCTCGCGGTTCATTTCCGCGAAGCCGCTTCAGGCAATAGAACGCGTTCATGGTCAGACACATCAGAAAGGCTCCCCATCGAAGGCGGCCGAAGGACCGGATGATTCTGCGAACCGAGTATTTCAAAGAGAACGCTTCGCGCCAGAGCGCGCGATGAGCTTCGAGCAGGCGTTCCGGCGACATGTGGCGCGGCTGGAAGGCGACGTTGTAGCCGTTGTAGAATTCCCAGCCGCGGCCGGTGAGGATTCTTCCCTCTTCCACGAGTTTGGCGTATGCGGGAGTGCCGGGGTACGGCGTCAGCACGCTGAGGAACGGGACATCGACGCCGGCATCGTAGAGTTGTTTGGCCATGGCGGTAATGGCTTCGGGCGTATCGCCATCGAAGCCCGCGATGAATCCAGCCATCACGCAGATGCCTCGATCATGCAGGTTGCGAATTCGCTTTCTGTATGTGGCGATCTTGTTTTGCGGCTTGTGCGCATTGCGAAGAGACTCGGCGCCGAACGATTCGATGCCGAAGAAGATGCCGATGCATCCAGAGCTTTGCATGAGGTCGAGGAGCGCGTTGTCTTCGCCAATATCCATGCTCGCCTGCGTGAGCCACCATTTGCGCAGGGGAATCATGGCCGTCAGGAGTTCGCGAATATAAGCGCGTTTGACGGTGAGATTGTCATCCCAGAACCAGACGATTTTCCGCTGCCACCAGTGAGGGAAACGGTCATAGCGGATATCGCGAATCACTTCGTCCACGGGGCGCGTGCGGAAGCCGGGGTTGATGGTGGGGACTGTGCAGAACGAACACGTGAAGGGACAGCCGCGCGTTGCCTGAATCACGCGGCGAATGAAGAAGGAGCCGGGGAGGAGATCGAAACGCGGCGTTGGGATGCCCGCGAGAGGCTGAGATACGCCGATATATCTTTTGCGCATCTGGCCTGCGGCGGCGTCGGCGAGAACTTCCCTCCAGACCGATTCGGCCTCTCCTATGACGACGCTGTCGCAGTGGCGCAGTACCTCGTCCGCGCTAAATGTGGCGTGCGGACCGCCCGCGACCACCCGCTTTCCACGCTTTCGGAATTCATCCGCGAGGCGATAGGCTTCGGCGGCGAAGCCGGTGAAGAAGGAGAGCGCGATCAGGTCTGCGCCGGTGTCGAAACAAATTCGTTCCACCTGCTGGTGAATGACGCGGACGTGATGTTCGGGTGGAGTGATCGCGGCGAGGTGGATGCCGGTAATGGGCGGTACGAAATTCGCTTCGTGGCCGGATGTGTAGCGGGCCTGATAAACAACGACGATGTCGATTTTCATATCCAGAGAGTACTTTACATATTAAAGTACTCTCCGTCAATAGGAAATTAGCTCGGGGGAATTTCGACCCGCAGAATCAATAATTTGCGGTGATTCATCGGGGAGTCATGTTATCCTGTGCAATCAGTTTTCCCGATAAAAATATGACTCTTACGTGGACCAAGACCGACGAGGCGCCGGCGCTCGCGTCATATGCGCTGCTGGCTATTCTGCGAGCGTACCTGAAAGGTACAGGGGTGGAGATCGAGACCGCCGACATCTCGCTCGCGGGACGTATTGTTGCCGCTTTCGCAGATCGGCTTCGCCCGGAGCAGAGGATTCCCGACGAACTGACGCGGCTCGGCGAACTCGCCAAAACGCCGGACGCCAACATTATTAAGCTGCCCAACATCAGCGCCTCGATTCCACAGCTTCGGGACGCGATTGCGGAACTGCAGGCGAAGGGTTACAACATTCCGGATTATCCGGATGCGCCATCAACGGACGAAGAGCGCGCCGTGCAGGCTCGTTTTGCAGGCGTTTTGGGCTCGGCCGTGAATCCCGTACTGCGCGAAGGCAATTCCGACCGGCGCGCGGCCGCGTCCGTGAAGGCGTTTGCGCGGAAGCATCCGCATAAGATGATGAAGCCCTGGCCGGCGTCGGGATCGGTCACGCGCGTTGCCCATATGAGCAACGGCGATTTCTTTGGCAGCGAGAAGTCCATGACGGTGAACGCCGCCACGGAGGCCCGTATTGAATTCGTCGATTCCGCCGGAGCGGTGAAGGTCCTGAAGCAGAAAGTGAAACTGACCGCGGGCGAAGTGGTGGATTGCGCGGCCCTGAATGTGGCGGCGCTGCGGAAGTTCTATGTGGAGCAATTCGACGCCGCGAAAGCGGACAATGCCCTGCTCTCGCTGCATCTGAAGTGCACGATGATGAAGGTCTCGGACCCCATCCTGTTCGGGCACTGCGTGGCGGAGTATTTCGCCGAGGCCTTCGGAAAACATGCCGGCGCGCTGGCGGAAATCGGCGCCAACGTGAACAACGGGCTGGCTGACGTGCTGGGTAAACTCGACCGGCTTCCGGCGGAGAAAAAGGCTGAGGTCGAAGCCGATATCGCGGCCTGCTACCAAAAGCGCCCGGCGCTGGCGATGGTGGATTCACGCGCCGGCAAGACCAATCTGCACATTCCGAGCGATGTGATCATCGATGCGTCGATGCCGGTGGTGATCCGCGATGGCGGGAAGATGTGGAACAAAGAAGATGCGCTGCAGGACACCGTGGCGCTGATTCCGGACCGCTGCTACGCGACGATTTATCAGGAAGTGATCGAGGATTGCAGGAAGAACGGACAGTTCGATCCGGCGACGATGGGCAGCGTGTCGAACGTCGGCCTGATGGCGCAGAAGGCCGAAGAATACGGTTCGCACGATAAGACGTTTGTCGCGCCGGCGAACGGAACCATTCGCATCGTGGACGCGGGCGGCAAGACGCTGCTTGAACAGAGCGTGGAGGCCGGCGATATTTTCCGCGCCTGCCAGACGAAAGATGAGCCGATTCGCGACTGGGTGAAGCTCGCCGTGACGCGGGCGCGCGCAACCGGTACGCCGGCGGTGTTCTGGCTCGACGCGGAGCGCGGCCACGATGCGCAGATTATTCAGAAGGTGAAGACCTATTTGAAGGATCACGACCTTTCCGGTTTGGAAATCAAGATCCTGAAGCCGGTGGAGGCGATGAAGTTTTCCCTGGAACGAATTCGCCGCGGCGAAGACACCATTTCCGTCACGGGCAATGTACTGCGCGATTACCTGACGGATTTGTTCCCGATTCTCGAGTTGGGGACAAGCGCGCGCATGCTCTCGATTGTGCCGCTGCTGCAGGGCGGCCAGTTATTCGAAACGGGGGCAGGCGGCTCGGCGCCGAAACACGTGCAGCAGTTGCTGAAAGAAGGGCACCTGCGGTGGGATTCGCTCGGGGAATACTGCGCGCTGGCGCCTTCGCTCGAGATGATGGCCACGAATGGCGGTAACAAGCGGGCGGGAATTCTGGCGAAAACGCTGGATCAGGCGATTGGGCAGTATCTTGAAGACGCGCGGTATCCTTCGGCGAAGGTGAACGAGATCGATAATCGCGGCGCCACGTTCTATCTGGCGCTGGCGTGGGCGAAAGCGCTGGCGGCGCAGGATGAGGATGCGGAGATGAAGCGGCGCTTCACTCCGGTCGCGGCCGCGATGGCGTCAGCCGAGGGTACGATCACGCAGGAGTTGCTGGCGGCGCAGGGGAAGCCGGTGGATATCGGCGGGTATTATTTCCCGGACGATGCGAAGTGCGCGGCGGCGATGCGGCCGAGTGGAACGCTGAACGCGATTATTGACGGGATGTAACGGCGCAGGAATGTGGGGGCGCACCTCCTATTCTGGAGCCGGCATCTTCAACGCATCTTCAATACCTGGACAATCGGTATCTTTTCGAAATGACGAAGATTTTCGGTGAGAACGGCGTAGCCCTGCTCTATGGCGGCGACGGCAATCAGCAGGTCATTGAACGGGAGAACATTTCCCCTGGCCGCCTCCTGCCCCTCGATCTGCCCCGCCAGGTATGCGGTTCGCAACGTGATTGGGTGGAGAGGAATCAGGTCCACCAGCTTGCTGATGTATTCCCGGCGCTGGCGGCCCAGCTCAGGTGTTTTTGCGCGGTAGATCCCGTGTACCAGTTCGGCG
Organism: uncultured Solibacteraceae bacterium; assembly: GCA_964636715.1. Classification (GTDB taxonomy): domain Bacteria; phylum Acidobacteriota; class Terriglobia; order Bryobacterales; family Bryobacteraceae; genus BOG-234. Next base: position 788 of record CAZWTH010000093.1, on the reverse strand, counting down.
ATCGTAATCGGTGAGAGCGAGAGGTCAACTTCGCCCCACGCCGTCTGGATGCCTTCGATCAGATGCGACGCGGTCAGGCGCTTCCGTTCGGCGGTAATAAGGATACTGGAATCGAGCACTAATCCCAGGAGCGTGGATTCCATGGCTCCTGATGACGGCCGATAATCGCCTCGATATCTTCCCCAAAACCAGGATCAAGGGTTAGACCGGATTCTTGCTCTCTTGCTTCGCGAAGAATCTCAGAAACCGGACGGCCACTTCTGTGCGGTGGACGGATAACGGCGACGGCACGATGGTCCTGCTCGATGATGACTTCAACGCCTTCCTGGACTTTTGCCAGGACGGCGTGAATATCGCGGGCAAGTTCGGCTTCCGAAATGCGCACCGTTCCCATCAGTTTTATGATACCCGCCGGGAGCGTCAGACAGGAAAACGAGGATCTCTAACTGATCTCTGGATTTCGTTGTATCACCAATTCATACCACAATCGAAGAGTTCGGCGGGCGCGGAGTTGGTACAGGAAATTATTCAGTTCGGTTCCGGCCTGGCGGAATATTTCGGATCACATGCGCCGAGCCGAAGCTCGGCGTGCAGGGCCGAAGAAGCTGTGAATGAATTGCAGCTTTACAGAAAAAATTACTTTGCATTAAGTAGCCTTTGGTTCCGATCCAACGTCATTACAGGTAATGAACGACTCGGATCGCAAACTCGTGTTTGGCCAGCCCGTCGGTCGGGCCACTCCCTCAGCTCGGGTGCGTAGTGTGAACCGGGACCAGATGCTGATGCGG
>CAZWTH010000092.1:0-7911 GCA_964636715.1 uncultured Solibacteraceae bacterium | reverse complement strand
GATACTCGGCGGGAGACTTCCCCTCGACGCGCGCGAGCAGCAGTGCGGGAAGGTGCTCGAAAGCGGCGGGTATCAGCCCAGCGGCTTCCGGCGAGAGCGCGTCCAGAAACGCGTCCGCCAGCCCGGCGATCTTCGCTGCGTGATGCGGCAAGGCAATGGTTTTCATGAGCAGGTGATTCAAAAGGAAGCCAATATCGAACGCCGGATCGCCATAGTGGGTGACTTCCCAATCGATGACCCAGACGGAATCCCCGAACACCAGGAGATTCTTCGGGCTGAAATCGCCATGCACGAGACTGACCCGCCGCGCGGCGGATTGCGCGATCAGATTGTTGATATAGTCCGCTGCTTCCGGGCGGCGCTCCGCCGTGAACCGGTAGTAAGGATCAATGCGAAGCTGCTCGAACACGGTCTGATCTCCGAACGCCCGTTCGGCCTCCGCGTTGTTCCAGCTCATCGAGATCATCGAACCCAATGCCAGACCGGCCGCGCGCGCTGTCGCGAGGTTCGCTTCACCGCGAAACAGCAGCGTCTTCCACATTTCCGCGCCTTCCGGGGCGGCCTCCATGGCGATCGTGAATGTTTCGGGGTCTTCGAACAGGATGCGCGGAACCCGGCCGGCGGCCGCATTCCAGCGCATCGCGGCGGCTTCGCGGAAGATGCGATTGCGATCCGAGAACCAGCCCTGCTGAGTCCGCAGTTGCCCGAGCGATTGCTTGAGAACGGCGCGAAAGCCCGGCGCCTCGGCCAGAATCACTTTGTTCGAAATGCCGCCACCGAGTTCGGTGAACCGGGCTCGCTCCCACGGCAATCCATGACGGCGCAGCCACTCGGCGGCGTTTTCAACGGAAAGTTCGGATACCAACGCTCATGGTAACGAATCTACTTGCCCGCCGCCTGTTCCACGACTTCCTCAACGGCGTTCTTCACCGCATCTTTGACTACCGATTCGAGCTCATCGGGATCGACCGGAACTTCGGCGTCAGACTCCGCCAGTTCCCGGACAATCTTCGCCACGGTTTTGGCGACCTTCTTCGCCACGCGCCGAGGAGGGGGAGCCTTCTTCTCGCGTGTTTTTCCGGATTCGGTCCAGTCTTCCTCAAACACATTGCCAAGTTTGGCGGCGATTTTCTGGTCGTGGAAAATCAAACCCACTTCGCGCCGCGAGTCGAGTTCTTCGGTGCGCAGACTCTGGCTTCCGAGGAACACCATCTCGCCATCGCGCACGATCGTGCGGGTATGCAGGCGGATATGGAGCTCTCTCGATTCCGCTTTCGTCACGCGTTTTGAGACCCGCCCCAGTACGCGCACCTTTACCCCCGCTTTGATCCGTTCGCAAAGAATGCGGCTCATGGCCGGGTCAGTGGCCGCGGGGTCCCAGATCACCAACTCTTCCTTCGCGCCTTTGATGAAGCCGGCCAGAACGGCACGTGCGTTCTGGGGGCTGACGACGAACGTGTCGAGCCCGGCTTCGTATTCCTGACGCTTCGAATCCGCCTCGAAAAGCTTCATCGCCTCTTTGACGGTCTTCGCGTCATCGATAAGGACGCCGAAGCTGCGGCTCCACTCGATATCGAGGTTGGTGAAGTTGAAGCCCATCACGTAAAGATCGTGCTCGTCGACAATCATCATCTTGCCGTGATAGCGGATGAGATCGTCGTCGGTTCGGGCGACCGTAACGCCCGCCGCCAGCAGGCGCATTTCGAGCGCGCGAAGCCCCTTTTCACCGCCGCGGTTCGTATAGGCAATCAGGGCGCGTACGGCCACGCCACGATCCACCGCCTTGAGCAGCGCGTTTTCAATCTCCGCGCGATCAAAGCGAAAGATGAGGATATCGACGGTTTTTTCGGCGCCCTGAATGGCTTTGACAAGCGGAGCGACGCCGTCGCCCGGCTGAATCATGAGCTTCATATCGACCAGGCCTCAGAGCGCACACAACTGCCGAACGCGATCTTCCACGATATTGGCGTAGGCATCCACAACATCGGGCTGCCAGCGCGCGGCGCGGAAGGCATCCCGCACCTGACGTTTGCTCAGACGCGCGAGTTCAGTGCCCATCCAGTGAGCGTCCCGGCGCGGCACATGGCGCAGCAGGTTGTCGAGTTTGACGCGCGGGAAATAAGTGAACGGCCAGAAACCCATGGCGACAAACGGCGCCCGCGGAGTCACGAAATCCACATACTGAGCAGTGGTTCTTTTGATAAATGTGGAAGCCGCATATTTTCCCAGATCGGCGCGGGAGCGGCTCAGCGGAAGAATCACGCCGGGAGGTCCGAAAGTAGCGCCGAGGTCACCCACCATATAGACCGGCGGCTCGTCGTTCTTACCGGCGTAAATCTTATTATTGACTTCCTTGAGATCCCAGTCATTGATCACGGCCATCATGACGCGAAGCCCGTTCAGCTCGCGGGTCCCCGCGAAGGGGCCAGTGCGCCAATCCCAGTTTCCGGTCATCTTTTCGCCTTCCTCATGGCGTTTGAGACGCGCGTCGTGAATGACTCCACCGGCTCCGATGTACTTGTTGCCGCGCTTCAGATGCTTCGGCATTTTGTCCACCTGCATCTCCGGCACGAAATAGTCTTCATTGGCGAAATAGCCTACAGCCCATACGAGGCGCGTCGCGGCGGTTTCCGAGCGGGTTTCAAAGCCCAGCTTCACGGTCCACTTCACGTCGTTGCCATCTTTCACGATGAACTTTGGCTGAGTCCCATCATGATCTTCTTCGACGAACGTGTATGGCCCGCGAGGCTCGTGCGCTTTTCCGCCCGGGCCGTAATAGAGGTTCCGCGTTGTCACGTCGGCCGGTTCGCGCCACAAAACCGCGGGTGTTGCGCCGCTCTTAATCAAAGGGCCGGGGGCTGCGGCCGCCGCATACATGAAATGTGGGCTGGCAGCCAGGCTTGCGCCAAAGAGTGTAAGAGCAAGTACTTTTTGTGGCATAAAGAGACTCCCTTTCCGGGCCAATACCACCACCCAGCCGTAAGAGATGCAAGCCATATGCCAGCCTGGTAAACCACATGCTTCAATATAGTTGGGATGCGGATACTCATTGCTGTCTTTCTCTTAGCGGCGGTTGCAAACGCGCAGACGATAGACGCGAACCAGCCAGTGCGGACGCTCAGCGCTAAAGAAAAGCTCGAACTCCGAATCCTGCGCGTGGCGAGTCCGACGACACAATTCAGCGTTTTCGCGGGAGCGGCGATCGATCAGTGGCAGGACGAGCCCCATGAATGGGGCCAGGGCTGGGCCGCCTATGGGAAACGGGTGGCAAGCGCTGAAGGGGTTGATCTCTCCTATAACGCGATTGGGGCAACTTCGGATCTGATTTTTCGTCTGGATCCGCGCTACCGCAGGATGCCGAATGCGCCTATGACAACGCGTATCTGGAACGCAATTGCACAGGAGTTTGTGGCATATAAGGACTCCGGCGGGCGGATGATTAATGTCTCTACTTTGTCCGGGAGTTACGGCTCGGCATTTATCTCCAATACGTGGGAACCGGCCAGCGAGAATAAGATCAGCGACGCTTTTGTTCGCGGCTCGTGGTCGATTGCGACGAAGACCGGAGGAAATGTGGTGCGTGAATTCCTGCCGGATGTATTAAAGCGTTTCCGGCATTCGAATAAAGCGAAGAGTCCCGGCGGGGCGGCGCACCCGTAGTATTGGGGGCTGATGCGCCGAGCGGAAGCTCGGCGTGCACCATTGAAAGCCCGCCGCAAATTATTGATAACAATAGAAGCGCTATTGGCGGGCTTTCATGGTTGCTTGTGGCGCGAAGCGCCATCCGGACAGGGCCGAAGCCCCGCCCCACGAGGCAACAAGATCTTTTTCGCATTGGTATAGGTTTTGCATAAGTGAGTCGGGAGCACTTATATGAAACGTACCTTTTATTCTTTGATCATTGCGGCTGCAATTGCGGCCGCCCCGCTGTGCGCGCAGGAAGAATCGCACATCACGGGGCAGGTAGGCCTGGGCTTCACGAACGGGCTTGGACGAACCGGAACCTATCTCGATTACGGTTGGAACCTCGGGGCCGGAGTTGGATACAACTTCAACCATTGGGTGGGGGTGCAACTCAACCTCAATGACAGCCAGATGGGCATCAATTCCACCACACTGACCGGCATCGGCGTGCCAGGGGGCGACGTCAACATCTTTACCGCCACGATCGATCCGATCATTCATTTGACGCCAGCGAGCCATGCCGACATTTATGTCACGGGCGGCGCCGGTCTGTTCCACCGCAACCAGGAATTCACCGCGCCTTCCGTTGCGACCACACTGGGCTTTTATCCGTTCTTCGGCTTTGTCCCGGTAGCCGTTCCGACAACTACGATCCTTTCCTCTTATTCCGTGAATAAGCCTGGAATCGATGCCGGTATCGGGATTGCGTTCGGCACGAAATGGCACGGCAAGCTTTTTGCGGAAGCGAAGTATTACCGGATGTTCTACAACTCGGATTTCCATACAGACTACCTGCCGGCGACGTTCGGCTATCGCTGGTAAGCGGGTAATCGAATCTCCTCAGGCGTGAGGAGCGGCCTCTGCTTCGAACTGCACACGGTGCAGTTCCGAGTAGAGGCCGTTTTTATTCATGAGCTCATCGTGATTTCCGCTCTCCACAATTGCTCCGTCTTTCACGACGAAGATCACATCGGCCCGGCGGATAGTAGAAAGGCGGTGCGCCACGATGATGCAGGTGCGGTCCTGCATCAAACGATCGAGCGCGTCAACGACCAGCTTTTCGGATACGGCGTCGAGACCAGAGGTCGGCTCATCCATGATGAGGATTGGCGTGTTGCGGATGATGGCGCGGGCGATGGCGATGCGCTGACGCTGCCCCTGAGACAAAGTGACGCCGCGTTCGCCCACCATAGTGTCAAAGCCTTCGGGGCACTTATCGACGAATTCCGTGACATTGGCGAGTTCGGCGGCGCGCAGAATTTCGTCGCGTTTGGCGTCCGGTTTCCCGTACGCGATGTTCTTCCAGATGGGCGCGCGGAAGAGGACGGTGTCCTGCAAAACAAAGCTGATCTGCTCACGGAGCGACTTCTGGCGGAAACGTCTGATGTCCTCGCCATCGATTTTCACCACGCCCTCGGCCGGATCGTAGAAACGTGGGATCAGGTTGATGACGGTCGATTTCCCTGCTCCGGTGGGCCCGACGAGCGCCGCGAGTTGGCCGGGTTCGATGGTGAGGCTCACGTGCGAGAGCGTGGGCTCGTCGTCATAAGCGAACGTCACGTTTTCGAATTCGATACGGCCTTTGAAGCGGGGGGCGGGCCGCGCCTTCGGCATGTCCTGCACGTCGCGCTGGGTTTCGAGGACTTCCTGAATGCGCTCGTAACCGACGGAGGCTTTCGAATACGCATCCGGAACTTTGGAGAGGTCCTGCATCGGCTTATACATCTTGCCGAGATACCAGATGAAGAGCACGAGCGAGCCGGGGTCGAGGGCGCCCTGGAGCGCCAGGCGGCCGCCGAACCACAGCACCATGGCGGTACCGGCCGCGGTCAGGATCTGGACGACCGGCGTCAGCTTTGCCTTGAGGCCGCGGGCGCGGAGCGCGATTTCGACATTTTCCAGACTCTGCTCTTCGAGGCGCTTCTGTTCGTAATCCTCACGCGCGAACGCTTTCACGATGCGGATGGATCCCAGGACTTCCTGGATGGTAGAAACGATCTCGCTCTGTTTTTTCCGAACCTCACGCGACGCCTTTTTGATCAGGCGCGTGTAGCGATAAACGATGAAGAACATCACGGGCGCGACGGAGATCGCAATCAGCGTAAAGCGCCAGTTGACGTACAGCATCACGCCGATCATGCCGGCGAGCGTGACGGAGTTGATCAGCGTATCGAGGAGGTTGGAGGTGATGAAGCTCTGGACAGAGTCGATGTCGCTGGTGACGCGGCTGATGAGATCGCCGGTCTGCGAACGATCGTGAAAGGAGAGCGACATGCGCTGGATATGGGAGTACAAGGTCTTGCGCAGGTCATGCATGACCCACTGGCCCACGTTCGTGGTGTAGTACTTCTCGGCATACGTGCAGGCGCCGTCAAAGGCGGCAATGATGAGTACGAAGATGGAAGCGGCGGCGAGGACGGAATAGGGATCGCTGCCCGCGACGGAAACGATGAGGTGGTTGAGCCAGCCACCGTTGTGTTTGGTTTTGAGGACGCTATCGAGGACGATTTTCAGGGGCCAGGGTTCGAGGAGGTTCGCGATGCTCTCGCCGACGACAGCGAGAAAGCCGAAGAGCAGGGCGCTGCGATGAGGCCGGAGAAACTGCGCGAGGGTGTGGGCCCGCGCTCTGACGGAAGTGTTTTCCGGCATGAACAGGGGCGTGGGTGCATCTGGGGGGCCAATTGGTGGGCTTGGGAAATCAATAGCTTAAAAGCAAAATGCCTGAGAGGATTCACCGTCTCAGGCATTTTTCGCACTATTGCGCCGGGCGGAAGGGCCAGGCCAGCGCGATTCACAATCGCGCGCAGGATGCCAACCGGGATGCCATCCTGCCTCACTTGTTCAGGATGAAGGCGTAGAAGGTATCGCCGCCGCCCACGATTACATACTGCTTGCCATCGAGCTCCCATGTGGAAGGCGGAGCATTCACGCCGGAAAGCAGATGAGTGTGCCAGAGCGGCTCGCCGGTCGCGGCATTCAGCGCTTCAAACGTTGCGCCCGGACCGCCGGTGAACAGCACTCCACCCGCGGTCGAAAGCAAACCGGACGCCGAGCCGCTCTCCCAATGGTGGACCCACCTCGGTTTCCCCGTCTTATAGTCGAGCGCCACTAACTGGCTCTCCGAATATCCGCTGCGGTCGTTCCCGCCCCATCCCTGGGGGTTGTCGCTCGCGTCATACAGGTAGTACACGCTGAACGCGCGATTGGAATTCACATAGAAGAGTCCGGTCTGCGGATCGAACGTCGGCGGATACCAGTTCGTTCCGCCACCCTGATTCGGACTCACCAGGGTTCCCGCGGTGGACGGTCTCTTCTCCGGATTCGGAATCGGCTCGCCCTTGTCGTTGTAGCCGAGCGACCAGTTCGTCTTCACGAAATCCGTGTGGACGAGCGCCTTGCCCGTCGTCCGGTCGAGCACGAAGAACTTGCCGTTGCGCGCCGCGATCCCCAGCAGCTTGCGCGGCTTTCCATCGAACGGGGCATCGAACAGCACAGGCGCCTCAGTCGAATCCCAGTCGTGCGTATCGTTCGGAGACGTCTGGAAATACCACGCCATCTTGCCTGTATCCACATTCAGCGCGATCACGGACGCCGTATACAGGTTGTCGCCCTGCCGGTTGGCATAAGCGATCACCGGCTGCGGATTCCCGGTGGTCACGTAGATCATCTTCGTTTCCGGATCGTAGGTGATCGGCTGCCACGTCATACCGCCGCCGTGCGAGGCCATATCGAGATTCGGCCAGGTCTTAAGCGCCGGATCGTCCTTCGTCATCGGCACCGTGTAGAACTTCCACTGCAGTTCTCCGGTTTCCGGATCGTGCGATTCCACGAAGCCCGGAACGTCCGCGTCATCACCGCTGACGCCTGCAATCACGTGATTGCCGATCACCGTCGGCGCCACCGAGCAGTAGTAATACTGATCGATATCCGCGATCGATTTCGACCAGCGCAGCTTGCCATCTTCCTTACCGAGCGCTACCAGATTGCAATCCGGCGTCTCGAAGTAGACAGTGTTTTCGTTCATCCCCATGCCGCGGTTGGAGAAGTGCCGCGCGCCTTTGCTGGCCCACGTGTAGTGCCAGATCTGCCGGCCCGTGCGCGCGTCGAGCGCCCACGCGTTGTCCGTGGTGGAGAAATACATCACGCCGTCTTCCATCACGGGGGCGCCGCGCGGGTTGTTGTTCGCGCCGCCGCCGCCATCCACGCGGAAGATCCACGCCATGCTGA
>CAZWTH010000091.1:0-8701 GCA_964636715.1 uncultured Solibacteraceae bacterium | reverse complement strand
GAGTGAGATCTTGTGCTTCCGAGTCGCGGCCCGTGAAGCGATAGCAGATGCCATAAACGCGCCGGGTGTGCTGGCGCACGAGATCTTCCCATGCTTCGGCATCGCCGGCCAGGCAACGTTCAACGAGTGTGCTGTCCAGATCCTGGCTGTTTGGCACCGTTCCAGTCCATGTGGCGCCCGGCCGCATCCAATGCGGTAATGCCCAGCTCGCCGTTGCCGACCCCGCCATGTTCTGCCTCCTCTTCCGATCTCGGCGGTGGGCCCCTCGACCCACTACCTGAATTTCCCTGGCGTCCCAGGCAGCGGTGGAAAGCCGCACTGATCCGCCCTTCGAAAGAGGAAACGAGGCTCTCTCATCATAGGTTCATTATTTCGGGAAAGTCCACTTTCCGGAAAAATCGCGCGAATGGCTCCGAAAGGCTGTTATCCTATTGTTTTGCGGGACTTATGGGTTTCTTAGTGCGCAGAGGCGGCGGAGAGGGAAGATGACCTGCCCGTTTTGCGGCCATATCGAGGACCGGGTAGTCGACTCCCGCGAAAGCCGGGAGGGCGATGCCATCCGCCGACGGCGCCAGTGCACCAAGTGCGAGAAGCGCTTTACCACCTACGAGCGGATTGACGAAGTCCCCTACATGGTGATCAAAAAGGATGGCAGGCGGGAGAAGTTTGACCGCACCAAGGTGCTGAACGGGCTGATCCGGGCCTGTGAAAAGCGGCCGATCAGCATGGTGAAGCTATCCGACCTGGTCAGCCAGGTGGAGATGCGGGTGACAGAATCTCCCGACCGCGAGATCGCCACCACGGAGATCGGCGAATTCCTGATGGACACGCTTCGGACTCTGGATAAGATCGCCTATGTCCGGTTCGCGTCCGTCTATCGGGATTTCCAGGATGAAAAGGCGTTCATGAATGAACTGGAACGGCTTGTCAAACCCCACATCTAGTAGCGTGGCTGCGCGATACCACCAGCGTCCAAACCGCCGCCGTTGTAACCTTTAGCCGCGCGCGGCATCTACTGAATTGGCAGGAACAGTAACGGGGCGTTCATGTTAACATGAAAACTCGGAATTGCGCCACCGTGCCCAGACTTGGGAATTCCGTTTGCAAGCCTGTCACACGGGGCGATTCCTTGCCGTCAGCTTTCGTAATATCAACAAAACAAAAGACATGAATGCTTTTCCCGTAGTTTTGGCCGATGGTTCTGCGCGGGAGGTCGCCAGCGATGGAATATGATGATCAGTTTTTACCGATAAGCCCCATCGCGATTAACTTCGACGAAGACGCTAAGTTCTTCGAAGCGGAGGCGGAAGGGGATTTCCTCCAGCCGCAGCAGCAGGTCGAAGAATCGATCTACACCGACGACCCTGTCCGGGTGTATCTCCGGGAAATGGGCGCCGTGCCGTTGCTCACCCGGGAAGGCGAAGTGGAACTCGCCCGCCGGATGGAGCGCGGGAAGCTGCGCATGCAGAAGGCCATCAGCCGGTCGGCGCTCGTGCAACTGGCGGTGGTCGAAGTCGCGGAAAACCTCAAGAAGAACCCGGAAGAGCTGGAAAACCTGGTGGACCTGGGCGGCATCGAGATCGAAGAAGGATCTCCGGCCGACCTGAAGCGCCGGGCGGACATTCGGGAAATTTTCGCGTCCATCCAGACGTTTCACCGGAAACAGGGACAGCTCCAGGAGAAGCTGGATGACACGCCGGCCTCCAACAAGAAGGGCCGCAAGAAGCTGCGGGTGAAGTTCCTGCGGGCCTATGTGGATACGTCGCTCGCGATCCGCAAGGTGCCGTGGATTTCCACGAAGTGGCGGGACCTGACGCGCGAAATCGAACGCGCCGTCGAAGAAATCAACCAGCTCGACCGCGAGCTGACGAAGCTGGAAGCGCGCCACGGCGCGGCCCAGCAGCCGCGTATCCGCGAACTGAAGCGCGAAATCCGCAAGCGTGAAATTACGGCCGGGGCTTCGCTCGAAGAGCTGAAGCACACGCTGACGGTGATCCGGCACGGCGAACAGGAAGCTGAGCGCGCCAAGAAGGATCTGGTGGAAGCCAACCTTCGTCTGGTGGTTTCCGTGGCGAAGAAGTACGTGAACCGCGGCCTGCACCTGCTCGATCTGATTCAGGAAGGCAACATCGGCCTGATGCGCGCGGCGGACAAGTTCGAATACCGCCGCGGCTACAAGTTTTCGACGTACGCCACGTGGTGGATCCGCCAGGCGATCACGCGCGCGATCGCGGACCAGTCGCGTACGATCCGCATTCCCGTTCACATGAACGAGAGCATGAACAAGTTCCTGCGGGCATCGCGCGAGCTCGAGAAGGAAATGGGCCGTACGCCCACCAATGACGAGATCAGCCGCCGCATGGATATTCCGGTCGAGAAGGTCCAGAAGCTGAAGACCATCTCGCGCGATCCGGTGTCGCTCGAAACGCCGGTCGGCCGTGACGGTGAATCCGCATTGGGCGATCTGATTGAAGACCGCTGGGTGGGGTCGCCGGTGGATGCGGTCATCGAAACCAACGTCCGCGACGAAACGGCGGGCATCCTGAAGACGCTTTCTCCGAAGGAGGAGAAGGTGATCCGGCTCCGCTTCGGCATCGGCTGCGAGCGTGAGCATACGCTCGAGGAAATCGGCCAGGAGTTCGACGTTACGCGCGAACGTATCCGGCAGATTGAAGCCAAGGCCCTGCGTCAGCTCCGGGCTCCGGAACGCGCGCGGCGTCTGCGGGCACTGCTGGCGGCGCGGTAACCCGCGCGGCATCGCTTCGATGCCCGAGAGTTCACTCCAGACCCGCGAACTTGCCGCAACCGGCCTTGCTCACAAGGCAGCGCTGGTGACGCGGGGCCGCAAGATTCGGCCGTGAAAACTCCTGCCTTTGCGCAATAACAGATGCCAGGGCCGGGCAGAAGCCAAGCCAAGGCCGCGCCCCACACAACTACTGCACTTCTTTGTTTGTTGTATCCGAGGCAAGAACCTCGTGCAGCAGGTTCGCGCCGACGCGCGCCGGCTTGAACGGGAGCGTCAACGAGAACGTGCGGGAGTTGTTGCCCGCAACCGGAATCATCGCGAGCCGGATGAGTTGCTTGTTCTGGTTCTCCACATATAGCGGCACCGACATGAAGAAGTTGTCTGCGACTTCAGACTGCGTCAGCTTCCCGCTCAGCGTGAACTTCCCTCCATCGGCGGGCTTCACGGAATACTCGAACGCGTAGCGCGGGATTTCCGTGTCATAGACCCACTCGCGGAAAAACCAGTTCAGCGTTTTGTCGCGCGCCACATCCAGGCTCGCAGGCATGTGTTTCGCGGCGACGGCCGCGAAAGATTCGGTGGACGGATTTCCACCCGCCGCCGCGAATTCGTGCATCATCTCCTGGAAAGCCTTGTCCTGGTTTTGCGTATCCCACAGGAGCATCCGGAGCATTTCGAGCACATAAGCTCCCTTGGAATAAACGAGGCTGCTGTAGGCGTTGTCGTTTTTCTTCCAGTCCAGCCGTTCTCCCAGCCAGAGCGGACCCGCGTCATTCGCCCGTGCTCCGTACTCATTCTTGTCGAGAATCCGGGATCGCTGGCGATCCCAGTATTTCAGTACGTCGGCGCGGCCCATGGTTGCTTCCATGAACAACGACGCTGAAAAATCCGCGAAGCCCTCTGACAGCCATTGATCGTGGTAAGTCGCCCAGCCGACTTCGTGCCCCCACCACTGATGAGAAACCTCATGCGGCGTCACCTCGTCGATAAAGTCCGCAAACTTGAATGAACTGGAACCGAGAAGATGGTGACGCTGCGTGGAATCCAGAAATGCGCTGACCGGAAGATAAACCAGGGTAGGCCACGATTGCCCGAAGTTGAACTCAGGCTGTTCCGTCACGGCAACCCGGCTGTACGGCAGCTTTCCAAACCAGCTTTCGAAGACTCGCAGGGAATTCTGCGTATCGGTCAGAGCGCTCTTGCTCATACCGGCTGGATCGAGCATGATGCCGGAATTCGCAAGGTAATCGGGCACGTCCGTGGTGGCATAGACCTCCATCTGGTAATTGGTAGCCTCGTCGATTTTGCTCAGCTTCCTGAAATCTCCATAATTGAATCCGGCAACCGGCAACGGCGCCTCGGATACCCAATGCGATACGGCAATGCCGTCTTTCACCACCGGTTTTTCGGTCTTGCCGACGCTGACCAGCGTGTACTGCTTCGGCGTATGGAAGGTGAGGTCATAGAGCGCGCGATCCGTGAATGAATTCAGGCTGGGATACCAGCTCTCCCGGGCGCCCACCGCATAAGTGCCGCCACCCTCCTTGTGGATGACTTCATTCCCGTTGTAAGCAATCGTTATCTCCGCTTCCGCCCCAGCCTTCATCGGCTCCGGAAAAATCAGATAAAACGACCCGTCCTGTTTGCGCGACTCCTGAATAAATGGAATGTCGCTCCCTGCGTATTTCACGCTGTCGACCCGGAGGTTCGGTAACAGGCCGAACTTGACGACGCGAGTTCCTTCCACCAGCACTTTCATCCGGAGAACCGTGGTCGCAGTGACGTGATCGTGACTGGCGATCGTTGTATCGATCTTGTAGCTTTCCGCCTGGACCCAGCGATGGTTCTCAAGCGAGCTTGCGGCGTGCTTCTGCCATTCCGTCAGCAGATGGCTCAGATAGAGGAACCCGGCGTCGGCATTCTGATCGCCATTGATAAGCGCAACCTCCTCCGGGGAGCGGAATTGTGGAATTGCGCCCGCCGGATTCACGATAAACCGCAGGTCGGAATTTTTTTGTCCGTGGATATAGGCCGAAAACGATTCATGACCCGGCGTGTACAACTCGCGCAGCAATTCGGCATCGATGTTGTCGGCGTCCTCACCCGAGAACACGGCTTGCACCTGGCTGTGGGGAGTGTCATCGTGATCCCGAACCAGGCTGCGGAAATCGCGGAAGAGTCCGGCCGCTTTCGTGGGCGATTCATCGGCCGCCTGCGCGGCCTTCATCACCTCTTCATACGTTCCGTCGGTGAAACAGAAGACGGCGCTGTGAAAAGTCTCATCGAATTCACGGTTTCCTGTGCGGACGCGAAGATAGTCGGCGTCCAGCGGGGAAGGCGGCGTCAGGTGAAACGCTCCATCCCCTGAGAACACCGCGAAAACGCGTTTGCCCAGAATCGAATGGCCGAAGCTGAACGTCCCCGATTGAAATGTGAATGTGCCGGCGTCGCGCTTCAGGGTGAGATTACTGACGTGATACGAGCCGGCAACGGTATCGTTGCGAAGCGCGATGTAATTCGGATCGGCGGCAAATAACGCGGGAATGAGGAGAAATGCCGAGGCAAAAGGGAAAAATAGCCGGCGAATATTGCAGGTCATGACTTCTGGCCAGAATACCATCCGCGCGGGAAACGTGGGAATACTAACAAAAGCAGGGGTACTGGAACTCTGGGGGGAGGGGCTGGGGGGACAGGCTGCGGGACAGCCGCCTCCTCGTTCGCGGTGTTAACCTGAAAGTTCCCGCTATGAGCAGCTTACAAGTTACCCTGCCGGACGGAAGCGTCCAGCAGGTCCCTGCCGGATCGAGCCCCTTTGATATCGCTCAGTCGATCAGCCCGCGCCTTGCTGACGCGGCTTTGGTGGCGAAGGTCAACGGCCGTCTCTACGATCTGAAACGCCCCCTGGAGAGCGACAGCACGGTTCAGATCCTGACCAACAAGGATGAAGACGCGCTCGAGGTGTATCGCCATTCGACCGCCCATCTTTGCGCCGCCGCGGTGCTCGAACTTTTTCCCGAAACCAAGCTGGGCATCGGGCCGCCGATTGAGACCGGCTTCTATTACGATTTCGACCGCGCCGAGCCGTTCACGCCCGAAGATCTCGAAAAGATCGAAAAGAAGATGTGGGAACTGCAGGCCAAAGGCCTGACGTTCGAGCGCCGGCTGACCGGTAAGGCGGAGGGCATCCAGAAATATACCGGCATGGATGAGCCGATGAAAGTGGAGCTCATTCAGGAGAAGGCCGACGATCCTTTCACCGAGTACACGCTGGGGCCGGATTTCATCGATTTCTGCCGGGGTCCGCATGTGCCCGACACTTCGAAGCTCAAGGCATTCCGCCTGACTTCGATCGCCGGCGCGTACTGGAAGGGCGACGAGAAGAACAAGCAACTGCAGCGCATCTACGGCACCGTCTTCTTCACGAAGAAGGACATCGACGATTACCTCAACAAGCTCGAAGAGGCGAAGAAGCGCGATCACCGGAAGATCGGCAAGGAACTGGATCTGTTCAGCATCCAGGAACTGGCCGGGCCGGGACTGATCTTCTTCCATCCGAAGGGCGGCATCATCCGCAAGCAGCTGGAAGACTGGATGCGCGATGCGTATCTGAAGCGCGGCTACTCGCTCGTCTATACCCCGCACGTGATGCGGCGCGAGTTGTGGAAGACCTCGGGGCACGCCGGCTATTATTCCGAGAACATGTTCACTCCCATGGAGCTGGACGATGCGGAATATCAGCTCAAGCCGATGAATTGCCCAGGGCATATCCTGATTTATCGCGACGGGCAACATAGCTACCGCGACCTGCCGGTGCGGCTGGGCGAACTGGGGACGGTTTACCGGTATGAACGTTCCGGCACTATGCACGGCTTGCTGCGCGTGCGCGGCTTCACGCAGGACGATGCGCACATTTTCTGCACGCCGGAGCAGGTGGAAGACGAGATCGTTAACTGCCTCGAATTCGCGATCGACACCCTGAAGACATTCGGATTTACCGAATACAAGGCCGAGGTGTCCACATGGGATGCGGGCGCGAGTGGCAAGTATGATGGCGAGCCCGCCCAATGGGAACTGGCGGAGGGGGCGCTGCGGAAAGCGTGCGAGCGCCTCGGGATTCAGGCGAAAGTGGTAGCCGACGAAGCGGCGTTCTACGGCCCCAAGATCGATATGAAGCTGGTGGACGCGATCGGGCGCCTGTGGCAGCTTTCCACCGTGCAGTTCGATTTCACGCTGCCGAAGCGGTTTGGCCTGGAATATGTCGCGGAAGACGGGAAGAAGCACCGGCCGGTAATGGTACACCGCGCGCTGTTCGGATCGGTGGAGCGCTTCTTCGGCATTCTGGTGGAGCACTACGCGGGCGCGTTCCCGACATGGCTCGCGCCGGTGCAGGCGGCGATTTTGCCCATCACCGATAAGCAATCGGAATACGCCGAGCACGTGGCGCATGTGCTGAAGGCGGCCGGGGTCCGGGTCCACGTGGATGGCCGGAATGAAAAGATCAACCTGAAGATCCGCGACGCGCAGCTTCAGAAGACGCCCTACATGCTGGTCATCGGCGGGCGCGAAGCCGAAGCCGGCAAGGTGGCGGTGCGGCATCGTAAGCGCGGCGATCTGGGGGCGATCCCACTCGAAGAATTCACGTCGATCGTGACTGCGGAGATCGCGTCGAAATCGGTCGAGGTTTAGCGAACGATCGGAATCTGGCCGGGCGCGCCGAACGGAATATAGAGCTCGGTGGAGCCCACTACGCCGAGGATGTTTGTGCCGATGTAGTTCAGGATCCAGTTGCCTCCGCGATAAACGCCAAGCCGCGTGATCCCGCTCGAATCCCAGCTTCCTGTAACCGGTATATCCCCGGCCTGCCCGTATGTGTAAGTCTTGTCGAGTCCGGTGAACAGATGGTCGCCGTTGTAATCAACCAGCCAGGAGCCGCTCCGGAAGACGCCGACCTTCGAGATGCCGGATCCGTTCCAGTCGCCCACTACGGGAATGTCGGTGGGCTGACCGAATGAGAATGTGGCGTCCGTAACGCCGGTCGCGATGCCCGAGAGATGCCCGCTCAGATCGAGAATAAAGGAGCCTGAGCGGAAGAGTCCGAGTTTCACTTTGCCCGAGCCGGTCCAGTCGCCGACGATCGGGATGTCGCCCGCCTGACCAAACGCCACCACCTGATCGCCCGCATTGAGGACGCCATCGCCATTTGTATCGAGAATCCAGGTTCCATTGCGGAAAACACCCGCCTGTTTCACGCCCGTACCTGTCCAGTCGCCCACTACGGGGATATCGCCCGGCTGGCCGTAGGTAAAGGTCGTCACCAGGCCGCCATAGCCTGCCAGGTGGCTGGAATCGACGGTTACGGTGGGCCCGTCCGCCACCGAGAGCGTCCAGTCGGGAGCGAGTTTTACCAGGAACGACGAGAGCACCTGGGTCGGTATGCTCTTGAGACTTTCGCCTTTCGCGGGAAAATCCGGAGAACTGGTCTGCCCGGCGACAATGACGGAACTCATTGGATCTACCGCGATCGCGTTTCCGGAGTCGCTGCCGGCCCCGCCGAGATATGTCGCGAACGTCAACTGATTCATGCCGGCGTTCATTGTGGCGGCGAACGCTTCCATGCTGCCGAAAGCGCCGCCTCCCGGCGCCGCCTGGCCCGCGGCTTTCACCGGCAGATCGATGGACAACGTGTAGCCAGTGAAATAGAGACGGCCGATCAGGTCTTCCGAAAGGCCGTTGATGGCGTCATTCGAAGAGCCGCCGTAGAACGTCGAGACCATAATCGCTCCTGTATTCGCATTCAGCTTCGTCAGGAACCCGTCCGTTTGCCCTCCTCCGTAGTTGGGCTGATAGGAGGCGCTGGTGACCGGAAAATTCGTGGAACTGGTGACACCCGCCACCACGGGATTCCGGCTGGGACCGACGACGAGCCCGTTGACCTGTTCCGGCAGGCCCGCCGAG